>NZ_JBQEOZ010000009.1:0-164786 GCF_052045495.1 Microbacterium sp. 22242 | reverse complement strand
GTGACCGGTGAGCCCGTGGAGTTGTTGTGGGTGAAGGGTTCCGGGGGTGATCTGGGGACGCTGACGGAGCAGGGTTTGGCGGTGTTGCGGCTGGACCGGCTGCGGGCCCTCGTCGACGTCTACCCGGGGGTGGAGCGTGAGGACGAGATGGTCGCCGCGTTCGATTACTGCCTGCATGGCAAGGGGGGTGCGGCACCGTCGATCGACACGGCTATGCACGGGCTCGTGGATGCCGCGCACGTCGACCACCTGCATCCGGACAGTGGGATCGCGATCGCGACCGCTGCGGACGGGGAGGCGCTGACGGCGCGGATCTTCGGGGGGCGGGTGGCGTGGGTGCCGTGGCGGCGTCCGGGGTTCCAGCTGGGTCTGGACATCGCGGCGATCAAGGCGGCGAGCCCGGACGCGGTCGGGTGCATCCTGGGCGGGCACGGGATCACCGCCTGGGGGGACACGTCGGAGGAGGCGGAGGCGCACTCCCGGTGGATCATCGAGACCGCGGCGGCGTTTATCGCCGAGCACGGGAAGGCTCAGCCGTTCGGCGGGGCCCGGGCTGGGTTCGAAGCGCTGCCTGACGGCGAGCGGCGGGCCCGGGCGGCGGCGTTGGCGCCCACCATCCGGGGCCTCGCGTCGACCGATCACCCCATGGTGGGGCATTACACGGACACGGACGTGGTGCTGGGCTTCCTGGCGTCGGAGAACGCCCCCCGCCTGGCCGGGCTGGGCACGAGCTGCCCGGATCATTTCCTGCGCACCAAGGTGAAGCCGCTGATCCTGGACCTGCCCGCGACGGCCACGGTGGAGGAGCAGATCGCGCGCCTCACCGAGCTGCACCAGGAGTACCGGACCGAGTACCAGGCGTACTACGACGCGCACGCCGTCCCTTCGACAGGCTCAGGGACCGGGAGCCCGGCGATCCGCGGCGCGGACCCCCTCATCGTCCTCATCCCCGGCGTCGGCATGTTCTCCTACGGTGCCAACAAGCAGACCGCCCGCGTCGCGGGCGAGTTCTACGTCAACGCGATCAACGTCATGGCCGGCGCGGAAGCCCTCTCCACCTACACCCCCATCTCGGACGCGGAGAAGTTCCGCATCGAGTACTGGGCGCTCGAGGAAGCGAAACTGCAGCGCATGCCGAAACCGCGCTCCCACCAGGGGCGGATCGCGTTCGTCACCGGCGCCGCGAGTGGCATCGGCAAAGCCATCGCCACCCGCCTCGCCCGAGAAGGCGCCTGCGTGATCATCGCCGACCTCGACCTCACCAAAGCCCAAGCCGCCGCCGCCGAGCTCGGGGGCACGGATGTCGCGATCGGGGTCGCCGCGAACGTCGCCGACGCCGACGCCGTCCAGGCCGCGCTCGATGAAGCCGTGCTCGCGTTCGGCGGAGTCGACCTGATCGTCAACAACGCCGGCCTGTCCCTGTCCAAACCCCTCCTCGAAACCACCGAGAAGGACTGGGACCTGCAGCACGACGTGATGGCGAAAGGATCCTTCCTCGTCTCCCAGACCGCAGCGCGGATCCTCATCGAGCAGAAACTCGGCGGCGACATCATCTACATCTCCTCCAAGAACAGCGTCTTCGCCGGACCCAACAACATCGCCTACTCCGCCACCAAAGCCGACCAAGCCCACCAAGTCCGCCTCCTCGCCGTCGAACTCGGCGAACACGGCATCCGCGTCAACGGCATCAACCCCGACGGCGTCGTCCGCGGCTCCGGGATCTTCGCCTCCGGCTGGGGCGCCAACCGCGCCGCGACCTACGGCGTCAAAGAAGAAGACCTCGGCCAGTACTACGCCAACCGCACCATCCTGAAACGCGAAGTCATCCCCGAAAACGTCGCCGACGCCGTCTACGTCCTCACCGGCCCCGACCTCACCCGCACCACCGGACTCCACATCCCCGTCGACTCCGGCGTCGCCGCCGCCTTCCTGCGCTAGGAGACGATGCGAGCGAGCTTGCTCACCAGCCGGGCATGAGCGGGCATCCTTCGCCTGCAGGAGTCCACTCTTGACTACGTAGTCAGATTCGGGTTACGCTCGCTCTGCCTGTCAGAGAGGAGGGGTGATGCCCGAAGCCGGATCCCGCGCCAAGCGCGTGTCGATGACGGATGTCGCCCGGCAGGCGGGGGTCTCCCAGAAGACGGTCTCGCGCGTCGTGAACGAGGAGCCGTACGTCACGGACCCGGTGCGCGAGCGCGTGCTCGAGGTGATCGAGCGGCTCGGTTTCCAGCCCAACGAGGCCGCGCGTGCGCTGGTCGCCGGACGCGGCCGCCGCATCGGCGTGGTCGCGATGGGCGGCAGCACCTTCTTCGGCCCCACCTCCGTGCTCGCCGGCGTCGAAGCCGTCGCCCGCGGCGCGGGCTACGCGCTCAGCGTGATCCGCACGGATCCGGGGGCGGGCGACGACATCCAGGAGGCGATCAATGCGCTGGTCGGGCAGGGATCCGAGGCCATCGTGCTCTCCGAGCCGGTCGACTTCGGCACCGGCCCGCTGAGCATCCCGGACGGCATCGAGGCACTCACCTTCGGCATGGAGCCGGTCACCAGTCATCCTCGCGAACTCGTGGTCGGCGCGGACGAGCGGGGCGGGTCCCGCACCGCCGCGGAGCATCTGCTGGTGCAGGGGCACAGGACCGTGCACCACATCGCCGGCCCGATGAACTGGCTCGCCAGCCACAGCCGGCTGGCCGGCTGGCGCAGCGCCCTGGAGGACGACGGTGTCGAGATCTCCGATCCGCTCGTGGGCGACTGGACGCCGCAGAGCGGATACCACGCGATGACGACGCTTCTGGAGACCACCGACTGCACTGCGGTGTTCGTCGCGAACGATCAGATGGCGATCGGGGCGATGTCCGCCATCGAGGCCGCGGGCAGACGCGTCGGCGAGGACGTCGCGGTGGTCGGCTTCGACGACATCGACGTCGCGGCCTACCTGTCCGTGCCGCTCACCACCGTGCGCCAGGACTTCGCGGAGATCTCGCGGATCGGCATGCACCGTCTTCTTCGCGCGCTGGAGGGCCATGCTCCCGAGAGCCTGCAGCGCGCGCTCCCCGCTCAACTCGTGATCCGCGAGTCGAGCAGCACCCCCTCGTCCGCGCGCTAGATCGACCCACAACGCCGTGACCGGCGCCGGTTCGCAATATGACTACGTAGTCAGGAGTCTGAATCCATGATCCCCGCCTCTGCTCCTCCTCCGGGCATCTCCCGGCGGAGCCTTCTGCGGCTGCTCGCCGTCACGGGCAGCGCCGCCTTGCTGAGCCCCGCCCTCGCGGCCTGCGCGTCGACACCGACCGCGCCGATCCGCTCCGGCGCCGTCGACCTGTCCTTCTGGACGCATGACGACGGCTACATCGCCTTCTTCACGAAGGCGGTGCCGCTCGCCGACGCGAACTCGTCGTTCCGGTACGCGCTGGACATCACCAAGGCCGGCGCGGCCGACATCGTCACCAAGCTCATCGCGCAGGCCGTCGCAGGCACGGGCACCCCCGACGTGGTGGGTCTGGAGATCGGCAACTTCGCCCGGATGCTGAGAGGCGACATCGCGGCCGAACTGCTCAGCGACTTCACCGCCGCGGTGGCCCCGATCAAGGACGACCTCATCACCGCGCGGCTCACACCGTTCAGCAAGGACGGCCGCCTCTACGCGCTCGACTCCGACACCCCGCTGACCGTGCTCTATCACCGCGCCGACGAGTACGAGCGGCTCGGCCTCTCCACCGATTTCGGCACCTGGGAGGAGTTCGGCAGGGTCGGCGCCGCGCTCGCGAAGCGTGAAGGCGTGGCGCTCGGCGCGGTCGCGACGAGCGATCCCGGCGGCACCGTGCAGAACTTCCAGATCCATCTGCTGCAGCGCGGAGGCGACCTGTTCGACGCGGACGGCAAGGACGCGCTGCAGACCCCCGAGGCCGAAGACGCCCTCGCGTTCCTGGCGAAGTCGGTGCAGTCCGGCGCGCTGGCCACCGTCGCCGACATGTACGGGCCGAGCGTGCAGAGCGGCCTGAAATCGGGCAAGATCCTGGGCGTCAACATGCCGAGCTGGTACGCCAGCTACGGCATCAAGCCGAATGTGCCCGAGCAGAAGGGGAAGTGGCGCATCGCGGCGCTGCCGCGGTTCGCGAAGGGCGGCGGCCGCACGGCGGTCGGCGGCGGCACCGGTTTCGCGGCGCTGCGGGGCAAGCCGGGAAGCGAGGCCGGGATGCACCTGATCACGACCGCTTATCTCGAGCCGGCGCAGCAGGTCGCGCGCTACAAGGCCATGGGCTACCTGCCGACCCGCCGCTCGGTGTTCGACTCGGCGGAACTCGCCGCACTCGAGGACGACTATTTCGGCGGACAGCGCCTCTTCGAGACCTACCGCGACATCGTCGACGACGTGCCCGACTTCCACCAGAGCGCGAACAGCTCGATCATGAGCACCGTGCTCTCCGGGCACATCCTGCGCGCATACAAGGGCCAGGTCAGCGCCGCGCAGGCGCTCGCCGACGCCACGACCGACTTCCGAGGGCAGGCCAGGCGATGAGCACCCACACCGAACTCACGGTCGTCCCCGCCCTGCGCACTCGTCGCCCCCGCGGCGGCCGGATCCGCGGGGGCGCGGCCCCCTACGTCTTCATCGCGCCGTTCTACCTCCTCTACGGCCTGTTCATGATCGTGCCGGTGCTCGCCGCGATCGCGCTGTCGCTCACCGAATGGGTGGGTCTCGGCGCACCGGACTTCGTCGGGCTGCGGAACTACGCCGACCTGTTCGGTGACACCAGCTTCGGGGGCGCGCTGATCAACTCCACGATCTACACCGCGATCGCCGTGCTGATCGTGGTGCCCGTGGCGCTGCTCGTGGCGCAGGCGCTGAACGCCCGGGATCTGCGGCTCCGGGACATGTTCCGGGTGGCGTACTTCGTGCCGATGGTGCTCTCGCCGATCGTCATCGCGCTCATCTACAGCCTCATCTTCGATCGCGACTACGGTCTGCTCAACGCCTCGCTGCAGGCGCTGTTCGGGCTGCCGCACGTCGACTGGCTGGGGGATCCGACGATCGCGAAGGGAGCGATCGGCTTCGTCCTGCTGTGGCGCACGGTCGGCTACCTGACGATCTTCTTCCTCGCCGCCCTGCAGAACGTGCCCGGTGAGCTCTACGAGGCCGCCGCGCTCGACGGCGCAGGACCGGTGCGATCGTTCTTCACGGTCACCCTGCCGGCGATCCGGCCCGTCACCGCGTTCGTGGTGGTGACCTCGTTCATCAGCGCCGCGCAGCTCTTCGACGAGCCCTACCTGCTAACCAAGGGCGGGCCGGGCGAGGCGACCCTGAGCGTCGCCATGTTCATCTACCGTGCCGCGTTCGAGCGGCAGCAGTTCGGGTACGCGGCCGCCGCCGGCGTCGTGCTCTTCGCCATCGTGTTCGCCATCAGCCAGGGCCTGAACCGGCTGCTCGGCATCGGGAGGGAATCATGACCGCCGTCGCTCAGACCCGCACGCCCGCGCCCACGCGCGCCGCGGCACCGCCGCCGCCGCGGGTGCGCCCCGCCCGGCCGGGTGCCGTGGCCCGGCGCGTACTGCTCTACGTCACGCTCACCGCTCTTCTCCTCGTGTTCATCGCGCCGCTGGTGTGGGCGCTCAGCGGATCCCTGAAGGAGCGCGGTGACATCTTCGCCGTGCCGCCGACCCTGATCCCGAACCCTCTGACGTTCGAGAACTACGTCAACCTGCTGTCCACCCAGCCGTTCGTCGCCTGGTTCGGCATGAGCGTGGGCACATCGCTGCTCGCGACCGTCGTGTCGGTGTTCGTCTGCGCGCTCGCCGGCTACGGCTTCGCGAAGTTCCGGTTCCGTGGCAAGCGGGTGCTGTTCGCCATCATGTTCAGCTCGCTGTCGATCCCGTTCGCGGTGATCCTGGTGCCGCTCTTCATCCTGGTCACCAAGAGCGGCCTGGCGAACCCGTGGTTCTCGCTCATCGTGCCGTGGGTGGCGCCTGCGTTCGGGATCTTCATGATGCAGCAGTTCATCGTGCAGTCCGTTCCGGACGACATCATCGAGGCGGCGCGGATCGACGGCTGCAGCGAGTTCGGCACGTTCTGGCGGGTCGTGCTGCCGCTGCTGCGTCCCTCTCTCGGCGCGCTGGCCGTGTGGAGCTTCCTGCAGAGCTACAACAGCTTCATGTGGCCGCTCGTGCTCGTCTCCGACTCGAACCAGTACACGCTGCCGCTCGGGCTGAACATCCTCTTCGCCTCGGAGAACCGCTCCTACGACCTCGTGCTCGCCGGGGCGGTGCTCGCCTCGATCCCGACGATCCTCGTGTTCATCCTGCTGCGCAAGCAGCTTCTCGAGGGACTCACCGCCGGGGCGGTGAAGGGATGACCGCGACCGCCGCCACCACCACGAACACCCCAGGAGGGAACCCGATGGGACACTTCGACGAATCGGTGCTGTTCGGCGCCGCGTACTACCACGAGTATCTGCCCAGCCCCCGGCTGGATGAGGACATGCGCCTCATGGCGGAGGCGGGCTTCACCGTCATCCGCGTCGGCGAGTCGGTGTGGTCGACCTGGGAGCCGGAGGACGGCGTCTTCGACCTGGACTGGCTCGAGCCCGTGCTCGATGCGGCGCACGCGCACGGCATCAGGGTCATCCTGGGCACGCCGACGTACGCCGTGCCGATGTGGCTCGCGCGACAGCTGCCGGAGGTCAACGCCGAGCGCCGCACCGGCGAGCGGATGGGCTGGGGCGCCCGGCAGGAGATCGACTACGCGCACCCCGCCTTCCTGTTCCATGCGGAGCGGGTGATCCGCAGGATCGTCGGGCGGTACGCCGCCCACCCGGCCGTGATCGGCTACCAGGTCGACAACGAGCCGGGCATGGTCGCGTTCTCGAACGACCAGGTCTTCCAGCGCTTCGTCGACGCGCTGCGCCGCGAGTACGGCACGGTGGCGGAGCTGAACCGGCGGTGGGGCCTCACCTACTGGTCGCACCTGCTCTCGGACTGGTCGGACCTCTGGCGGCCGGACGGCAACGCGCAGCCGCAGTACTCGCTCGCCTGGCGGCGGTTCCAGGGCGCGATCACGACCGGCTTCATCTCCTGGCAGGCCGAGCTGGTGCGCGAGTACGCCCGCGACGATCAGTTCGTGACGACCTGCATCGCCTACGACCGGGAGACCGCGGACGAGGAGCGGCTCACGCGGAGCCTCGACATCACCGCGGGCAACCCGTACTACCGGATGCAGGAAGGGCTGCAGCTGCCGAACAGCGACGATCCGCCGCAGTTCTGGACGAGCAGCGGCGTCTGGGCGCTGATCAACTCGGCGGACCGGATGTACGGCACGAAGCAGGCGCCGTTCCTGGTGACCGAGACGAACGCGCAGGCGATCGGCATGGCGTGGATGAACGAGCCCGCCTTCGACGGGCAGTGGCGTCAGGCGGCGTGGGCGCTCGTCTCGCGCGGCGCCGCCATGATCGAGTACTGGCACTTCCACACGCTGCACGCCGGAGCCGAGACGTACTGGGGCGGGATCCTGCCGCACAGCCAGCAGCCGGGCAGGGTCTACCGTGAGCTCGCGCAGCTCGGTGCGGAGCTCGGCGCGGCCGGCCCACGGGTGGCCGGGCTCACCCCGGACGCCGACGTCGCGATCCTGTTCGACACCGACAGCAAGTGGGCGCAGGCCGAGCACCCGTCGCTGAACATCGCGGGCGAGCCCGACCGGCGCGCGTTCCACACCGTGCGCAACGCCTTCGTGCGCGGCGTCTTCGACGCGGGGCTGCAGGGCAGGGCGGTGCATGCCGCACAGCTGAGAGGGCAGGATCCGGCGGCGTACGCGAAGGAGATGCCGGTGCTGGTCGCCGCGGCCTTCACGATCGCGACCGACGCGGATCTGGTCTGGTTGCGCGACTACGCGGCGGCAGGCGGCCACCTCGTGCTCGGGATCCGCACCGGCTACGAGGACGAGCAGGCGCGGGCCAGGATCGAGCGCAAGCCGGCGCTGCTGGATGAGGCCGCGGGAGTCGGGTACGACGAGTTCTCGAACCTGCGCACGCCCGTCCCGGTGCAAGGGTCCGCCGCTCTGCCGCTGCCGGAGGGCACGCAGGCGACGCTCTGGGCGGACGGACTGCAGGTCGACGGCGCCGAGGTGCTCGCCGACTACGTGCACCCGCACTACGGTCGCTGGCCCGCGGCGACCACGAAGCGGCACGGCGCGGGGCGGATCACGTACGTCGGCACGGTGCCGGATCACACGTTCGCGCGGGCGATCGCGGACTGGGCGGTGTCGGTCGGCGGCGGGGAGCCGGGCTGGCGTCCGGACTCCGAGACGCAGTCGGTGCAGAACTCGCGCAACAGCGCGGGCGAGGCGATCCACGTGATCCACAACTGGTCCTGGCAGCCGAGCGCCTACCCGCTGCCGGAGGCCGCGCAGGACGTGCTCACCGGACAGGAGCTGCCCGCAGGATCCGTGCTGGAACTCGGATCCTGGGACGTGCGAATCCTCGCGTCCCGCTGACCGCAGCAGAGGGGGCCGTCATCGCGGCGGCCCTCTCCGCCTCCGGCCGATGCGGCCGAGTGGCTCAGCGCCAGGTCTTTCCGAACGCCGGCTCGGGACGATGGACTCCGCGAGGCCGGAAAGACAGTTCCGACGACAGCCCGAGCGCGTCCGCCGCGAGCCAGATGATCGACAGCCACATCTCGGTTCCCTGCAGTCCCGGCGTCTGCGCCGCGGAGCGTTCCCGTCCGGGCGAGGGCGCGGCGAACCCGAACCCTTCGCCCGGGCGGTGGTGCCCGAGCGCATCGGAGAGCAGGCGGGCGAGCACATCCCGCGCCTCGGCCGCGCGATGCGTGCTCTGCCGGCCCAGCAGCCACAGCGGGTGCACGACGTCCAGCACGTTGCAGGCGTTCTGGCGCTCCGGCGCGAAGTAGCGCGCGTCCTGGACGTGGCGGAGCACGGTGTCCACGGCCTGCTCCGGATGCGGCAGCGGGACGCCGAACTGGGCGAACGTGCCACGGGTCAGACGGTAGTACCCGTTCACGAGTTGCAGAAGGTCGCCGTCCGCGGGGACCGATCCCCACATCCCGGTCTCGTCCGAGACGTGCAGGAGGAGCCAGCCGAACAGCGTGGCCGTGGGGCGGGCCGCGGCGACGGGGGAGAGCACCGAATCCCAGCGCAGCGCGGTGCCGAGCGCGTCGACGATCGCGCCGGCCGTCCAGGTCTGCTCCCGCCACGGCAGATTCTCGAGATCGCGTACGAGAGCATCGCCGTCGATCTCGAGAGGATGGGCGACCGGGTGCGCGAGCGGCGATCCGAGCAGATCCAGAGCGTAGCCCGTGCAGAGCATCCGGTAATCCGCGCCGTCCTGGGCGAAAGCCCCGGCGAACGGACGGGCGCGCCCGTCGGCGTTCAGCTCGGGGAACAGGCCCGTGGCCGGATCCTGGAGTGCGGAGAGCCGGTGCGCGAACTCCGCGCGTGCGCGATGGAGCGGCGCAGCCCCCGCGATGGCGCTGGAGATCTCGATCGCGTCGCACTGGGCGCGCAGCGTCGGCGCGTCGCCGGGCTTGTCTGCGTAGACGCCGAGATCGGGACGCCACGCCGCATCGAGGATCGCCGGCGCGTCCGTGCGGATTCCGGCGTCGAATGCGCGCAGCCGCACGCGCAGGGCCTCGGCGGGATCCTCGCGCCAGCGGCGGATCCGTGCCGGATTGCCGGCGACGAGAGCCCCGGCGGGCACATCCTTCGTCACGATGGATCCTGCGCCCACGACGGCGCCCGACCCGATGCGCACGCCGTCCAGCACCACCACGTGGGCGCCGAGCCAGACGTCGTCGCCGATCGTGATCCCCCGAGACGTGTGCGGCTGGCGGAAGATCTCGACCCCGGGATCGAACCCGTGGTTGAAGCCGAGGATCGAGCTCGAGGCGCCGATGCGCACGCTGTCGCCGATCCGCACCGTCCCGCGGATCGCCGTGCCGACGTTGACCGAGCAGTCCGCGCCGAGGCGGACGTCGCCGGACAGATGCGCGTTCGCGGCGACGTAGCTGCGATCGCCGAGGGTCAGCGTCGAGGTCTGCACGGCGGCGAGCGCCGAGAGGAAGCATCTCTCACCGAGCGCGGATCCCGGCTCCTCCTCGACCAATCGCCGCTGCAGCTCGAGCTGCGCGGCGACGTCCTCCTCCGAGGCGTGATCCCAGAAGTCCCAGGGGGCGTAGTCGAAATGGTGGTCGTCGAAAGCGCGGGACATCGGGGCCTCTCCGGCGGGCGGGCGGATCAGGATTCCAGGGCGCGGCGGAACGCGAACTCGGCGTTCGCGAACACGACGTAGAGCAGCAGCCCGGGCACGAGGGCGCCGAGCACCGGCTGCACGAGGACCGCGGCCGCCGAGATCCCGAGCAGCGCGAGCGCGAACACGCTGAAGTACCAGCGCCGCACCGACAGGTACACCGCGGCCTTCACGATCGCGCGCACCGACGCCTGCGGATACAGCACGAGCCCGGCGACGGCGGAGGTGCACGTGACGAGGGCGCATGCGGCGACCACGGCCAGGGTCGGCGCGAGCAGGGGCGCCCATACCGTGCCGGTCAGGATCGCGCCGTCGTACAGGACGAACCCGATCACGAGCGCGGTGGCGAGGCCGAGCAGCGCGGCCGGCGCACCGCGGCTGCGGTAGCCGTGCCAGAACGCGGCGAACGGGCGCGGCGGCGCGTCGCCGCGCATCCGGCGATACACCTCGAACGCTCCGGCGAGCGAGGGAGCGAGCGTGAGCGAGAGCAGCAGCACGGTCGGCCAGGCCTGCAGCGCGTCGTGTGCGACGAACAGCAGCACCGCGAGCGGCAGGTTCGCCAGCACGAGCAGCAGATCCGTCATCAGGATCGTGTACGCGTACCCGAACATCGACTCCATGGTCTCCTGCCGGAAGCGCAGGATCCCCCGCCGCGGCGCTCGGGATGCGCGCTGGCCGGCCACGGCGCTCATCCCTTCATCCCGCTCGTCGCGATGCCGCTGATGAAGTAGCGCTGCCCGGCGAGGAAGATCACCAGGATCGGGACGATCGAGATCACGGATCCGGTCATGATCAGCGCGTACTGCGCCGAGTACTGCCCGATGAACGACTTGAGCCCGATCTGCACCGTCCACAGCTCGTTGCTGGAGAGGTAGATGAACGGCCCCATGTAGTCGTTCCAGGTGTTCACGAACGTGAGCAGGGCGAGCGAGGCGAGCGCAGGCTTCGAGAGGGGCAGGATGATCCGCGCCCAGATCCCGTAGTCGCTGAGGCCGTCGATGCGCGCGGCCTCGTTGAGCTCGTCGGGGATGGTCATGTAGTACTGCCGCATCAGGAAGACGCCGAACGCTCCGAACGCCTGCAGCAGGATGAGCGCGGTGAACGTGTTCGTGAGGCCCGCCTTCTGCATCATCACGTACTGCGGGATCATGTACGCCTGCCACGGCACGGCGATCGTCGCGATGTACGCGAGGAACAGCGCGTCCCGCCCGGGGAAGCGCACCTTCGAGAAGCCGTAGGCGGCGAAGCTGCCCGTGAGCACCTGCAGGATCGTGATCACGACGGCCAGGAACGCGGAGTTCGCGAGGTAGCCGCCCATCGGGATCTGCGTCCAGATCTCCGAATAGTTGCTCCAGACGAAGGTCTTCGGCAGCCACTGCACCGGCACCGTGAGCACCTCGTTGTCGTGCTTGAACGACGATGACAGCATCCACAGGAACGGCAGCAGCACGACGGTCAGCAGCACGACCAGCAGCGCGTACATCGCCACGCGGCCGATCCTCGTGCGGATCCGGCGGCCGCCGCGCCGGCTCACGACCGGAGGCGGCACCCGCCCGCCGTCGAGCTCCTGGGCGAGGTCGGAAGTGAGGGTGGACATCAGCGCTCCCGCCTCTGCTGGATACGGAACTGGAACACGGTGACGATCAGGACGATGAGGAACAGCACGAGCGAGATCGCGGAGGAGTAGCCGAACTGGCCGTTCAGGATGCCGTCCTGGTAGATGAGCTGCGAGAGCACGAGCGTCGCGCGCCCGGGGCCTCCCCCGGTCATCACGAAGATGAGGTCGAAGACCTTGAAGCTCGACACGCTCAGCAGCACGAGCACGAGGAACGTGGTGGGGCGCAGCGACGGCAGGGTGATGTTCCAGAACGTGCGCCAGCGTCCGGCGCCGTCCATGGCGGCGGCCTCGTAGTACTCCTGCGGGATCGCCTGCAGGCCCGCGAGGAACAGCACCATGTAGTAGCCCATGTCGCGCCACACGCTCGTGATGATGACGGCGGGCAGCGCCCACCCGGTGCTCGATGTCCATCCCGGCGGGTTCGCGATCCCGAGCAGGTGCAGCAACTGGTTGATCGGGCCGTTCACCGGATCGAAGAGCATGTTCCAGACGATCGCGATGGCCACGAGCGAGGTGATGTACGGGAAGAAGATCGCGACCCGGAAGAACGCGATGCCGCGCAGCTTCTGGTTGAGCAGGATCGCCAGCCCCAGCGAGCAGACGAGCGTCAGCGGCACGTGCCCGATCGCGTAGAGCAGGGTGTTGCCGAGCGCGACGTGGAAGTTCTGGTCGCCGAACAGACGGATGAAGTTCTTGAACCCGGCGAACGTGGGCGGGTTGTAGGCGTCCCAGTTCATGAACGCCAGCACGAACGCGGCGATCACCGGCACCAGGGTGAACAGTGCGAACCCCAGGAAGTTCGGCAGGATGAAGCTCCAGCCGATGAGGATGCTGCGCCGGCGCAGCCGGCGGCTCGCCACCGAACGCGGCGGTGCCGCGGGCGGTCGGTCTGTGAGAGTGGTCATGGTGTCTCTGCTCCGGGTCGGGTGGAGAGTGTTCTGGTCGGTCCCTGAGCCTGTCGAAGGGACGGGCCCTTCGACAGGCTCAGCGACCGGATCCGGCGTGGACCGATTACTGGTTCAGCACCTCGGACTTGACGCGGCTCTCCATCTCGGCGATGCCGTCGTCCACCGACTTGCTGCCGGTCATGATGAGCTGGTGCTCCTGGTCGAGCACGGCCTGCAGCTGGGCCGCCAGGGTTCCGGTAGCGCCGTCGGGGCGGATCGTGTCGGGTGTGAACGCCTTCTTCGAGATCGCGTCCTGCGGCATGCCCTTCAGGGCGAAGTACTGCTTGGTGATCTCGTCGCTGTGGTAGGCGGGCACGATGCCGATCGAGGCGACGGCCTTGGCGCCGTCCGGGCCGGCCGCGAAGGACAGGAACTTCTTCGCCGCGGCCTGGTTCTTCGAGTTCTTGTTGATGCCGAAGCCGGTCGGGCCGCCCATGGTCGTCACCTTCGATCCGCTCTTGAGCTGCGGGATCGGCGCGATGCCCCAGTCGACCTTCGTCGTCCCCGCGGCCGTGTCGGCCAGCAGCGGCGAGATGAGCCAGGTGCCCATCGGCACCATCGCGGCCTTGCCGGTCTCGAAGATCGTCTTGTACTGGGCCTGCTGGCTCTTCGCGGTGCCGTAGTCGAGGATCGTCCCGTCCTTCTGCATGCCCAGGGTGAGGTCGTACTGGTCCTTCATCCACGAGTAGTCGGGCTTGTCGAAGCTCTTGTCCTGCTGGGCGGACGCATAGCCCTGCACCATCGAGTTCCAGGTGTGGATGTAGGCGCCGTAGACCTTGTCCGCGCCGTCGCCGGTGGTGAGCTTCTTCGCGTCGGCAGCGAACTGGTCCCAGGTGAGGGAGGAGGGATCGGCGACGCCGGCGTCCTTGAACAGCTGCTTGTTGTAGAACAGCACGCTGAAGTCCTGGCGGTACGGGACGGCGTAGTAGGTGCCGTCGGCCTTGTACTCGCCGAGCGCCGGGATCTTGTCGGCGGGCAGCGCCTTCACGAGATCGTTCACGCCGACGAACTGCTTCTTCTGCGCGTACCCGCCGAAGTCGGTCAGGTTCTTGACCGTGATGATGTCGGTGGTGTCGCCGCCGGCGAGCATCGTCGTCACCTTGTCCTCGTAGTTCGCCGCGAGGATGTCGACCGGCTGGATCGTGATGTCCGGGTTGGCCTTGTGGAACGCGTCGAAGAGCGCCTTGAACTCGGGCGTCTGGGCGTAGTTCCACACCGAGATGCGCAGCGTGGTGGCGCCGCCGGAGGCGGAGGAGGCCGGGGTGGACGTGCCGGCGCAGCCGGCGAGGGCGAGCGCCGCTGCGGCGACGGTGCCGACGGCGATGAGGGATCGCTTCATGCGAGGTTCTCCTTTGGGGTGAATGCGGGTGGTGCGGGTGCGGATGGGATGGGTATGCGGGTCAAGCGCTGAGCTGCAGGGCGTCGACGGTGACCTCGTCCTGCAGCGGGATGCCGGCGGCGAAGCGCTCCAGCTCGTCGAGGGCCGCGTCTGTCATGCGGTACAGCTCGGAGCCGAGCGAGCCCGCCAGGTGCGGCGTGATCATGACGTTCGGCAGGCGGTACAGCGGCGAGTCCGCGGGCAGCGGCTCGGGGTCGGTCACGTCGAGCATCGCGTTGAGCCGGCCGCTCGCGCACTCGCGCTCGAGCGCGACGGTGTCGATCACGCTGCCTCGCGCGGTGTTGATCACGGTCGCGTGATCCTGCAGGGCCGCGAGCTGCGCCGCGCCGATCATGTGCCGGGTGGACGGCAGCTCCGGTGCGTGCAGCGAGAGCACGTCGACGCGCGGCAGCAGCTCCTCGAGCGTCGTGTGCACGCCCCCCGCCGCGGCGATCTCGACCGGATCCGCGTAGGGATCCGCGACGAGGACCGTGACGCCCTCGAGCTGCTGCACGATGTCCACGACCCGCCGGCCGACGCGGCTGAACCCGACGACGCCGATCGTGCGGCCGAGGTTGCCGAGCCCGCCGAAGCGCTCCGCGCGCAGGCCGTTCTGCCGGCGCGTCTCGGGATCCGCCGCGATGAACGGCGCCTTCTTCCCGGCGAAGATGATCGCGGCGAGGGTGAACTCCGCCACGGGCACCGCGTTGGCCTCCGCAACCGAGGTCGCGCGGATCCCGCGCCGCCAGAACTCCTCGCTCACCTGCGCGCGGATGGAGCCGGCGCAGTGCAGCATCGCGCGCAGGTCCGGCATCCGGTCCAGGCGCGCGGCGTCGAGGCGCGGGGCGCCCCAGCCCGTCAGCAGCACCTCGACCTCGGCGAGCCGTGCGGCGAGAGCGGGGTCGTCCAGATCGTCCGTGAAGACCGGCTCCGGGACAGCCGCCAGGCGGCGCAGCCGGGCGAGGCGTGCGGCGTCGAACTGGCGCTCGAACACCTCGCGTGACATCACCACGAGAGCGTTGGGGGTGGTCGTTGCGGTCATTCCCGGAGGTTCCCGTCCTTCGTCGGATCCCGACGAAGCAGGGCATTGCATCGTCGCTGAACTCAGTAGATACTCGGACTCGTTCGAGACGAAACCAAACGTTCAGAGTCGAACAAATACAAGCACAAGCGAAGGTTGAGCCATGACGCGGAGCCCCGATCTGGACGCCCTCTCCCGGGTCAGCGCGCATGCGGTGCCGCCCGACGGAACGGCCGTGAGTGTCGCGGAATTCCGCGGTCCGCTGTTCGCCGAGTGGGGTACGACGATGCGTGCGGACGCGTTGCGGACGGCATTCCGCGGTGTCTCCGCCGAGACGCTGCGCGAGCGGACGCGGATCCCCTCGATCGAGTGTCGCGAGGTCTGGGATCGGGCCGATCCGATCACGATCGAACGCATCGAGGCCGCGGCGGCGGCCGATCGCGGGCGCGCCTGGCCCGACGCCCTCGGCTCCCTTTTCGCCCGGTACGTCCGCGACGGCGACCGCGCGACCTACGAGCGGGTGGTGGCGGACCGGCAGGAGCGGCTCAGCAGGGCCGTGATCGCCGCGGCGGCCACCGGCGACCCGACATGGATCGACGAGGCGGCGGACGGCGCCGTCGTGCTCTGCGAGCAGAGCACCTGGTCGCTGCCCGCGCACGACGACGCGCACGCCCGGCGCGGATTCGTGCTGCCCGATGTCGCCGCCCCCTACCTCGACCTGTTCGCGGGCGAGGTCGTCGCCCAGCTGGCCGTCGCGGACCGCATCCTCGGGCCCCGCTGGGATGAGAGCTGGCCCGGTCTCCGCGAGCGCATCCGGCACGAGGCGGAGACGCGGGTGTTCACCCCGTTCGAGACCCGCGACGACCTGTGGTGGCTCGGGTACTGGCGCGACGTCAACAACTGGAACCCCTGGATCCTGGGCAACGTGCTGCTCGCCGCGGTGCTGCTGCTCGACGACGCCGACCGGGTCGCGCGAATGCTCGCGCGGGCGCTGGACAGCCTCGATCGCTACGTCGCCGGGCTGCCGGCCGACGGTGCGATCGACGAGGGCGTGGCGTACTGGTGGAACGGCGCGGGGCGCATGCTCGAGATGCTGGACACCGTCGCCGCGATCACGGACGGCGGGCTCGATGCGACCCGGATCCCCGTCGTCGCAGAGACCCTGCGCTTCCCGATGCGCATGCACCTCGGCGTCGACTGGTACGTGAACGCGGCCGACGGCTGGGCGCGCTCGCGCGGGCACGAGCCGTGGCAGCTCCCGTTCCGCTGGGGCCGCCTCACCGGCGATGCGCGGGTGACGCAGTGGGCGTGCGCCGCCCGCCGGCCGGACGGGCCCGTAGCCGATGTCGCGGGCGGTCTGCCCCGGCTGGTCCGCGCGCTCGCCGACACCGCCTGGCGGGACGCGGAGCCGGGACCGGCGCCTCTGCCCGCCGCGGTCTGGCTGCCGTCGGTGCAGGTGTTCGTGCGCCGCGCCGCAGCCGGGACCAGTGCCGGCCTCGCGCTCGCCGCGAAGGGCGGCACGAACGACGAGAACCACAACCACAAGGATCTCGGATCCTTCGTCATCGCGGCGGGCGGCCGGCAGCTGCTCGTCGACGTGGGCAAGCCCACCTACACCGCGCAGACCTTCAGCGCCGGCCGGTACGGGATCCGGGCGATGCAGAGCGGCTGGCACAGCGCTCCCGCGCCGTTCGGTCTCGAGCAGGGTGAGGGGCCGGCCTTCACCGCGCGGGTGGTCTCCGCGCCCCAGGGCGAGCCGGGATCGGCCGCGCAGAGCGAGAGCGCCGTGCTCGAACTGGAGCTCGCCGGTGCCTATCCGCTCGCCGCAGGCGACTCGTGGCTCCGCACGTTCCGCTTCGACGGATCCGGGTCCGCGGGCGGAGCCGAGCGCGTCGAGGTCGCCGACCGCTGGCGGCTGAGCGAGGACGGGGCGCACCGGGTGCACCTCATCGCGGCGGGGGATGTCACCGCGTCCGGCGGCACCGTCGAGGTCGCTGCCGACGGCCGGAGGATCCGCATCTCCGCGGACGACGGAGGCGCGCCGGTCGTGCCCGCGCTCGAGGTGTGGGAGCTGGACGACCCCGAACTCATCGCGGTCTGGGGCCCGCGGCTCACCCGCCTCGTCTACGACATGCGCGGACGCGCCGGCACGTTCTCCACCGTGATCGAGGAGCTGTCGTGAGCGGGCGGGATCCGCTCTTCGCGCTGCAGCGCCGGGAGCGGATCATGGACGAGATCCGCGAGCACGGATCGGTGACGGTGTCCACGATCGCCGCGCACCTGGGCGTGAGCGAGCTCACGATCCGGCGCGACATCAACACGCTCGCGCAGCAGGGACTGGTCACGCGCGTGCACGGCGGGGCGACGCTGCGCAGCGCGCTCGAACCCGGCCTCAGCCCGGCGCTGGCCGGGCACGACCCCGGCGTCACCCGCTACACCATCGGCATGGTCGTGCCCTCGCTCGACTACTACTGGCCGCCCATCGTGCACGGCGCCAGGGCGCAGGCCGCGCAGCTGCGCGCCCGGCTGCTGCTGCGCGCGTCGACCTACGAGCTGCGCGACAACCGCCGCCAGGTCGAGGCGCTGCTGAACACGCCGGGGCTGCACGGGCTCATCGTCGCCCCCGACACGTTCGGGGAGCACGCGATCGAGATGCTGGAGTGGCTCGACGCGCTGCCGGTGCCGGTCGTGCTGGCGGAGCGCAGGGTGCGCTCCGCGGCCGCCGCACCGCAGCTGGACTCGGTCGTGTCCGACCACACGGCGGGCGCCGCACTCGCCGTGCGGCATCTGCACGAACAGGGCCACGAGCGGATCGGGCTGATCACCGAGACCGAGCGGCCCACCGGCCGGTACGTGCGGCGCGGGTGGGAGAACACGCTGCGCTCGCTCGGACTCCCGGCCGATGTCGCGTGCATCAACGGCGTGCGCTTCGACACCGCGGGGCGGGAGACGGCGATGGACGACGCGCTGCAGACCATCCAGGACACCGGGACGACCGCCGTCATCGTGCTGCCGGATCCGCAGGCCCTCGCCCTCGAGCAGCATGCGCTGGACCGGGGCATCCGGGTGCCGCACGACCTCGCGATCGTGGCCTACGACGACGACGTCGCCCGCTTCGGCGATCCCGCCATCACGGCCGTGCGCCCGCCCAAGCAGCACGTCGGACGCGAGGCCGTGAACCTGCTGATCGCCCGGCTCGAGGCCGGCAGCGGCCGCCCCGCGTTCCGCGTCAAGCTCAGCCCCGAACTGCACGTGCGCGAATCCTCGCTGCGGCCGAACATCGAGGCCCCCGGTGCCCTCGCACCGGCCGCCGCCCCAGACCCCGACGACACCTCTCTCGTGAAGGAGACCCCGTGACCGCCTTCGATCCCGCCCGCCTGACCCTGCCGCCCGAAGACCGGGCGCTGTCGCCGCACACCGGCTGGACGCGCGCGCACTGGGCGGCCGTCGCCGACCACCTGCTGCTGTCGCTGCGGCCGTACTTCACCCCCTCGCGCAGCCAGGTGCGGCTGCCGGGGCAGATCAGCGGCAGCGGCGCCGAGAGCGACGGGCTGGAGGGCTTCGCCCGGTCGTTCATGCTGTTCGCGTTCCGGCTCGCGGGCGAGCGCGGGGAGGATCCGCGCGGCTTCCTGGACTGGTACCGGGACGGGCTCGTCGCCGGGACCGACCCCGCGAACTCGGAGCGCTGGCTGCGCCCGGACGAGAAGCCGCAGGTGCAGGTCGAGGCCGCGTCGATCGCACTCGGCCTGCAGCTCACCCGCGCGTGGCTGTGGGACGCGCTCGACGCCGCCGCACAGCAGCGGATCGTGGACTGGCTCGCGCTGAGCCCGCGCGGCCGGTACCCCGACAACAACTGGCTGTGGTTCCGGATCACCGTCGAGACGTTCCTCGCCTCGGTCGGCGGGCCGCACGAGCCCGCGCGCATCGGCGCCGACCTCGCCCGGATCGAGGACTACTACCAGGCCGACGGCTGGTGGGCCGATGGAGCCGTGCGCGCCTACGACTACTACTGCGGCTGGGCGATGCACCTGTACCCGCTGCTCTGGGCGGGATCGCAGGGCGCCGAGGCGTTCGGATCCGGTCCGCTCACGCCCGTCTTCCGCGCCCGGCTCGTCGACTTCCTCGACGACTACGCCGCGCTGATCGGCGCGGACGGCATGCCGGTGCTGCAGGGCCGCAGCCTCATCTACCGGTTCGCGACGGCCGCGCCGCTGTGGATGGGGGCGGCGTCGGGCGCCACCAGGCTGCCGCTCGGCATGCTGCGCCGGGCCGCGTCGGGCGAGCTGCGTGCGTTCCTGGAGCGCGGCGCGATCGACGAGCGCGGGCTGCTCACGATGGGCCTGTTCGGGGAATGGCCGGCCATGGCGCAGTCGTACTCGGGCGCGGGCTCGCCCTACTGGGCGTCGAAGGGCTTCCTCGGGCTGATGCTGCCCGCCGACCACGACGTGTGGACCGCGGTGGAGGAGCCGCTGCCGATCGAGCAGGGCGACGTGCGCCGGGTGATCCGCGCGGCGGGCTGGCTGGTCAGCGGCACCGCGGCGGACGGCATCGTGCGCGTGATCAACCACGGCGCCGACCACGGTCTCGAGGGCGACCGCATCGGCGACTCGACGCTGTACGCCCGGCTCGGATACTCGAACGCGACCCTGCCCCCGCTGACCGGCGACACGATCGACGACCCCGCCGACAACACGGTGGGCGCGCTCGATCGGGAGGGCCGGTCGACGCATCGCACCGGGTTCGTGCGCGGCGCGATCGGCGACGACGGCATCGCCGCGTTCGCGACCTCGACGGCCGACGCGCACTGGGTCGACTCGAGCGCCGACGGTCACGAGCACGACCACGGATCCGGCCGCGCCGGCCTTGTGACGGACGGTCCGCTGCTCGCCACGGCGAGCGTCGTGCGCGGCTCCTGGGAGGTGCGCGCGACCCGGCGCCTTCCCCGGTCGGGGGTATCGCCGGATCCGCTCCCGGTGCGGGTGAGCGGCTGGCCCCTGACCGGCCCCGCCGAGGCCGCGGTCGAGGTCGGAGCGGGCGAGGTGTCGCTCGACGTGGACGGGCTGCGCTCCGAGCTGCGTGCGCTGTCGGGAGCGGCGGCTCCCTCGGTGCGCACCGAGACCGGCGTCTCGCCGATCGGCGAGGTCACGTCGATCCCGCGGCTCGACTTCGACGCCGTGGCCGAGGGTGACGTCGTGATCGCGGCCGTGCGGCTGGGGCGCGGGAGCGAACCGGCGCCGAGCGCGGTCGTCGTGCCCTCTTCCGGCGACGAGGTCACGGTGTGCGTGACCTGGCCCGACGGCGCGGTCTCCGCGGTGCACCTGCCGGGCTGAGCAGAGCGGTCGGCGCCGTTTGGGTTCGCGGACGTCGTCTTCGCCCATCGCGGATGCTGTCCCCTGCGGTCACCGGAGATGGATTTCGCCGCTTCCCGTGCGGTCGGAGCGGCGAAATCCATCTTTCGACGGGAGCTCGGCACGGTGCGAGATGGAAAACGCCGCGCGCGGTGCGCCGAGAGCGACGTTTTCCATCTCGCGGGCGCCCGTCGTCCTCGTCGGGTCCCGGCGCGGCGGTCCGCCTCGGCCGGGCTGCGGCGGTCCGCGTCGGTCCGCTCAGCTCGCGGTCGTGAGGCGGATGGCGTTCGCCCAGGGATCCTCGAACGCGAGCGTGCGCCCGTCGTCGCGCACCGGCACGCCGAAGTGCGTCATGCGCTCGGCCACGGATCCGAGCTCGTCCGCCGACGGCACCACGATGTCGACTGCGCCGAGGCCGAGCGCCGGAGAGCGGCGTCCGGCGCCGGCGCTGTTCCAGGTGTTCATCGCCATGTGATGGTGGTAGCCCCCGGCGCTCACGAACAGCGCGGTCCCGCCGAGCTCGCTCGTGGTCTCGAAGCCGAGCCGGTGCACGTAGAACTCGCGTGCGGACGCCACGTCGCCCACCGAGAGGTGCACGTGCCCGACGGTCGCTGCGCCGATCACCGGGTCCTCGGCGCCGGACTCGGTGAGGTGCTCGCCGAGGAACGCGTTCGGATCCAGATACAGCGTGTCCATCTCGATCCGCCCGTGCGTCCAGCTCCACTGCGTGCGGTCGCGGTCCCAGTACAGCTCGACGCCGTTGCCCTCGGGATCGGTGAAGTAGAACGCCTGGCTGACCAGGTGGTCTGCGCTGCCCGTGAACGTACCGGGGGCGTGCCGGGCGACCGAGTACAGCGCGGCGGCCAGGGCCGCCTGGGTCTCGAACAGGATCGCGGTGTGGAACAGTCCGGCCGTGCGCGGCGCGGCGCGCCTCAGCTCCGGGCTGTGCTGCAGGATCAGCACCGGCGTGGTGCCGCGGCCGAGCACGACGCGATCGCCCTCGGCCGACAGCACGCGCATCGTGACGGCGTCGCGGTAGTACGCCGTCATCGCGTCGAGGTCGGCGACCAGCAGCGTCACCGCGCCCATCGCGGTGTCGGCGGCGAGGAGATCTGTGCGAGGCATGATCTATGCAACAGAATGGATCCGGAATCCATTCCGCTCCGGCGCCCGAGGTCCGTTCCGGCGGCCGAGGCCGCAGGTCACGCCCGCAGTGCCGCCTCCCAGCGGGCGCCGGTCGCGAGCAGCCGGGGCAGGCCGGCGACGAGGCCCCGTCGCGGCAGCAGGTCCATGGCCGCGGCCTCGTCCGGCAGCCGGCGCTGCTCTCCGCGGCTGAGCCGGCCCAGGGCGTGCAGCAGGGCGAGCGGATGCGACTCGAGCGCGCTGTGCCCGTTCTGGATCTCGACGAGCACGGCGTCGGGCGCGGTCGCCGCGAGCCGCCGCGCGACGGCCGCCGGCGTGCGCAGGTCTCGGGATCCCGCGAGCAGCACGGTCGGCCAGGCGAAGCCGGCGGCCGCGGCGGGCAGGTCGAACGGCTCGCCGGCGAACTGCGCGAACCGGTCCGCGATCGGGGCGTAGGTGAGCGAGGGATCGAGCACGGATCCGTCCGGATCGGGTCCGAATCCCAGCTCGCGGAACGCGATCTCCCCGACCAGGTCGAACTCGTAGAACCCGGGCACGTGCGCGTCGGACTCCGCCCGGTCGACGTAGGTCTCCAGCGCCGCCCACACCGATCCGTGCGGCCGGCCCGATCGCCGCGCGCCGTGCACGCGCTGCTGCAGCAGAGAGCCGAGCAGTTCCTCGCCTCCGAGCTCGTAGGCGGCGCGGAGCACGCCGAGCAGGAGCCGCGGATCCGATCCCTCCCGCAGCAGCGCGCGCACGGATCCGGCGATCCGGGTGTCGGCATCGAGGAACAGCTGCCGGATCAGGGTGCGCTCGGCGTCGCGGTCGGCGACGGACTGCAACGTCGAGTCGAGCAGCATCCCGGCGACCCGGCTCGGGTGGCGCACCCCGAAGCCTGCCGCGATGTAGCTGCCGTAGGAGGATCCCGCGATGTGCGCGGTGCGCACGCCCTCCTGGTCGAGCACCGCGGCAAGGTCGTCGATCACCTCGGCGACCCGCATCGCGGAGAGGGGCAGGCTCCGCCCGTCGAGGTCCCCGCGGGACAGCCCCACGCCGCGGTGCTCCATCATGATGACGTCGAGCCCGCGTGCCGCGGCGGCACGGCGGAGCCGGCGATAGGGGAGCACCGAGCCCAGCCCGGGACCGCCGGGGATGATCACGATCGGCGTCCGGCTCGGCGGTCCGCTGCGCACGTACGCGAGATCGAAGGCGGGCGAGACCGCCGTCGCCTGCCGGCGGACCCGGTGCACGCCCTTGACTCCGGCGGCGAGCAGCCGGGGCAGCGCGCTGGGAGCGCGTGTCCCCTGTGCCCGGTCGCCCTCCGCCTTCGTCATGCCTCGATTATGCGCATGCGGGCGTTGGCGGGCGCTGGCCGGAACCTATCAAACGGATAAGGGGTCAGTGGTGACCGTTCGGCGCGGCCATCGCCTCCACGGCGTCGTCGGCCTCGGCCACGATGCCCGCCATCGCCGCGGCCGCAGCCGCCGGATCGCGGGCGGTGATCGCGGCGGCGACGTCCTGGTGCAGCCGCAGCGCGTTCTCGTCGGCGCGCTTCGGCATCAGCGCGTGCGAGGTGCGGCCGTGCAGGAGCGCGGTGACCACGTCGGCGAGCCCCGCCAGATAGGGGTTGCCCGAGCCGCGCAGCACGGCGGTGTGGAAGTCGATGTCGTGCTGCATGTACGGCGCCTCGTCGGCCCGGTCGCCGTGCTCGACCATGCCGAGCACGGCCTTCACGAGCGCGGTGCGCTGGGCGGGATCGGCCTTCGTGGCGGCGAGGCGCGCGGCCAGGGGCTCGATCGCGGAGCGCAGCTGGCTCAGCTCATGCAGCACCCGCAGCCGGTCCGAACCGTCCAGCTGCCAGTCGATCAGCTCTGGCGCGTAGGGACTCCAGCGTTCCGGCGGCAGGACCTCGATCCCGGCCCGACGGCGCACGTCGACCATGCCGATGGTCTCCAGGACCCGGACCACCTCGCGCATCGCGGAGCGGGACGCGCCGAGCTCGGTCGCCACGTCCGCGGTCAGCAGACGGGATCCCGGCGGCAGCTCGCCCTCCACGATCCGCCGGCCGATGATGTCGAGCAGCCGACGATGCTGCGCGGGTCCCTCGCGCGTCGCCTCTTCCATGTCCCCATTATGGCGATAGCCCGGCAACTGGCTCGATATTCCGGAGCAAGAACCGCATATCGGAGACCGGTGCTTGATTAAGTCCTACTTATCCTCTACGCTGAGGCGGAATCATCCGCCAGACCAAGGAAGCTCAGGCCATGTCCTCGCACCTTCTCGCCGCAGCCCCGGTGCTGCACGCGTCTCTCGTCCACGCCGCCGACCCGGTCCCGCCGACCACCACCGCTCCCGAATGGGTGCTGATCCTCGCGGCGCTCATCGGCATCGCGACCATCGTGGTGCTCATCACCTGGTTGAAGCTGCACCCGTTCCTCTCCCTCGTGATCGGCTCGATCGTGACCGGCCTGGTCGCCGGGATGTCCGCCACGCAGACGATCACGAGCTTCTCCAACGGCTTCGGCTCCACCGCAGGAGGCGTCGGCGTGCTGATCGCCCTCGGCGCGGTCTACGGCAAGCTGCTCGCCGACTCGGGCGGCGCCGACCGCGTCGTCGACACCCTGATCTCGAAGGCCAGCGCGGCCGCGCTGCCCTGGGTGATGGGCCTGGTCGGCGCGCTGATCGGCCTTCCGATGTTCTTCGAGGTCGGCCTGGTGCTGCTCGTCCCGGTGATCATCCTGGTCGCGCGCCGCTCCGGCGTCTCGCTCATGAAGATCGCGATCCCGACGCTCGCCGGCCTCTCCGCGATGCACGGCCTGGTGCCGCCGCACCCCGGTCCGCTCGCCGCGATCAGCCTGATCGGCGCCAACCTCGGCGTCACCCTCGCGTTCGGCGTGCTGATCGCGATCCCGGCCGTCATCATCTCCGGTCCCCTGTTCGGCCGCCTCGCCGCCCGCTGGGTGGACGTGCCGGTGCCCGCGCTGTTCCAGACCGCCGAGGACACCGCGCAGCCGGGCGAGACGGCCGCGGTCAAGGCCCGCAAGCGCCCCGGCTTCGGCGCGACGCTGTTCAGCATCCTGCTGCCCGTGGTGCTCATGCTCCTCGCCGCGATCGCCGACATCGTCGCCCCGACCGACACCTCGGTGGCCAAGACGATCATCGACTTCCTCGGCAAGCCCGTCATCGCGCTGCTCATCGCGGTGCTGGTCGGCATGATCGTGCTCGGCCGCGGTGGTGGCATGAGCTCGAAGGAGGTCGGCGCCTCGGTGTCCTCCTCGCTGCCGCCGATCGCCGGGATCCTGCTCATCGTGGGCGCCGGCGGCGGCTTCAAGCAGGTGCTCGTCGACTCGACGATCGGCACCGTGATCGCGCACGCGATCTCCGGCATCGGCGGTGCCCTGCCGATCGTGCTGTTCTTCGCCTGGCTGGTCGCGGTGCTGATCCGCGTCGCCACCGGATCCGCCACGGTCGCCACCATCACCGCGGCCGGGATCTTGCAGCCGCTCGTGCACGACATGGGCCTTTCCACCGCAGGAGCAGCGCTCCTGGTCCTCGCGATCGGCGCCGGCTCGCTCTTCCTGTCGCATGTGAACGACGCCGGCTTCTGGCTGATCAAGGAGTACTTCGGCCTGAACATCCCGCAGACCCTGAAGTCGTGGTCGATCATGGAGTGCCTGATCTCGGTCGTCGGCCTGATCGGGACCATGGTCATCGGGCTGTTCGTGGGCTGACCGGACGCGGAAGGAAGACGACGATGTCGACGCAGAAGACGCCCCCGACGATCCTGGTGATCATGGGGGTCTCCGGATCCGGGAAGAGCACGCTCGCAGGCGTCCTCGCGGGCAGCCTCGGCTGGCCGCTGCAGGAGGGCGACGACCTGCACCCCGCCGCGAACGTGGCGAAGATGGAGGCGGGGATCCCGCTCACCGATGAGGACCGCCGCCCGTGGCTCGAGCTCATCAGGGACTGGATCGCGGCCCGGCAGAAGGCAGGGGAGTCCGGGGTCGTCACCTGCTCGGCGCTGCGTCGCAGCTACCGGGAGATCCTGGCTCGCCCTGGCGTCGAGTTCGTGCACCTGCAGGGCACGCAGCACGATCTGGCCGAGCGGCTCGGGCGCCGGCTCGGGCACTTCATGCCGGCGTCCCTGCTGGACTCGCAGCTGGACACCCTCGAGCCGCTCGGCGCGGACGAGGCCGGTTTCGTCGTGGACGCGGCGCTGCCCGTGCAGGAGGCCGCAGCGCAGGTGCTCGCGTGGCTGCGCGAACACCGGGAACCGGCGGATTCCTGAGTCCGGTCGCGGCGTCGGGGCCTCCGTTCCGGCGCCGCGAGACCGGCCGTAGATGTCCCCGGTGCAACAAATACCGGCGTCGGAGGGTCGGTGCCACAATGTCCCCATGGGGAACGAGGGGGGCGTCGAGCTCGAATCGGCCAGGGTGGTCCGCGCACTGCGGGACTCCATCCTGTCGGGGCAGCGCGCACCGGGGGAGCGGCTGATCGAGCGGGAGATCGCCGACGAGCTGGCGGTGAGCAGGCTGCCCGTGCGCGAGGCGATCCGGCAGCTGACGAGCGAGGGGCTGCTGGTCGCCCGCCCGCGATCGTGGGCCGTGGTGCGGCGGTTCACGGAGCGGGACGTGAAGGACATCGCCGAGGTCCGTGACGCGATGGAGGCGCTCGTCTTCGAACTGGCTGCGCGCCGGCACACCGCGGCCGGGATCGCGAGGGTCAAGCAAGCGCTGGATCGCGAGTTCGCGGCGGCGCGAGCCGGCGACCTGCCCGCCGCCCAGGCGGCGGGCGCCGACTTCCACCTGATCACGGCCGAGCTCGCGGAGAACGCGACGATCGCCGAGATCCTCGGGCTGATGCGCGGGCGTCTGATCCTGCTGTTCCGCGAGCACGACGACCTCCTCGCGATGGCTGAGGACCACGCCCGGATCTACGAGTCGCTCGCCCTGCGCGACGTGGCCACGCTGCGGCTGCGCGTGCAGCGGCACCTGCGCGCCGGCACCGAGAACGCGCTGCGCAGGCTCGCCCGGAACGACGTGCAGGCCGTCGCGCTCCGCACGCGCACCCAGGCCCAGGTGCGTGAGGAGATCCCCGTCGCGGGGGAGTGAGGGCGCTGCACGGGACCGTCCTGCCCCAGCGTTCCCGACCAGGGAGCGGGTATCCTCTAGATGACCTGGAGGTGAGATGGGAAAGAGTGCGGATGCCATCGCCGAAGGCGTCGCCATCGCCACCTCCGCTGCTCGCCTCGCCGTCAAGAACCACATCCTCGTCGGCACGATCGCGCAGGGCGGTTCGTTCGACGTCGCCAAGTACATGAACGACGCGCATGAGGCGCTCGTAGCGCTCGCTGAGGAGTCCGAGGAGGCGGCCGAGCTCGCCAACACGCTGCGCAAGCGCGCGCACGGGCGCTACTCGGATCCGCACGGCACGCACGACTACCGCGACCGGGACGTGCGCAACCTGCGCCGGCGCGCGAAGCAGTCCGCGGCGGTCGCCGAGCGGCTGCGCGAGATGGCCGACGACCCCGAGACGCTGCGCTTCCTGGTCGAGGCCGCCAGGGCCGCGGCCTGGGGCGATGTCGCGGGCAACCTGCAGCGGCGGCTGCGGGTCGAAGCCATGCGGCCCGACGAGGATCCCGACTACGAGACCATGCGCGAAGCGCGCATGCAGGCGCTGCGCCTGGTGGATCTGCAGGAGCTCGCGTCGGATCAGCGCGCGCGCCGCAAGCGCAAGGAGAAGGCGGACAAGACCGCCGCGAAGGAGGAGAAGCGCGCGGCACGGCAGGCGCGCTGACCCTGAGCCGCTCGATTCGCGTTCCCGGCCGCCTCTGGGGTATTGTTGACGAGGCCCGCGAGAGCGGGCGGTCTTGTGAAAGACCGGATGCGCCTGTAGCTCAATGGATAGAGCATCTGACTACGGATCAGAAGGTTGGGGGTTCGAGTCCCTCCAGGCGCACACTGTGTTGAGACAGTAAGAAGCCCCGGTCAGCTGAAGATTCTTCTTCACTGACCGGGGCTTCGTTCGTCCGCCCTGAGTCGCTCCGCGCGTCGGCATGCCCTAGGGGCGCGGGATCCGCGCTCCCGGATCTGATGACGCGTCCACGCTGCCGCTCGCTCGTGTTCGAGCCGGCCAGCGCATCGCGGTGGCGGGTGACTGATCCGGATGATCTTCGTGCCGATGGTGGTGACTATATTCAGGCCGGCAGGTCCGCGCAGGCGATGACCGTTGAGCTCGGGTATCGCGGTCCGGACGGCTCGCAGCGGTTGTGCGCCCTCGGATTCCCCGACCGGTCCGCGGAGCCGACCACGACGGTCCCGATCAGTTCCGATCGTGTCGTCCGCGTCCACGCGAATGAGGTGTTCACGGCCGATGAGGCCGCGGGCGTCTTCGACACGTATTACCGCACGGGGGATGTCCCGGGTGTCCTCACGCGTCGCGAGTTGGACCTCGCCGCAGTGCTCTCGGAGCCTCGATGAGAACCCGGATCCAGCACGGCGCGGTCGCGGAGACTGTCATGCAACGTCGGTAGTGCCGGGTAGCGTTGCACGTGGGGGGTATTGATGGACCGTGATTATGAAGTTGATACGGACGTGTTGCGCGCCATGGCGGCGGGCGCTCGGAGGGCAGCGGATGGGTTCGGGACGACGCGGATTGTGAATCCGACCGCGGTGGGCCACCCGGGGGTCAGGGCTACGGTCGATCAGTTCAGCACTGCGTGGACCAAGGGCTTGTCCGATCGTCTGGATGATGTCGACGACTTCGCGCGCCGGCTGGCAACGACCGCCAGGATCTTCGACGAGGGGCAGGACGCGGCGAAGGCCGAGCTTGATGCTCAGATCTGGTCGTCGTAATGCTCGAACTCGGGCAGACCCGCGACCCTCGCGACCTGATCCCGGAATCGGTGAGCAATCTGCGCTGGGCCGCGGGGGACTGGAGATTACGCGCGAATGATGCGCTGACGATTCGGGGCCTGCTTGCGAAGCTCGATGATGAAGGGGCGTGGAAGGGGCAGGCGTATGACCTGTACTTGGCCCGGTTCGAGCGGCAGCTGCTGCACTGGCAGCACACCGCCGACCAGTTGACGGCGGGCGCGGACGCGGTCTCGGCGTATGTGGATGCGGCCGAGTGGGCGCAGAAGCAGGCGGATCAGGCGATCACCATGTGGGACGACGCCGAAGCACAGGGGGCCGCGGCGCTGGTCGCTCACAGCGATTACGTCCGTGCTGTGAAGGCGCGGCAGGGGATGCGGCAGGTGGGCGCGGATGTGCCGTTCCAGGATCCGTCCGGCCCGGCTCATCAGGCGGCGCAGGAACTCCTGTATGACGCGCGGGCGACACTGGACGTTTACGCGCGTGAGTGCATTACAGCACTGGATGCGGCGACCGCTGCGGCGGCGATGCCGTTGACGGCGGCGGAGGCGCAGGATGCGCTGAACACGAAGATGAGTCAGGTCTTCGTCGACGTGGCCGTGGTGAAGCCGTTCGAGTCGTTCCTCGGTTTTCTCACCGCGGCGTCGAAGACGTTGTGGGAGCATCCGGACATCCTCCTCGAACTCCTCGGCGGGGCCGCGACCGTCGTCGGTGGTGCCGCGCTGGGCATCGGAGGCGGCGGGCTCACGATCACCGGTGCGGGCGCGTTGGCCGGCGTGCCTGCGCTCGCGGGGGCGGGAGCTCTGATCGGTGCGGGTGGGGCGATGATCGGAGACGCTGCCGGGCGCTGGTTCCGCGAGGCTCCGGAAGAACACGGCATCGATCGGGGCGATCGGCGTGACACGGGCGGACACTTCGCCAAGGGCGGCGAGGGGAAGCCGCCATGGGAGGTCAAGGAGAAACAGGGACTCGACCAGTACAGCGAGGAGAACGGTGGCGCCAAAGTCATCGATGATCAGGTGATTGCGCGAATAGCCGATGGCCCGCAAAACGGGCGCCGGTACGACGGTCTCGTGGATAACGGTGACGGAACCTACACCGCTGTTGAGGTGAAGTCGGGCTCGGCCTTCGACAAGTACAACGCCAGCTCGAACACGCAGCGTCAGTTCGATGAGATGGTCAATAACGGCACACCAGCACATGCGAGATTGGACGGGAAAGAGATCGTGATCAGAGAAGTCGTTGTAGTGAAGGTGCCCTGATGGTTGAGAGAACGCACGCTGAGCACACCCCTCGAGGTCTCTATGGTCATGTAACCGACACCTTCCGGCCGATCCCGGACAATCTGCGCCTCAAGCTGAGCCATCTCGATGCCCGTCAGAGGTTCGAGTACACGATCTGGCGTCTGCCAAAGCCGAATGCGCGTCCGGACCGTATCACCGATCAGTTCATCCGTGCGTTGGGGGCTGCGCAGGCGATGGTGGTCATGGTGACGCTGCGTGGGGAGGACGGTGTGGTGCGGGCGTTCACGGTGGGGCGCCCTGGTGTGTATCAGGGGTCGCGGGTGGAGGTCCGCACTGGCGATCGGTCGGCGGTGCGGGTGTTCTCGAACGAGGTGTTCGATGTCGATGAGGCGGCAGCGATCTTCTATACGTACTACCTGACGGATGCTGTCGCCCAGCCGTATCAGTTGCGCGAGGTCGACCCGACGGACACGGTGGCGGTGCCGTTGCTGTGGTCGCATGCGGAGAGCTTCAATGGTGGCGAGTTCCAGTACCTGACTGGTGATGAGCAGCCGGTTGCGGAGCATCTGCGTGCGGTTCTCAATCAGGCGGACGGGGAGCGCCGGTTCACGTATTCGATTTGGCGGATGACCGATCCGGATGATCTTCGTGCCGATGGTGGTGACTATATTCAGGCCGGCGGGTCCGCGCAGGTGATGACCGTCGAGCTCGGGTATCGCGGTTCGGACGGCTCGCAGCGGTTGTGCGCCCTCGGATTCCCCGACCGGTCCGCGGAGCCGACCACGACGGTCCCGATCAGTTCCGATCGTGTCGTCCGCGTCCACGCGAATGAGGTGTTCACGGCCGATGAGGCCGCGGGCGTCTTCGACACGTATTACCGCACGGGGGATGTCCCGGGTGTCCTCACGCGTCGCGAGTTGGACCTCGCCGCAGTGCTCTCGGAGCCTCGATGAGAACCCGGATCCAGCACGGCGCGGTCGCGGAGACCGCGACGTTGCTCGCCCTCGCCGTCCGAGGCCTCGAAGACGAACTGACCACGCTGGACGAGGCGGCCGCACTGCTCCGCGGCTCCTGGTCCGGAGAAGCCCGCGACGCCTACGACCGCGCTCATCGGGCGTGGACCACTGAGCTGACCGCCATGAAGGACGCTCTCGCCGACACCGCTCGCCGTCTCACCACCGTGAACCAGATCTCTATGGGGACCTCGCGCCGCGCCGCCGGCGTCTGGGCATGACTGGGGTCGACGCACGCTCCGACGATGACACATGGGTGTCCCCGCAACGCGGGATCCGGCCTCGCGTCAGCCGAACGTGTCGTCCAGAGCGCCACGGAGGTCGGCGAGGAGGTCGTCGACATCCTCGAGGCCCACCGAGAGCCGCAGGTGGCCCATCGTGCGGAACGGCTGCGGATAGGCGGCGACGCGCCCGCCGTCGGTGCCGGTGTGCACGATGAGCGAGTCGTCGTGGCCGAGCGAGAAGCCCGAGGTGATCAGCCGCAGGTTCGCGACGAAGCGGTTCTGCGTGGCGGGGTCGCCGTCCACGGCGAAGGCCATCATGCCGCCGAACCCGCCGTGGAACTGGCGTGCGGCGAGCTCGTGCTGCGGGTGCGAGGGCAGACCCGGGTAGAAGACGTAGGCGACACGGGGGTCGCCGGCGAGGAGTTCGGCGATCGCCTGCGCCGACGCCAGATGCTGCCGCATCCGCAGCGGCAGGGTGACCGAACCGCGCTGGATCTGCCAGGCGTTGAACGGCGAGATGATCCCGCCCACGTCGACCATCGCGTCGGCCTTGATCGGCTCGATGAGCTCGCGCCGCCCGATCACGGCCCCGCCCATGGCGTCGCCGTGCCCGTTGATGTACTTGGTGAGCGAGTGCACCACGAGGTCCGCGCCGTCGGGGAGCGGGCGGTAGAGCGGCGGCGGCGTGTAGGTGGAGTCGACCATGAGCAGCGCGCCGGCCTCGTGCGCGATCGCGGCGATCGCGGCGACGTCGGTCACCTTGGTCGTCGGATTGGCGATGGCCTCGACGCAGACGAGCCTGGTGTTCGGCCGCATCGCGGCGCGGACCGCGTCGTGATCGGCGCTGTCGACGAAGGTGGCCTCGATGCCGTAGCGCTGGGGGAGCAGCTCGGACCACAGCCGCCAGGTCGCCTCGTAGGTGACGTCGCTGACCACGACGTGGTCGCCGAGCCGCACATGCGTGAAGAACACGGCGTGCAGCGCGGCCACGCCGGAGGCCAGGGCGACCGCGTCCTCGCCGCCCTCGAGTGCTGCGAGCTTCTCCTGCAGCGCCTGCTGGTTCACACCCGTGTTGCGCGTGTACAGGCCGGGAGCAGTCGCCGACCAGCTGATCTCGCTCGGGTCGTCGGGCAGCTGATACGAGTTCGCCATCACCAGGGGTGTGCGCAGGGCCTGTGTCGAGTCGAGGCGGATGCCGCCGTGGACGGCGAGGCTCGCGTCGGACAGGGTGTCGGGCCGGCCGCGGTCGGGGCGTTCTGACATGGCGTGCTCTCCTCCGGGAAGGCTGCGGAATCCGCTAGCTATGTGCATGATAGGCATCTAGATTTGTTCATATTGCATGAGAGAGTGAAGGTGGCACAAGATGGACGGCACGGATCACCGCATCCTCGCGGAGCTGACGGCCGACGCGCGCACCCCGCTCGTCACGCTCGCGGCGCGCGTGCATCTGTCCCGCAACGCGGTGAAGCAGCGGATCGAGCGCATGGAGCGCGACGGCGTGATCTCCGGCTACACGGTGGTCCGCGGTGCCGCCTCGCCGCGCCGCGTCACGGCCGTCGTGATGGTGTACCGGGCGGACCGCATGCGCGGCGCGCACGTGGTCACGGCGCTCGAGCGGATCCCCGAGGTCGTGCGCTGCGACGTGCTGTCGGGCGAGTTCGACCTCCTCGCGATCGTGCAGGCCGACGGGATGGAGCGGATCGGGGAGATCTGGGAGGAGATCGCCGCCCTGCCCGGCGTCGAGAACACCGTCACCTCGGTCTCCCTCGCCCGGGTCATCGACCGGCCCTGAGGCGGAGCCTCGGCCGGGGCGCTCAGGTATTGATGCAGACGACCTTCGGCTGGGTCATCTCCTCGAACGCGAAGCGCACGCCCTCGCGGCCCATGCTGCCGTACTTGACGCCGCCGAACGGCATGCCGTCGACGCGGTAGTCGGAGGAGTCGTTGATCATCACGCCTCCCGCCTCGATCCGCTCCGAGACGCGCAGCGCACGGGCGAGGTCGGCGGTGAACACCCCCGCATGCAGCGCGTACTCGATCTCGTTCGCCTGCGCGACGGCCTCGTCCTCCGTGTCGAACGGCGAGATCGCGACGATCGGCGCGAACGCCTCCTCGCACCACAGCGCGCTCGAGAACGGCACGTGCTCGACGACGGTGGGCCAGTACACGGATCCGTCCCGGCGGTGGCCGGGGAGCACGCGTGCGCCGGCCGCGACGGCGTCGTCGACGAGGCGCTCGGCGCGCTCGGCGGCCGAGGGCGAGATCATGGGACCCACATCGGTGCGTTCGTCGGACGGGTCGCCGGCCACGAGCGCCTTCGTCTGCGCGACGAAGGCGGCGCGGAACCGGTCGTGCACCTCGCGCTGCACCAGGATCCGCTGCGCGCCGACACAGTTCTGTCCTGCGGCCCAGAACGCGCCGGAGACGCAGGCCTCGACCGCCGCGGGGATGTCGGCGTCCGAGAACACCAGGACCGGGGCGTTGCCGCCCAGCTCCATCGCGAGCCGTTTCAGTCCGGCACCGCGGGCGATCGCCTCGCCGGTGGCGAACCCGCCGGTGAACGACACGAGGCGGACGTCGCGGGCGGCGACGAGCGCCTGGGACAGCGCGCGTCCGCCGTGCACCGTGGTGACGATCTCGGCGGGCATCCCCGCGTCCGCGAGCAGGTCGACGAGGAAGCGGGCGGTCAGCGGGGTGAACGGCGACGGCTTGAGGATGACCGCGTCCCCTGCGGCGATCGCCGGACCCAGCTTGTGCGCGACGAGGTTGAGTGCGTCGTTGTACGGCGTGATCGCGACGACGATCCCGAGCGGCTCCCGCGTGAACCAGCCGCGACGGTTCGCGGATCCTTCGAACGCGTCGAAGGGGACGACCTCGCCGGCGTTCGAGCGCGCCGCGTCGGCCGAAAGCGAGAGTGTGGTCGCGGCGCGGCCGACCTCTTTGCGCGCCTGGCGGATCGTCTTGCCGGCCTCGCGTACGATCAGCGCCGCGGCCTCGTCGGCACGCTCGCGCAGCAGCGTCGCGGCCCGGTCCAGGATCCGGTGCCGGGCGAAGCGGGGCAGTGCGCGGGAGGTGCGGAAGCCCTCGCGTGCGCGCTGCAGGATCCGCTCCACGTCGTGGGGCGTGCTCTGCGGCACGGCGCCGATCTCGCGGCCGTCGAACGGGTTGCGCACGACCAGCGCCTCCCGTGCCGCCTCGGCGCCGGTCGCGGTGTCCTCGATGACGCCTGCGGGCGGCGCGGCGATGCCCGTCGCGCTCATCGCGCCGCCTCGGCCAGGGTGCGGGCGTGCTGGTCGACCGCGATGATGTCGGAGAGCAGCGCGTACGCCGTCTCGATGCGGCCGGCGCCGGGGCCGGAGACGGTCACCGTCCCCAGCAGGTCGGTGTCGAACGACACTGCGTTGGTCGGCCCGGACACCCCGGCGAGCGCGTGCTCGAGCGGCAGCGCGACCGGCTCGACCGTCGCCACGACCTCGCCGTCGGGGGTGCGCGTCGCGGAGCCGATCAGCTTCCAGCGCCGGCCCTCGGCGGCGGCCGCGGCGATGTCCTCCGGCGAGACCCGGGAGATCCCGCGCCGTCGCACGTCGGCGGTCGTGATCGCCGCGCCGAGGATCTCGTTCGCGAGGATCACGACCTTCAGCTGCACGTCCGAGCCCTCGATGTCGGCGGTGGGATCCGCCTCCGCGTAGCCCAGGGCCTGCGCCTCGGCGACCGCCTCCGCGAGCGTCATCCCCGTCTCCATCCGGCCCAGCACGAAGTTGCTCGTGCCGTTCAGGATGCCCTGCACGCCCGAGACCCGCAGGCCCTTCAGCGTCTCGGAGGCGAAGCGGAGCACCGGGGTGCCGCTCATGACGGCGCCCTCGTACTCGAACCGCACGCCGTGCTCGGCCGCGATCCGGCTCAGTTCGGCGCCGGCGAGGGCGACAGGGCCCTTGTTGGTGGTGGTCACGCTCTTGCCGCTCTCCAGGGCGGCGCGCACGTGCGACACGGCCGGCTCTCCGTCCACCGGGTTGGTGAAGGTCGCTTCGACGACGATGTCCGCGGTGGTGTTGCGGATCACGAAGTCGTTCTGCGGCACCCCCGCGCCGCCTGGAAGGCCTGCGAATGTGGCGCCCTCGGGCAGGGCGAGCACGGCGCCGAGGTCGATCCCGCCCGTCTGCATGAGCGAGCCGAGGCGCAGGTCGGTGATCGCGACGACGCGCAAGCCGAAGCCGAGGTCGTCGGCGAGCTCCTCTCCGCGGGTCTGAATGATCTCGGCGAGGGCGCGGTTCACGCCGCCGAAGCCGATGAGGGCGAGATCGTGACGGTGCACGGCGGGCTCCTTAGGAAGGTCGATGGACGGTTCGGCATCCATCCTGAGCGCGGGGCATGTCGGTGCGCGCCTGACGATCCGCCCGCCCGGGCTGCCATTGCGGCGGAGCCGCCGACGCTCTGTCCGTCCCTCGCCTCGGGGTCGTTCTCCGCTGGTCCGGCCCTTGTGCCCGGTGCGGCGCCGCGGTAATGTCCGGAAACAATTCGTGCGACATAAGCACACTGCTGTGGTGATATAGCACGAAGGATTCCTGTCTCCGCCCCTCCCGACCCTGAATGCGAGACCTCATGAGCCCTCTTCCCGGGGAGAAAGAGCTGCCCAACGCTCTGCCCCGCACCACCGCCACGCAGGTTCCCCTGCGCCGACTGCAGCGCTCCATGGACGCGCGGCACCTGATCATGATCGCCCTCGGCGGCGTGATCGGATCCGGCTTGTTCCTCAGCTCCGGCTACACGATCAGCCAGGCGGGCCCGCTCGGCGCGATCATCGCCTACCTCGTCGGCGCCCTCGTCGTCTACCTGGTGATGTCGTGCCTGGGCGAGCTGGCGACCGCCTACCCGGTGTCGGGTGCGTTCCACATCTACGCCGCCCGCTCGATCGGGCCCGCCACCGGGTTCACCACGGCCTGGCTGTACTGGCTGTGCTGGGTGGTCGCGCTCGGATCCGAGTTCACTGCCGCAGGCATCCTCATGCAGCGCTGGTTCCCCGGCGTCCCCGTCTGGGTCTGGTGCCTCGTGTTCGCGGCCGCGCTGTTCTCGATCAACGCGATCTCGGCGCGTGTCTTCGGGGAGACCGAGTTCTGGTTCTCCCTGATCAAGGTGATCGCGATCGTGGTGCTCATCGTGCTCGGCGGGGCCGCCGTCTTCGGCATCACGCCGCTGTCGAGCCAGCACCCCGCCGCGCTGCTGTTCCACAACTTCGCGACGCCCAAGGGTCTGTTCCCCGGCGGCTTCGGCGGCGTGCTGATGACCTCGCTCGCCGTGTTCTACGCGTTCAGCGGCTCCGAGCTCATCGGCGTCGCCGCGGGCGAGACGAAGGACCCCGGCAGGAACATCCCGCGCGCACTGCGGTCCACCGTGCTGCGCCTGCTCGTCCTGTTCGTGGGATCCATCGCCGTGATCGCCGCGATCCTGCCGTACGACAAGGCGAGCGTGACGAGCAGCCCGTTCGTCGACGTGTTCCAGTACGTGGGCGTGCCGTTCGCACCCGACATCATGAACTTCGTCATCATCACCGCGCTGCTGTCGGCCGGCAACAGCGGACTGTTCTCCTGCGCGCGGATGCTGTTCTCGCTCGCGGAGGAGGGCCACGCGCCGAGGTCGCTGACGCGCCTCACGAAACGGGGCATCCCGATCGTGGCACTCAGCGTGAGCATGGTGCTGGGGCTCGTCTCGCTGCTGTCGAGCGTGATCGCCGCCGAGACCGTGTACCTGGTGCTCGTGTCCGTCGCGGGCTTCGCCGTGGTGGCCGTGTGGATGTCGATCGTGGCCTCGCAGTACTTCCACCGGCGCGCGTTCGTCCGTGGCGGCGGCGACCTGTCGACGCTGCCGTATCGCACGCCGCTGTTCCCGCTGGTGCCGATCGCCGCCTTCCTGCTGCTGCTGATCTCGGTGATCGCGATCGCGTTCGACCCGAACCAGGTCGCGGCGCTCTACTTCGGCGTGCCCTTCGTCGGCCTCTGCTACCTGTTCTTCTGGTGGCGGTACGGACGGCGCGGCGCGAAGCCCGTGACGCCGCTGCGCGAGGAGGCCCCCGTCTCCGTCGACGAGGATCCCGCCGTCGAGGAGCCGGTGGCCGAGGGCGGTCGGTGACAGCCGACGAGACGCACGACGTGTCCCGGATCCGCCTGGATAGGCTGGCACGACCGGGCGCAGCCGGGTCCGGGGCACGTCGGTGGGAGCGAGGAGGGGCGATGTCGGCTCCGTCGTCGCTGTCGCAGGGACTGGCGCTGCTCGGCTCGGCCGTCGAGCGGGAGCGCTCGGGCCGGCCGGGGCATAACGCCTCGCGGCTCGCGGACGCCACCGGCATCGAGCGCTCGCGGGTGTCCCGGCTCACGCAGGAGCTGCGTGCCCTGCGCTTCCTGGAGCGCGACGAGGCGGCCGTGTTCCGTGCGGGGGACGCCTACTTCCGCACCGCAGCGGCTCTCGACGCGCCGTGGCTGCGCGCCGCGCGGCAGGAGCTGCGGACCCTGGCCTCGACCCTGCGGATGACCGCGCTCGTGAGCGCGGCCGACGGCCCGGCCGCGTTGCTGCTGCGATCCGAGACCGGGGTCGGCGCCGTCGATGCCTCGCTGCGATACGGCATGGCGACGCCGATCTGGTGCACAGGCGCGGGCCGCGCGCTGCTCTGGGATCATTCGCCGCAGCGGCTCGCCGAGGTGCTGCAGGATGTCCAGTTCGTCGGCGTGGGCGGCCCCGCAGCGGCGCGCACGGCCGGCGAGGTGCATGCGCTCCTCGAGCGGGACCGGGCCGCCGGCGTGATCACGGCCGCGGACGAGTACGCGGAGGGCATCACCGATCTCGCCCTGCCGATCCGGGACTCGAGCGGGGTCGTGGCGTCGCTCACCGTGAGCGGTGCTCCGCTGAGCGCGGGGCGCAGGCGTGCGGCGGTGTCCGCGCTGCGCGAGGCGCGCGACCGGCTCAGCACCCTTGCGAGTGGTCAGTGAGAGGCGTACGCCGTCTGGCGATCGGCCGGCGCCCCGAGCGCTGCGGAGAGAACCTCGGCCGCGGCGGTGCACGCGCCGGCCAGTTCCGCCGTGCGCGGCTGCAGCGATGCCCGCTGGCCGACGATCTGCACGCCCGCGACGGTCTCGCCGCGGAAGTCCCACACCGGCGCCGACACCGAGTAGAGGTCGGGCTCGGCCTCCTGGTCCACGATCGCGTAGCCGCGCCGCCGCGCCTCGCGCAGCCGGCCGAGGAAGTCGTCCGCCGACGCCGGCGCGTTCGGGCCAGGACTGGTGAACGCGGTCCGCGCGAACACCGTGCGCACCTCGTCGTCGGTCGCGTCCCACAGCACCGCTTGCCCGGCGTCGCTGCAGAACGCGGGGTAGGCGCGGCCGACCCAGGATCCGATCATGCGGGACTCCGCCGGGATGCTCTCCACGATCGTCAGCGTGCTGTCGCCCTGGAGGACGCCGAGGAAGCAGGCCTCGCCGACCGAGGCGGCCAGGTCGTCGAGCACGTCGAGACCGATCGTGCGCATGCGGTGGTCGGTGAGATCCTGGGCGGCCGCGTACCAGCCCCAGGCGAGGCGGTAGCGGTGATCCTCCCCGCGCACCACGAGCCGCTGATCGGCGAGCGCCGCCAGCGTGCGGGAGACCTGCGAGCGCTCGCGGCCGAGCGCGTGCGCGACCTCCTGCACGGACGCGCCGCCGGGCGCCGACACCATCAGAGCGGCCAGCGCCGAGAGCACGTCGAAGCCTCGGCCCATGCTGCTCCGGGCCAGGGAGTCCTCGGCGGTCGGCATGGATCGAGCGTAGTGGACCGCCGTCGTGCGCAGCCGCGCGCCGGACGAGAGGAGGGCGGGCGATGACCGCAGAGCACGCGACGAAGCGGGTCGGCACCGGGCCGGACGCCACAGGGGCGCTCGAGCCCGGGCGCCCCGTGACGGTGCTGGACGGCGGCATGTCGACGGCGCTCGAGCAGCAGGGCATCGAGGTGGGCGGCGCGCTGTGGACGGCACGGCTGCTCGCCGACGAGCCGGAGCGGGTGGCACGCGTGCACCGCGCGTTCTTCGAGGCCGGCGCCGACGTCGCGACGACCGCCACGTACCAGGCCAGCGAGCGCGGCTTCGTCGCTGCGGGCATGGATCCGGTGCAGGCCGGAGCGCTCATCGTGCGCGGGGTGACGCTCGCCCTCCAGGTGCGCGACGAGTGCTCCGCGCTGCGGCCCGGATTGCGCGTGGCGGCGTCGGTCGGCCCCTACGGCGCCGTGCTCGGCGACGGCTCGGAGTATCGCGGCCGCTACGGCATCGGGACGGCCCGGCTCCGCGACTTCCATGCGCCGCGTCTGGAGGCGCTCGCCGCCGCCGGGCCGGATCTGTTCGCGGTCGAGACCATCCCGGACCTGGAAGAGGCGGCCGTGCTCACCGCGCTGCTCGACGAGCTGGGCGTGCCGGCCTGGTTCAGCTACTCCGTGCGCGGCGAGGCGACCTGCGCAGGGCAGCCGCTCGCCGAGGCCTACGCCGTCCTCGCCGGATCCCGCACTCTCGTCGCGGCGGGCGTGAACTGCTCGCACGAGCACGACCTGCTGGGAGCGGTGGAGACCGCGGTCGCGGAGACGGGCCTTCCCGCCGTGGCGTATCCCAATCACGGCGGCGTGTGGGACAGCGCGACGAAGACCTGGTCGCAGGCGCACACGCTCGACCTCGCCCTCGTGGACGCCTGGATCCACGCCGGCGCCCGCTACGTCGGCGGCTGCTGCGGCTTCGGGCCCGCCGACATCGCCGCGATCGCGCAGCGCGTGCACGGACGCGACGGTGCCCGAGGTATCGTCGGCGGTGATCCGACGGGGGAATGCGCATGAAGGTCTTCGAGATCACCGAGCCGGGCGATGAGTCCGTGCTGCGGTACGCCGAGCGGGAGCCCGTCGCGGCGGGCCCCGGCCAGCTGCTCGTGCGGGTGGCGTACGCCGGGCTCAACTTCACCGACGTGCTCGCCCGACGAGGCGCGCCGGGGTACGCCTCGGGGTGGCCGTTCGTGCCGGGCATGGAGGTCGGCGGCACGGTCGAGGCCGTCGGCGATGGCGTGACCGGTTTCGCGCCGGGCGACGCGGTGGCGGCGTTCGCGTCGGACGGCGGCGGATACGCCGAGCTCGCGGTGGCGGACGCCCGGCTCGCCGCACTCGTGCCGCACGGCGTCGACCTGCCGGCCGCCACCACCATCCCGGTGACCTGGGCGACCGCGGCCGGCCTGCTCGCTCGTGCCGGCGACCTGCACGGCGCGCGCGTGCTGGTGACCAGTGCGGGCGGCGGGGTGGGCGCCGCGCTCGGTGCGCTGCTCGCGCGCTCCGGTGCGGCCGCGGTCGTCGGCGGCGTGGGATCCGCGCGCAAATCGGCCGGATCCGACTACGTCACCGTCGTCCGCGACGACGGGTTCTTCGCGGCGGCCGCGGATGCGGCGGGCGGTCCGTTCGATCTGATCCTCGACTCCGTGGGTGGTTCGGTGCTGGCTGCGGCGGTCGACGCGCTCGCCGCGGGCGGGATCCTGCTCTCCTACGGCGCCGCAGCCGGCGAACCGGATCCGCAGCCACCGGCCTACGGACCGCTCCGCGGCGGGAACAGGTCGATCGGCGGGTTCAGCATCCTGAACCTGGCCCGCACCGCGCCGGACCGGGTCGGGCGCCTGATCGGGGCCGTGGTGCAGGACCTCGCCGCAGGCCTGGTCATCCCGCCACCCGAGGTCGTCGCCTGGGACGAGCTGCAGGACGCGCATGTGCGCCAGAGCGCAGGTGCCGCGACCGGGAAGACCGTCGTGCGCGTCGCCTGATCCTGCCCGACCGGACCTTAGCGGGCCCATAGCCGCGGCAAAGCGCCCGCTCCGGGCCGCTGTCGAGCATGGACCCCATGAGCCAGGATCCGCCCCTCGACCTCGACCTCGACCTCGACCTCGTCGTCCCCGTGCACAACGAGCGGGACACGCTGGAGCAGAGCATCGCACTGCTGCACGAGCATCTGTGCTCCGAGGAGCCGGCGTCCTGGCGCATCACGATCGCCGACAACGCCAGCACCGACGGGACCGCTCAGCTGGCCGACGCGCTCGCCGCCAGGCTCGACCGCGTGGTCACCGTGCACCTCGCCGAGAAGGGCCGCGGCCGAGCGCTCAAGGCGGTGTGGTCATCGTCCCCCGCGCGGGTGCTGGTCTACCTCGACGAGGACCTGTCCACGGATCTGCGGGCGCTGCGCCCTCTCATCGCCCCGCTGCTGTCCGGCCATTCCGACCTCGCGATCGGATCGCGCCTCGCGACGAGCTCCCGGATCGTCCGGGGCGGCACGCGCGAGTTCGTCTCCCGGTCCTACAACCTGCTGCTGCGCGGCACGTTCGGCGTCCGCTTCAGCGACGCGCAATGCGGCTTCAAGGCGATCCGCGCCGACGTGGCGCGCCGGCTGCTGCCGCACGTGCAGGACACCGGCTGGTTCTTCGACACCGAACTGCTGATCCTCGCCGAGCGCGCGGGGCTGCGGATCCACGAGGTCCCCGTCGACTGGATCGACGACCCGCACAGCTCGGTCGACGTCGTCGCGACCGCGGCCGCCGACCTGAAGGGCATGGTGCGGGTCGGGACAGGGCTCGCCCGCGGACGGATCCCCGTCGACGAGCTCTACCGCGACATCGGCCGGCACCCGTTCGCGCGGCCGCCGATGCCCCTGCTCGCGCAGCTGGTGCGCTTCGGCGTGATCGGCGCACTGTCGACGGTCGCCTACGCCGTGGTCTACCTGATGTTCGCGGTCGCGCTGCCGGCGCAGGCGGCGAACTTCCTCGCGCTGCTGGTCACCGCCGTCGCCAACACCGCGGCGAACCGGCGGTTCACCTTCGGGATCCGCGGCAGGGCGGGCGCGTCCACCCATCACCTGCAGGGGCTGGTCGTGTTCGGGATCGCCTGGGCACTGACCGCTGGATCCCTCGTCGCTCTGCACGCCGCGGATCCGCATCCTGGCACGCTCGTCGAGGTCGGCGCGCTGACCGGCGCGAACCTCGTCGCCACCCTGCTGCGGTTCGTCCTGCTGCGGCTCTGGGTGTTCCGCGGCCGGACGGCCGACGGCCGCGCCGCCGGTCGTTCCGGCGGGGCCGCACCCTCCTCGACCGCCGAACCCCTGCCGACCCGGCATCACCTCACCGCACTCGCTCAGGAGGCGAACCGATCATGAACGCCGCAATCGCCATCGCACCGGGCCTCCCGGCGCACCCCGCCACCGGGTCGTCCCCGGCCATCCGGCACGATTCCGCGCGCACCGTCCGCGCGCGCTGGGAGACGCCGGCATCCCTCGGCGTCCTGCTGCTGACCGGGGTGCTCTACGTCTGGAACCTCGCCGCGAGCGGCTGGGCGAACGCCTTCTACTCCGCGGCGGTGCAGGCCGGCACGCAGAACTGGGTCGCCTTCTTCTACGGATCGAGCGACGCCGGCAACTCGATCACGGTCGACAAGCCGCCGGCGAGCCTGTGGATCATGGAGCTGTCGGCGCGGATCTTCGGGCTGAGCTCCTGGAGCCTCCTCGTGCCGCAGGCGCTCATGGGCGTCGCCACCGCCGCGATCATCCTGGTCACGGTGCGCCGCCGATTCGGCTCCCCTGCCGGGCTGGTCTCCGCGGGCGTGTTCGCGCTGACGCCGGTCGCGGCGCTGATGTTCCGGTTCGACAACCCGGACGCGCTGCTGCTCCTGCTGCTGACCGCCTCGGTCGCGCTGACCCTGCGGGCGATCGACCGGCAGCAGCTGCGCTGGCTGCTGCTCGCGGGCGTCGCGGTCGGGTTCGGCTTCCTCACCAAGCAGCTGCAGGCATTCCTCGTGCTGCCTGTGCTCGCCGGCGTGTACCTCGCGTTCGCCGGCACCACGATCCTGAAGCGGATCGCGCACCTGCTCGCCGCGCTCGCGGCGGTGATCGTGTCGGCCGGCTGGTGGGTCGCGGTGGTCGAGCTCGTCCCGGCCTCGGCCCGCCCCTACATCGGCGGCTCGCAGACGAACAGCTTCCTCGAGCTGACGTTCGGCTACAACGGCCTCGGCCGCATCACCGGCGACGAGACCGGCAGCGTGACCGGCGGCGGCGGTGGCGGCGCAGGCGGAGGAGGGATGTGGGGATCGACCGGCCTGTTCCGGCTGTTCGAGAACGAGATCGGCGGGCAGATCTCCTGGCTGATCCCCGCCGCACTCATCCTCGGCGCCGGTGCGCTGGTGCTCATCGGCCGCGCCCCGCGGCGCGATCCGCGGCGGGTCCTGATCGTCGCGTTCGCGGGCTGGCTGGTCGTCACGCTGCTCGCGTTCAGCTTCATGGCGGGGATCTTCCACGCCTACTACACGGTCGCGCTGGCCGCTCCGCTGGCCGGGCTCCTCGGCGCGTCCGGCGCCGTGGTCTTCCGGCACCGCGACCGGCTCTGGGCACGCGTCCTGCTCGCGGCGTCCGCCCTGATCACTGCGGGCTGGGCGTGGGTGCTGCTGGAGCGGGCGACGGACTGGCTGCCGTGGCTCAAGATCGTCGTGCTCGTGGTCTCGCTGGCAGGTGCGGCGCTCGTGCTCTTCCCGCCGCGCTCGCGGATCCTCACCGCGGCGACGGTCTCGGCGCTGCTGGCCGGGGCGCTGCTGGCTCCGGCCGCCTACACGCTGGAGACCGTCGGCAGCGCGCACTCCGGATCCATCGTCACGGCGGGCCCGGCGGTCGCGAGCGGCATGGGCGGGTTCCGCGGCGGCTTCCCGGGCGGTCGCCCCGCAGGCACGGGCGGCGCTGCGGCAGGCGGGTTCCCCGGCGGCGGGCAGGCCCCCGGCGGCACGGCCGGCACGGGCGGTGCGCCGGGTGGCTTCCCCGGCGGGACCGGCAGCACGGGCGGCACCGGCCCCCAGGGTGGGGCGACGGGCGCGCAGGGCGGCGCCGTCGGCGGCAGGGGCGGCGCGGGCGGCCTGCTCGAGGCCGCCACGGTCGGCACGCAGCTGAAGGCCCTGCTCTCCGCGGACGCCTCGCGCTACACCTGGGTCGCGGCCGCGATCGGCTCGCAGACTGCGGCCGGCTATCAGCTCGGCACGGGTGGCGCCGTGATGCCCATCGGCGGGTTCAACGGCAGCGACCCGTCGCCGACGCTCGCGCAGTTCCAGACGTACGTCGCGGCGGGACGGATCCACTACTTCATCGCCGGAGGACGGATGGGCGGATCCAACGGCGGAAGCGACGCCTCCTCGCAGATCGAGGCGTGGGTCACGGCCCATTTCACGGCCCGCACCGTGGATGGCGTGACGACCTACGACCTGACGGCGCAGAATTGAACCGCGCGGGGACGCCGAAGGGATGACCATGACGAACGGGCTGCCGCAGGACGGCGCCGCGAGCGACGCGGGACCCCTCGGGCTGCCGCCGCTGGTGCGTGCCGACGGCTCACCGGCCAGGGCGCTCGTGGTCGATGACGAACAGGCGCTCGCCGGGGCGGTGGGCGGGTCGCTCCGCGCCGACGGCTGGCAGGTGCGGGTCGAGCATCGCGGACGCAGCGCTCTCATCGCGGTGCGCGAGTTCCAGCCCGACGTGGTCGTGCTCGACATCATGATGCCCGACATCGACGGACTCGAGACGCTCGACCGGATCCGCGCGATCCGTCCCGAGATCCGGGTGCTGTTCCTCACCGCGCTGGACGGGCACGACGACCGCATCGCCGGGCTGCGCGCGGGCGGCGACGACTACCTCACCAAGCCGTTCGCGATCGCCGAGCTGCAGGCACGGGTGCGGGTGCTGGCTCGCACCGCTGCGGCGATCGCCCGTCCCTCCGCCTCGGTGCTGCGCGTCGGCGACATCGTGCTGGACAAGGCGGAGACCAGCGCCGAGCTCGCCGGACGCCCGATCGAGCTCACACCGACCGAGTTCGAGCTGCTGCTCCTGCTCGCGAACAATGCCGGCCGGGTGCTGCGCCGCTCGCAGATCCTCGAGGCCGTGTGGGGCTACGACTACGGCGCCGAGTCGAACCTCGTCGAGGTGTACGTCTCGAGCCTGCGGCGCAAGCTCGCGCCCAGCACGGCCCTGAGCCTGGAGACCGTGCGGCTGGTCGGCTACGTGCTGCGGGTGGGGGATCAGGCCGTCGACGAGTCGGCGGCGGGTGACGTCGGCGGCGACGGCCTCGGCGCTGGCGACCCCGGCGCTGTCGGCCCTGGCCCTGGCGCTGTCGGCACTGGCACCGATGGCTCGGGCGCCGAAGCCCGGGCGACGGGGGCGTCGCCCGCCCCGGAAGGGGGCTCATGAGGCATGCGCGCAGCCTGCGGCTGCAGGTGGTGCTCATCGCTTCGGCGCTCGTCGCCGCGGTGAGCATCGTCGTCGGCGTGGTGTCGGTCGTGTCGCTGAACGACTACCTGCTCGGACAGCTCGACGGCCGTGTCGCCGGCGCCGCGCATCGCGGTGCGGAGATCGTGGGCGGCGCCCTGCCGCACCGGCGGCCCGGCACGCCCGTCTCTCCAGGGAGCACGCCGTCCCCGCAGCCGAGCCTGCCGGGGAGCGCCGGCACGACCGGCACCGGGGCGACGGGTGACGGATCGACGGGCGACGGATCGACGGGATCCGCCCCGCCGGCCCGCGACGACATCGTCGGCGCCCCCGGCCAGTCCCCGGGTACCGTCACCGCCATCTACCGGGACGGATCCTTCGTCGTGGGCGGCTGGATCGCCGCGAACGGGACCCGCCACGACCTGAGCTCCGCCCAGCGGACCGCGCTCGCGGATCAGGTCGCCGCCGCGGCGCAGAAGGATCCGGGGCCGATCACGATCGACCTGGGCGGATCCCTCGGGCCCTACCGCGTCGCCGCGCGCACCGCGACGACGGGCGCCGTCGTCGTCACGGGCCTTCCGCTCGACCAGGTCACCGCGGCGACGGGCCGGCTGCTGCTCGTCGTGACGCTGGTCGGGATCGCCTGCATCGCGCTCGCGATCGTCGCCGCAGCGCTCGCGATGGGCCGCGCCCTGCGCCCGCTGCGTCGGGTGGCCGGCACCGCCGCCGGGGTGACGGCGGTCCCCCTCGACCGCGGCGAGGTGCGGCTCGCCGCGCGGGTGGACGCGCGCGACCTCGCCTCGACGGCGGAGGTGGGGCAGGTCGGCGCCGCGCTGAACGACCTGCTCGACCACGTGGAGCAGGCGCTGTCGCAGCGCGAGGCCAGCGAGTCGACCATGCGGCGGTTCGTCGCCGACGCCAGCCACGAGCTGCGCACCCCGCTCGCCACGATCCGCGCCTACGCCCAGCTCTCCGGACGTCCAGACGTGGAGACCGGGGAGATCCGCGGCAACGCGTCGCTCATCGACGCCGAGGGGGTGCGGATGAGCGCGCTGATCGACCAGCTGCTCCTGCTCGCGCGTCTCGACGCCCTGCCGGAGGTCGCCAGCGAGGACGTCGATCTGCGCCTGCTCGTCGCCGAGGCCGTGCTCGCCGCGCGTCTCGCCGGCCCGGACCACACCTGGGTCATGGAGCTCGGCGAGACGCCCGCCGTCGTGCGCGGCGACGCCGCAGACCTGCGCCGGGTCGTCGACAACCTGCTCGGCAACGCCCGCGTGCACACGCCCGCCGGCACGACCGTGCGGGTGCGGCTGGCGGAGGAGCCGGCTGGTTCCATGCCTCCGGGCGGGCGCACGGCCGTCCGGCTCACGGTCGCCGACGACGGCCCCGGTCTTGCCGACGGCGTGCGCGAGACCGTGTTCGAGCGGTTCGCCCGCGGCGAGGCCTCGCGCTCGCGCGAGGGCGGCGGCACCGGGCTCGGCATGGCGATCGCCCGTGCCGTGGTCGAGGCGCACGGCGGCACGATCGCGCTCGGCCCCGGACCGGGGGCGACGTTCGTCGTCGTGCTTCCCGCGGCGGATCCGGAGGTCGCTGCGGCGACTAGCCTGGATGGGTGACAGCGTACGTCTCGGCCTTCGACCTCTTCTCCATCGGAGTGGGGCCCTCGAGCTCCCACACGGTGGGACCGATGCGCGCCGGCGTCGACTTCGCCCAGCGCCTCGCCGCGACCGGGGTGCTCGACCGCGTCGCCCGTGTCACGTGCTCGCTGTACGGGTCCCTCGGCGCCACCGGCCTCGGGCACGGCACCCCTGACGCGGTGGTCGCGGGCCTGCGCGGCCTCGCCCCCGAGACGTGCGATCCGGACGACGTCCGCCGCGCCTGGGCGGACTGGACCGACGGATCCTCCCTTCCGCTGAACGGCACGCACGACGTCGTGTTCGCGAAGGACGACATCGCCTTCGAGCCGCGCACCCGCCTGCCCGGCCATCCGAACGCGATGACCCTGCGCGCCCTCGGCGCCGACGGCGCGTCGCTCGCCGAGGAGACGTACTACTCGATCGGGGGCGGCTTCATCCGCCGCGACGGCGAGGACGACACCCGCGCGCTGAGCACTGCCGGCTTCCCTTTCGCCTACGACGACGCGGCGTCGCTGCTGCAGCTGTGCGACGAGCACGGCCTGACCATCGCCGAGCTCGCGCGCCGCAACGAGACAGCGCTGCGCAGCGAGGAGGAGGTCGCCGCGAGCCTCGACGCGATCTGGAACGCGATGTCCGCCTGCGTGGACGCAGGCCTGCACGCCGAGGGCACCCTGCCCGGCATCCTCAAGGTCAGGCGTCGCGCGGGAGCGATCCGGGAGCAGCTCGAAGAGGCCGAGGCCGAGGGCCATCCCGCGATCCCCGGCGAGTGGCTGGGTGCGTTCGCGCTCGCCGTCAACGAGGAGAACGCCGCGGGCGGCCGGGTGGTCACCGCGCCCACGAACGGCGCCGCCGGGATCCTGCCCGCCGTCGCGATGTACTGGTGGCGCTTCCTGGCCGACTCCGGCCTGGGTGCAGGCAACGCCGTGACGCCGTACGGCGAGCTGGTCGGCAGCGCCCTGCTCGGCTTCGGCGCCGAGGCGTCGCTCGTCGCGGTCGGGGCCGGGTCCCTGAGCTCGTCGAAGGGCGAAGACCCGGATGCCGTCGCCGAGGCGAACCGCCGTCGCGGCATCCGCCGGTTCCTGCTCACCGCGACCGCCCTCGGATCCCTGTTCAAGGCCAACGCGTCGATCTCCGGTGCGGAGGGCGGCTGCCAGGCGGAGGTCGGATCCGCGTGCGCGATGGCCGCGGGAGGCCTCACCGCGGTGATGGGCGGCACGAACCGGCAGATCGAGAACGCCGCCGAGATCGCCATGGAGCACCACCTCGGCCTCACCTGCGACCCGATCGGCGGGCTCGTGCAGATCCCGTGCATCGAGCGCAACGCGATCGCCGCCTCGACCGCCGTCACCGCCGCCCGCCTGGCGCTGCGCGGCGACGGCCAGCACTACGTCTCCCTAGACGCGGTGGTCGAGACCATGCGGCAGACCGGGCTGGACATGTCGACGAAGTACAAGGAGACGAGCGAGGGCGGCCTCGCCGTCAACGTCATCGAGTGCTGATCCCTCCTCGCCGCGGCGCTCTGCGTCCGGCATGATGTGGTCATGTCCCGTCCCGTTCGGATCGTCCTCGCCGCCCTGCTCGTCCTCGCCGCGCTGGTCGGCCTGGCCGGGACTCTCTCGCAGACCGTGCAGACGTTCTACCTGCCGAGCAGCCAGGGTCCCGCGAACGAGAACACGGCCCTCTTCGGCCCCGCCGTGGTCGCCGCAGTGATCGTGGCGCTCCTCGTCATCGCGCTGATCGTGCACCTCGTCCTCGCCATCCGGCGACCGTCCCGCGGCTGGGTGTGGGCCGTCGCGATCGTGCTGGCGGCGATCGCGCTGGCGATCCCGTTCCTCGTCTCCACGATGCAGCGGCCGGTGTTCTGAGCGCTGCTCTCGTCGCCGCCCGGCGCGGGTCGTAGGGTGATCAGATGACCACGACGCGTCGCCGCGGGCGCCCTCGGGGCGAGTCCGGATCCCGGGAGCGGATCGTCACCGCCGCGGAGCACGAATTCGGCGAGAACGGCTACGACGGTGCCACGATCCGCGCGATCGCGGGGCGCGCCGGCGTCGACTCGGCGCTCGTGCACCACTACTTCGGCACCAAGGCCGACCTGTTCGCCGAGGTGATCGGGATCCCCTTGCGTCCGGATGTGGACGTGCCCGCGATCCTGCAGGGGCCGCGCGACGAGGTCGGCGAGCGCGTGGTGCGCTACGTGCTCGCGGCGTTCGAGCGGCCCGAGGTGCGCCGGCGCGGCGTGACGATGATCCGGGTCGCGCTCGGTTCCAAGGCCATGTCGCCGGTGCTGGTCGGGTTCCTCTCCCGTGAGCTGATCGGGCGGATCACCGCGCTCCTCGAGACGCCCGACGCGGCTCTGCGCGCCACGCTCGTCGCTTCGCAGATGGCCGGGCTGATCGTCACCCGGTATGTGGCGCGGCTGCAACCCATCGCGGACGCGCCGATCGACGAGCTCGTCGCGCGCATCGGCCCGACGATCCAGCGCTACCTGTTCGAGTGACCGGACGGGCGCCGGGCTTTCGGGTCACCCGGTGCGACCGTTCTCAGGACGGACGAGCTCGATCCGCGGAAATCGGAGCCGGAGCGGCGAGATCTTCCCATCCATCCTGAGAACGAGCGCGCCCCGCGGCTCTCTTGACCGTGGAGTTCCGCAGGATCATAATTCATCACATGATGAATAACGCCGTGACGATCGACGGGTTGCACGTGCGGCGCGGTCGGCGCAGCGTGTTCGACGGCCTCGCGCTGACCATTCCGCGCGGCGAGGTGACCGGGCTGCTCGGGCCGTCGGGCTGCGGCAAGACGACCCTGATGCGCGCGATCGTCGGGGTGCAGCGGATCCGCTCCGGGACGGTCGAGGTGCTGGGGCTGCCTGCGGGATCGGCCGCGCTGCGCCACCGGGTCGCCTACGGCACGCAGGGCTCGGCCGTGTACGCAGACCTCACGGTGCGGCAGAACCTGCGGTACTTCGCGTCCGTGCTGGGCGTCGGCCGCGCGGACGCCGACCGGGTCATGGAGCAGGTCGGGCTGACGCCGTACGCGGGACAGCAGGTGGCGGGGCTCAGCGGCGGACAGGCGAACCGCGTCTCGCTCGGCGTGGCGCTGCTGGGCTCGCCCGAGCTCGTGGTGCTCGATGAGCCGACTGTCGGGCTGGATCCCGTGCTGCGGGCCGAGCTCTGGGACCTGTTCCGCCGCACCGCCGAGACCGGAACCACGATGATCGTCTCCAGCCACGTGATGGACGAGGCTCTGCGCTGCGACCGGCTGCTGCTGATGCGCGAGGGACGGGTCGTGGCCGACACGACGCCCGCCGAGCTGCTCGCCGACACCGGCAAGACCGATCCGGAGCAGGCGTTCCTCGTGCTGATCGCTCGCGACGAGGGCGCGGACGCCGCCGGCCACCCCAGAACGCGCCGCGCGCAGCGAGAGGCGGCATCATGAACGGGCGTCGGCTGTTCGCCACGGCGGGCCGCGTGCTCACGCAGCTGCGGCACGATCCGCGCTCGATCGCCCTCATGGTGGTCGCGCCGAGCCTGCTGGTCGGGCTGTTCGCCTGGCTGTTCATGGACACCAAGGGCGTGTTCGACAAATTCGGCGGCGCGATCCTCGGCCTGTTCCCGTTCATCGTGATGTTCCTGGTGAGCTCGATCACGACGCTGCGCGAGCGCCGCTCGGGCACGCTCGAGCGGCTCATGACGACGCCGCTCGGCAAGGCCGACTTCGTGCTCGGCTACGCGGTGGCGTTCGGCCTCATGGCCGTGCTGCAGGCCGTGGTCACGGTCGCTTTCGCCGTCTACGTGTGCGGGCTCACCGTGGACGGGCCGCTCTGGCAGCTCGGACTCGTCGCGGTCGTGGACGCACTGCTCGGGACCTCGCTCGGCCTGCTCGCGAGCGCCTTCGCGCAGACCGAGTTCCAGGCCGTGCAGTTCATGCCGGTGCTGGTGTTCCCGCAGATCATCCTGGGCGGGCTGTTCATGCCGCGGGACTCGATGCCCGACGTGCTGTACGCCATCTCGGACTGGCTGCCGCTCAGCCACGCGATCGACGCGATCCAGGCCGTCACGGCCGGCACGGACGACTGGGACCTGTGGCGTCCCGTGCTGATCGTGGCTGCGTTCGCCGTCGGCTTCCTGGTCCTCGCCCCGCTCACGCTGCGCCGGCGGACGGCCTAAGCGCCGGCCTGCCCTTCGCGCGCCGCCCGGTTCTTCGCGTGCCGGGTCGGCGCGGCCTGCCAGGGATCCTCGGGCCAGGGATGCTTCGGGTAGCGCCCGCGCATCTCGGCGCGCACCTGCGCATAGGGGCCCGACCAGAACGAGGCGAGGTCATCCGTGACGGCGAGGGGGCGCCCGGCGGGGGAGAGCAGGTGGAACAGCACGGGTACGCGGCCGGCCGCCAGGCGCGGTGTCTCCGCCCAGCCGAAGCACTCCTGCAGCTTCACCGCGACCACCGGGCGGGCGGGGGGATCGTCGTGCGGCGGGTAGGCGATGCGGATCCGCGAGCCGCTCGGCACCTCGAGGCGCTCCGGCGCGAGCGCGTCGAACTCGGCGGCCGCAGGCCAGGGCAGCAGCCGGCGCAGCGCCGCGGCGAGGTCGATCCTCGTCGTCGGGGTCCCGGCGGCGAGGGCGTCGATCTCGGGGCCGAGCCAGTCGTCGAGGGCCGCGGTCAGCGCGACATCCGACACGTCGGGCCACGGTTCGCCGATGACGTGGTGCAGCAGCGCGAGCCGACGGCGCCGCTGATCGGCGCCCTCGGACCAGGCGAAGACGTCGAGGCCGTGCGTCTGCAGGGCGCGGCGCACGGCGTCTCGGCCCTCCTCCGCGCTCGGCCGGACCGGGACCGAGGAGCGCACGATCGCCCCGATCCGCCGTTCGCGCCGGGCGGTGACCCTGCCGTTCACGAACTCCGCCTCGATCCGGTCGGTGGCGAGGTGACCGGCGGCGCGCTCGGCCTGCGCCTCGGTGATCGCGGCGGCGGCGCGGATGACGGCCCCGGATCCGCCGGTCACGCGTCCCGAGGCGCGCGCGACGTCGGCGACGGCCAGCCACTCGGCGTCCGCGAGCGGAGCCCGGACGCCGGCGCGCGTCCCTGAGGCCAGGAGGAATGTCGCCCCGTCGGCGGTGCGCTCGACGCGCCGTGCCACGCGCGCGGGGAAGCCGAGCGCGATCACGAGTCCCGCGTCATCGACGCGTCCCGATGCAGGCGGAGACGAGGCCGGCGGAGACGAGGCAGGCGACGAGGACGTCGGCGGCGACGGCCGGGTCTGCGAGGACGGGGTTTGCGAGGACCGGGTTTGCGAGGACCGGGTTTGCGAGGACGGGGCCCGCGTCGGGACGAAGCGCCGCAGCCTGTCCCCTTCTCGCGCCCAGCGCCGTGCGTCGGGGGACCGGCCACCCCGCAGGGCGACGATCGCGGCGCTGACGTCCGCATCCGGCACACGCAGGTCTCCGCCGAGCAGCGCGACGACCTCGGCCGCCAGCCGGCCGCCCACGAGCCGGCTGCCCTCGATCAGCGCCCGGGCGAGGCGCGGGTCGACCGGGATGCGGGCCAGTGCGCGCCCTTCGACGGTGGCGCGCCCGTCGGCGTCGGTCGCACCGAGGTCGTGCAGCACCCGCTGCGCCTCGGCCAGGGCGTCGGCGGGGAGCGGATCGATCAGCCGCAGGCCCGCACCAGCCGGGGCGCCCCAGCACGCCAGCAGCAGTGCGGCGTCGGCGAGGTCGGCCGTGGCGATCTCGGGTTCCGGGCGGGCCGGGGCTGCCGCGAACGTGCGCTCGTCGAGGCAGCGGATGACCGTGCCCGGCCCCTGACGGGTCGCGCGTCCGGCGCGTTGCACCGCCGAGGAGCGGGCGGCACTGGCGGTCACCAGTCCGCTCATGCCGCGTGCCGTGTCGCGCTGCGGGAACCGGGCGAGGCCGCTGTCGACCACGAGGCGCACGCCGGGCACGGTCAGCGACGACTCGGCGAGCGACGTGGTGACGATGATGCGCGACGGCTCGTCGGCGCGTCGTCCACGGATCACGGCATCCTGCTCGGCCGCCGGGAGCTGCCCGTGCAGTTCGCGGATGTCGAAGCCTGGCGCGTCATGGCGCAGCCGGCGCGCGATCTCGGCCACCTCGCGGGCGCCCGGCGCGAAGACCAGCACGTCGGCGGTGGGATCGCGGCACACGAGGTCCTGGGCGGCTGATGCGGCGGTGCGGGCCACGTGATCGAGGAAGCCCCACGTGACGCCGCGCTCGTCCAGCCGCGGGACGGCGCTCGGCGCCCAGAGCTCCGTGAGCGGATGGGCGGGGACGGCGTGCTCGACGATCGGCGCGGGGGCAGCGGCGCCGCCGATCACGGACGCGATCCGTTCGGCGTCGAGCGTGGCCGACATCGCGACGAGGGTCAGGTCGTCGCGCAGCTCGCGGACCTCGCCGAACAGCCCGATCAGCAGGTCGGTCTCGAGCGCGCGCTCATGCACCTCGTCGATGACGGCCGCGTCCACGCCGTCCAGGCCCGGGTCGTCGAGCATCCGGCGCAGCAGCACACCCGCGGTCACGAACTCGACCCGCATGTCCGGGCTCACGGCGCGCTCGCCGCGGACCGTGAAGCCGACCCGTGTGCCCAGCGCGGATCCGTCGAGCTGTGCGAGCCGGCGTGCGGCAGCGCGGGCCGCGACGCGGCGGGGTTGCGTCACGATCACGCGGCCGGATGTCCGCGACGCGAGCAGGGGCGGGACCAGCGTGGTCTTGCCGGTGCCGGGCGGCGCGCTGATGACCGCGGCGGTGCCGGCGCCGGTCCCGGCGTCCAGGGCGGCGGAGACCTCATCGAGGGCGGCGGCGAACGACAGCCCCTCGCCGATCGCGCCGAGGTCGAAGCCCGCCGAGGTCATCCCTCCAGTCTGCCGCGAAACGCGGTGACGGCATTCCCTCGGTTTCGATGGCGCCGCGGGCCNTTCCCCTTCGGTCTCGACGAAGCCGCCGCGGCCCCAGCACTCCTTCGGTCTCGACGGCGCCGTGGCCCCGGCATCACCCGTGTCGTGGGCGCCGTGGAATCCGGTCGGGCCGCTCGGCCCGCGCGAGAGCATCCGCGTCGGCTCACGCCGCCAGATCGAACCGGGCTCTGCCGCCGAGTCGAGGGGTGCGAGCGGGATCCACGTGAGGCGGCGGAATGAACCAGACGCGCCCCGATCTTCCCTTGCCCTCGATCCGGATGTCCCAGTCGTTGTCGTGGATCCGGTGGTGGCAGCTCTCGCAGAGCAGGATCCCGTTCTCGAGGTTCGTGGGCCCCGCGTCCCGCCGCCACCAGCGGATGTGGTGCGCGCGGGTCATGCTGGGCGGCAGCCCGCACATCGCGCAGCCGCCGTCGCGTTCGGCGAGGGCGAGCCGCTGGGTCTTGGTGAAGAAGCGCAGCTCACGGCCGTAGTCGAGGATCTCGCGGTCGGTGCCGAGCACGCACGGGATGACGCCGCCGCCTGCGGCGAGCCGCCGTGCTGTCGCGATGCTGATCGGGAGGTCGGATCCATCGATCGTCGCGTATCCCGTGCCCTCGGCGAGATCCTGCAGGTCGACGCGCACCACCACTGTCGCGCCGGCGAGTGCCGGCGCTTCGTTCTCACAACCGAGTGCGTGCGCGCAGATGGCGCTGAGCGCTTCTGCACGCAGCGCCGCGACGGAACGATGCTCCGCATCGCCCGCCTCGACGGCGAGCTGGTCCTTCTGGGCGGCGAACATCGCAGAGACGTAACCGTTGACGGCGGCGACGATCGGCGCGCCGCTGGCTGCGTCGAACTCCCCGTCGAGATGGATCCGTCCATCGCGCTCGAAGATCGACAGGGAGCGACGGTCGCGCTGCTCCTGCTCTCGCGGGGCGACGCCGTCCGGATCGAGCCAGGCTTCGGCACGGGCGACCAGCCGGCGCACCTCGTCGTGGGAGAGTCCCACCGCCCGGTCGACCAGCAGTCGCTCCGCTTCGGCGGTTCGCTCCGCTCCGATCGTCAGCCGCACGCGATCGAGGAGCACGATGATGGTGGCGACCGCCTGGGCGCTCAGAGCGCCCGACGCCAAGGCGCGCTGAGCGGCCGGATACTTCGCAGGCAGTCGCTCCCCGACCAGGTTCGTGCGCGGCGCAGTCGCCTCCCCGACTTTCACAAGCCGGGACGCGTCGCCGGTGGTCGCGCCCGTGGTGGTCGCGATCAGTTGCGCGGCGTTGCGGAACCCCTGCTCCTTCGCCAGCGAATCGGCGCCCAGCTCGGTGCGGGACTCGCGCGCCACGCAGGCGGCGACCTCGGCGAGCATCGCCCCGGACCGGCGATGCAGCAGACCGAGCGCCTCCGTCACTGTCATCAGCTGCGTGCGCGAAAGGTCGTCGGCCTCGTCTGCCCCGGCCCACGCGGCATCCAGACGCTGCAGCGCCTCGTGAAGGGGATCGAGATGTTCGGCCATGTCCCGATTCTACTCGTTCTCGGAGCCAGATTCAAAGCTATGTTCGAATCTGTGGAGGAAACATCGAGAATTCCGGCGGTGCGGGAGAAAAGGCGGAGCTATACGAATCGAAGATAGCTTCGCTGATCAGGATCCGCGGAGCTTCTCGGTGAGCGTCGTCAGCGTGCGCAGCTCGTCGTCGTCGAGGCGCGACATGCGCTCGGCGATCGAGCGGCCGTGCACCGTGGCGATCTGCCGGAAGGCGCGGGTGCCGGCCTCGGTCGCGTGCACGAGGGAGCCGCGCCCATCCTCCGGATCCGGGCACTTCTCGAGCAGCCCGCGCGCGACCATCCGGTCGACCAGGCGGGAGACGCTGGGCTGGCTGATGAGCATGTTCGCGGTGACGTCGCGCAGGCGGGCGGTGCGGCTCGCGCAGCGGGTGACGGTGAGCAGCACGTCGTACTCGGCCGCGGACAGATCCGTGTTCTCGAAGTCCGCGGACATCTCGGTGAAGAGCTCGTGCTGCGCGCGGAAGAGGCTCTCCCAGGCCGCCAGCGCCACCTTCCGATCGCTCATCGCACCAGACTATCCGTCCCGCGGCGCGGCATGGCCTGCGCAGTAAAGGCCGGTCGGAGAGGCTTCCGACCGGCCTTTGTCCCTTGCACCAAGAGTGTCCTGCAATCACATGCGGTGAGAGCCACAGCAAAACTTTCACCGTGCGATCACTGTATAACGGCGGGGTAACGAATGCAACGGTGAGGTAACGGTCTGGGCGGATTCATAGGGTGCTTCGCGGTCTCGCGGGACGTTCGCGCCGCGAGACCGCCCCGCGGAGGCGACGGAGGATTCGAGGGGTCGGTCCCCTCGGTCCGGACCAGCCGGCCCGGGAGCCGATCGCTGGGAGAGGATGATCCGGTGAGCTACGACATGGAGGAACGCGTCTTCGAATATGCGGGGCGACGGATCCGGCTCGAGACGAACGCGCAGTTCGACGCCCTGGTCGCCGCGTTCGAGGAGGCGGTCCCCGCGCTGTCGGAGGACCAGGCGCTGGCCGAGCTGCGCGGCGGCGACTGGGCGGGATTCGTGCGCGGACTGCAGTGGGAGGCGCCGAGCGGGTTCGTCCGGCTCTGGACCTCGCATCCCGACACGCTCATGGAGCACGCGGGAAGTGACTCCCGCAGCGTGGTGTGGCTGATCGCGCACCACGGGATCGCCGCGCGGCTGTTCCGGCATGACCCGGGCACGATGCTCTACAGCCCGTTGCGCATCGAAGCGCACACGTCGAAGGCGCCAGGGTCGACGCTGAGCTTCGAGGCGCCCAGCTCTCGGCTCGCCGGTTTCGGCGTCAACAAGATCACGCAGGCCGGCGCCGAACTCGACCGAGCCCTCGGCGACCTCATCGAGGAGCTCGGTCTGCCGCGCCCCACCGCGCTGCGACGCTGACCTGGCCGGTGGCCGGGCCGGCGGCCGGTCAGACCGGCTCGCGGTCAGACCGGCTCGCTCTCGTGTCGCGCCTCCTGCCGCGGGGGACCGCCATGTCGGCGCGCTCTCATCGTCGTGCTGATCGCGATCTCGCAGGCACGAGGGGACGGATCGGGCGGCTCGGGCCGTATCCAGCGATCGCGTGCGGGCCGGGGCCGCACGTCGTTCACGCCGCATCGTGCTGTACTATTCGAGTAGCGAAAGGAACTTCGCATACCGAAAACAAGGGATCGAAGATGATCGACAAGAGGATCCACTCCGCCGAAGAGGCGGTGGCGGGCATCGCCGACGGCTCCGTCGTGATGATCGGCGGGTTCGGTCGCGCGGGGCAGCCCGTCGAGCTGATCGACGCGCTCATCGCGCAGGGCGCGGGAGATCTGACGATCGTCAGCAACAACGCGGGCAACGGCGACACCGGGCTGGCCGCACTGCTGGCGGAGCGCCGCGTGCGCAAGATCGTCTGCTCGTTCCCGCGGCAGTCCGACTCCTGGGTGTTCGACCGTCTCTACAGCGATGGCGCGATCGAACTCGAGCTCGTTCCGCAGGGCAATCTCGCCGAGCGGATCCGCGCCGCCGGTGCCGGGATCGGCGCTTTCTTCACCCCGACCGGGGTGGGAACGCTGCTGGCCAAGGGCAAGGAGACGCGGGAGATCGACGGCCGGACGTATGCGCTCGAGTATCCGATCCGCGCCGACGTCGCGCTCATCAGCGCGCGCCAGGCGGACCGCTGGGGCAACCTCGTCTACCGCGAGACCGCGCGCAACTTCGGTCCGATCATGGCGACCGCGGCCGCGACCACGATCGTGCAGGTGGACGAGTTCGTCGAGCTGGGGGCGCTCGATCCTGAGCGGGTCGTGACACCCGGCATCTTCGTCGACCGGGTCGTGGCCGTCGGCGAGCGGCGGTGGCTCCGCGACGGCGAGTTCGTCGGCGGGGTGGATCTGGAGGGCAACGCGCTGCAGGATGCGGCCGGGCAGCAGAACGGAGCGGTACGATGACCACGCGGATCAGCCGGGAGGAGCTCGCCGCGAGGATCGCGGCCGACATCCCCGAGGGGTCGATCGTCAACCTCGGGATCGGCGCCCCGACACTGGTCGCCGACTACCTCCCGCAGGACGAGGAGATCGTCCTGCACACGGAGAACGGCATGCTCGGCATGGGGCCCGCCCCGGAGGCGGGGAGCGTGGATCCGGATCTCATCAACGCCGGCAAGCAGGCGGTGACCGCCCTCGCCGGCGCCGCCTACTTCCACCATGCCGACTCCTTCGGGATGATGCGCGGCGGTCATCTGGACGTCTGCGTCCTCGGAGCCTTCCAGGTGGGGGAGAACGGCGACCTCGCGAACTGGTCCACGGGCGCGCCGGGGGCGATCCCGGCCGTGGGAGGCGCGATGGACCTCGCGATCGGCGCGAAAGACGTGTACGTTATGACCGATCTGCTGACCAAGCAGGGCGAATCCAAGCTCGTCGCCACCTGCACCTATCCGCTCACCGGCGTCGGCTGTGTGTCGCGGGTGTACACCGACCACGCCGTCTTCGATGTGACCCCGGACGGCTTCGCCGTACGCGACCTGTTCGGCGACAACACGGTCCACGGCCTGCGCGAGCTGACCGGGCTGGAGCTCATCGACGCGACGCAGGGCGCGGCTGCGCCCGCCTCGACGCAGGAGGGGGACCGCTCGTGAGCGGCACCTGGATCTACGACGCCGTGCGCACCCCGTTCGGACGCGCCGGGGGCGCGCTCTCGGGCGTGCGCCCGGACGACCTCGCCGCGGTGGTGATGCGCGCGATCGTCGAGCGGACAGGACTGGATCCGGCCTGCATCGACGACGTCGTCTTCGGCGACGCGAACCAGGCAGGCGAGGACAACCGCAACGTGGCGCGGTTCGGCGCGCTCCTCGCGGGGTTCCCGACCTCGGTCACGGGCACGACGGTGAACCGGCTCTGCGCCTCCTCGGTCGAGGCGGTGATCCAGGGCTCCCGGGCCATCGAGGCCGGCGACGCCGAGCTCATCCTCGCGGGCGGGGTCGAGTCGATGTCGCGAGCGCCGTTCGTCGTGGAGAAGTCGGCCAAGCCGTGGCCGGCGGTCGGCAACCAGACGATGTGGAACACCTCGATCGGCTGGCGTATGACGAACCCGGCGCTGCCGCGGGGATGGACGATCTCCAACGGCGAGTCGGCCGAGAAGATCGCGCGGGAGTGGGGGATCGGCCGGGAGGTGCAGGACGCCTTCGCGGTGCGGTCGCACGAGCTCGCCGGACGGGCGTGGGCCGAGGGCCGCTACGACGCCGAGATCGTGCAGGTGCCGGGCAGCGAGCTCGCGCGCGACGAGGGGATCCGCGACGGCAGCACCGTCGAGAAGCTCGCGGGGCTGAGGGCGGTGTTCGCCACCGACGGCGAGGGCACGGTCACAGCCGGCAACTCCTCGCCGATCAACGACGGCGCCTCGGCCGTACTGCTCGGGGCGGAGGGCGCGCTCGACGTGGAGCCGCTGGCGCGGATCACCGGGCGGGCGGCCCACGGCGTGGACCCCGACGTCTTCCCGATCGCTCCGATCGAGGCGGCGAACAAGGCGCTCGCCCGGGCGGGCAGATCCTGGGCGGACGTCGACCTCGTCGAGCTGAACGAGGCCTTCGCATCCCAGTCCCTCGCCTGCTTGAAGGGCTGGCCCGAGCTCGATCCGGAGCGGCTCAACATGCACGGCGGCGCCATCGCGATCGGCCATCCGCTCGGAGCCTCCGGCGGACGCATCATCGGCCATGCCGCGCACGAGCTCGCGCGCCGCGGAGGGGGAGTGGCGGTGGCCGCGATCTGCATCGGGGTCGGGCAGGGCCTGGCGGTCGTGATCGAGCGCTGACGGCCAGGGATCCGGCGGGGCCCGTCCTGGGCACGCCTCGGAGGCGCAGACGGTCGTCCCCGCGCCGTCGTGTAGCGTGATCCGCAGGCTGCGCAGGACCACCGCAGGCCGCCAGGTGATCGGAGAGGACCGTTGTGGCGGACCAGAGAAGCGATCCGGACTTCGTGCAGTCGCTGGCGCGCGGCCTGGCCGTCATCCGTGCGTTCGACGCGGAGCATCCCGAGCTCGCCCTGAGCGATGTCGCCCGGCGCACCGACATGCCTCCCGCCGCGGCCCGGCGATTCCTGCGCACGCTCGAGGCTCTCGGCTACGTCCGTGCGAACGGCAGGATCTTCGCCCTCACGCCGCGCGTGTTGGAGCTGGGCTTCAGCTACCTGTCGGCGCTGTCGCTGCCGGAGACGATGCAGCCTCACCTGGAGCGCCTGTCTCGCGACGTCGCCGAGTCGGTGTCGGCCGCGGTCCTCGCCGGCAGCGAGATCGTCTACGTCGCCCGCGTTCCCACCCGGCGGATCATGACGGTCGGGATCACCATCGGCACGCGATTCCCCGCCTACGCGACCAGCATGGGACGGGTGCTTCTGGCGTCCCTCCCCGAGGAGGCCGTCGCAGCAGTCCTGGCTCAGGACCCTCCCCGCGCGCTCACCGAGCGCACGATCGCAGAGCCGGCGGATCTCGTCGAGGAACTCCGCCGCATCAGGGAGCAGGGCTGGGCGCTCGTCGACGGCGAGCTGGAGCTCGGCCTGCGCTCGGTGGCGGTGCCCGTGCACGGGCGCGACGGGGCCGTGGTCGCGGCGGTGAACGTGTCGACGAGTGCGACCAGGGACTCGGTGGAGCGGCTCCGTGACCACCACCTTCCGCTGCTGCAGGAGGCGCAGCGGTCGATCGAGGCAGACCTGCGTCTGCTCTGACGGCGCCTATCGCAACGCGGGCCTGTTGCCCATGTCGTACCTGCGCGCACGGGATGCCCTGCACCCGGAGGCGGCGGCGTTGCGCCTCGACGCCACCGCCGTGCTCACCTAAGACAACAGGCTCCGTGAGGCGGCGCGCGCGGCGGGACTGGACGTGATCGCCCCGCAGCAGGAGAGGGCGTCGGCGACCGTCAGTCCCGCGGGCGGCTCACGCCGAGCAGCAGCTGCGGCAGGGTGTGCCGCACGTAGCTGGACTCCGGGAACGACTTCTCGTTGCCACCGGACAGGATCCACGACTCGAACGACCGCTCGTACGTCAGGATGACGACGCGCACGCCGAGCGCCGGCTGCCAGTCGAAGCGGCGGCCGATGCGCGAGAGCAGCAGTTCGAACGCCTCCAGCATCGCGGGCAGGAACGCGCGCTCCGACTCCATGACGTCTTCGCTGCGCGCCCCGGTCGCCGCGGCGAGCTGCCGCTCGCGCAACCGGATGGTCAGCGAGCTCCAGTCGAGCGGCCGCGCGCGGGCGAGCGCCGCGGAGATCGCGACCTCCGGCGGCACGTCGGGGTGCGCATCGGGATCGAACGATTCGGCGGCGGACCGCACGCGCCGTGCGCATTCCTCGAGCAGCTCGTGGTCGACGGCGTGCAGCAGGTCCCTGTCGCCGGGGAAGAGGGTGCGGAAGGCGCCGTCGCTCAGACCGGACTCACGGCGCAGCTCCGCGATCAGTGCCGGGAGGGATCCGTCCCACGTCGGCAGCATGATCCTCGCGAGCGTGATGACGCGGGCGCGGCTCTGACGGCGCGAGGCGCTCACGCGCGACGAGCGCTCGTCTGGTGCCATGTCGGGTGGATCCTCTCCTGAGACGAGGGTAACGGTGTCTGCCGCACGCCATGCCGAGAAGTCGCCGGCGCTCTCCTTCTGATGGCTCGGCGTCCTACCGCGGCTTGGACGCCTCGATCAGGTGTCGTGCCGACGTGGCGATGAAGGGCTGCCCCGCGCGCATCGTTCGGTCGAGTTCTCTCAGCTGTCGCTCGTAGGCGTCCGCAGAGAACCCGGGGACCCACCAGACGCACTTCCGCAGGATCCAGACGACGGCTCCGACGTCGAAGAACTCCATCCGGCAACGCGCGATGCGCAGATCCTCGACGTCCAGTCCCGCCGCTTCCGCCGCGGCGGCCTCGGCATGAGCATCCCGCCCTTTGCGCTGCTCCGGAAGCGGCCCGAGGAAGTGCTCGATCAGCTCGAAGGCGGACGCCGCGCCCACATGCTGCGCGAAGTAGCGCCCTCCCGGCGCCAGGACGCGGTGGATCTCCGCCCAGTCAGGACGCACTGGGTGACGGGAGCTCACGAGGTCGAACGTGTCGTCCGGGAAGGGGAGAGGACCGCCCGCGGTCTCGAGGACCTCCACGCCCCGCGGACCGAGCAGCGTCCGGGCGCGCGCCGCGTTCGGCGGCCACCCCTCCGTGACGACCATGCGCGGTGCGAGCACGGCGGCTTCTGAGAGCACCTCGCCGCCACCGGTGTCGATGTCGAGCGCCGCGCCGACGTGACCGAGACGCTTCGCGAGGAGTTTCGCGTAACCCCACGGAGGGCGCTCCTCGGTGGCGCGTCCGTCGAGCCACCCGAATCCCCAGCCGTTGACGTCTGCCGCTTCCGCCTCCGACACCAGCTCCTCGAAAGACCTCACCCGGTCAGGCTATCGCCGTGCGCTCGCCGTGCCCCCGCGGTGCGCTCGCCGGGGGTCAGCGCAGGGGCGCGACAGGTGGCACTGTCCGGGGAATCGTGGCATCCTCGGGGGCACGATCCTCTCGAGCGTTGGGACGAGCCATGCACCTACGCGAAGCGGACGCCCGCACCCGTCACGCGCCCCATTCGACCAGCGTCGGCTTCGTCTTCGGTGCTCTCTCCGCCGCGGTGATCCCCGATCCCGTCCTCATCGCCGTGCTGCGGCAGCTCGGGCTCACCGACACCGATGCCCGCGGCACGATCTCGCGGATGCGGCGTCTGGGCTGGCTGATCGACGACCGCAGCGGGGAAGGGCCGGTCGTCGCACACCGGCTGTCCCCCGCGGCGCTCATCCGGTATCGGGAGCTGGAGGGCACGACGCCCGTGCCGCATTGGTCCGGCGCGTTCCACGGGGTGGTCTTCGACATCGACGGGACGCATCCCGAGTTCCGGGATCGCTTCCGCAGGCTGGCGGAGCACGCGGGCTTCGGGCTGCTCCGCCCCGGCGTCCTGATCCATCCGGAGGACCGCTGGCAGCCGATCGCCCAGGGCGTCGGCCCCGCGCCCGAGGGCAGCTGGTATTCGTACATCCGCCTCGTCCCCCGGGACGAGGCGGAGGCTGCGTGGATGACAGCCAGGGCATGGGACCTCGCGGGGATGGCAGACCGCTATCGGGCCGCGATCGCGGAGGTGACCCGGACCCACGATCACATCGTCGACGTCATCGCCGAGCACGATCCCTGGGCGCTGCTCGACGTCTGGCATCGCATGTACGGCCGGGTCATCGTCCTCCGGATGGACGATCCCGGGCTGCCCGAGGAGCTGCTGCCCGCGGACTGGCCGGGAGCCGGCTTCGCGCCGGCGCTCCGCGCGGTGAACGCGACGATCGCACCGCAGATCCAGCCTTACCTGCAGGCGGAGGTCTCGCAGTGGGACGAGACCGGCGACTGCGTCTTCGCCCCCACCGCGTGGACGAAGGCATGAACGCCGCCGTTCCGAGCCCCGGGGCCCACAGCTCCGAGGCACACAGAACCGCCGCTTAGGCTGTCGTCATGACCGAACGCGTCGAATACCTCGTCACCGCGATGGACGGATCCGATGCCGAAGCGCTCCCGCGCCGGCTCGCCGCTCGCGACCTGCACCTCTCCGGGGTGCAGGAGCTCGCCGACCGCGGGGAGTTCCTCAGCGGCGGCGCGATCCTCGACGAGAACGGGCGCATGATCGGATCCTCGATGCACGTGTCCTTCGAGGACGAGGCGGCGTTCCAGGCCTGGTACGACGCCGAGCCTTACGTGACGGGCGACGTCTGGCAGGACGTGACGGTGCGGCCCCTGCGGCTGTTCCACCCGGCGCGCGATGCCTGAACGACCTGCGGTGCGGGGCCGCGTGGTCGACGAGCAGACCCGGTGCGTGCACTACCGGACCGAGCTCGACATCGTCGCGATCCGCTTCGCGTGCTGCGGGGAGTACTACCCGTGCCACCTCTGCCACGAGGAGACCGCGGGGCACGCCGCACAGCGGTGGCCGGGTGACGCCCGCGCCACGAAAGCCGTGCTGTGCGGAGCGTGCGGGGCGGAGCTCTCGATCGCGGAGTACGTCGCGACGACGTCGTGCCCGTGCTGCTCCGCGGCGTTCAATCCCGGCTGCGCGCTGCACGAGCACCTCTACTTCGCGCCGGCCGCGTGACCTGGCGCGACGGCGGAGGCTCTCGCTAGCATCCGAGACATGCCCATCGCTCTGGAGAACGTCGGAATCGCCGTCCGCGACCTGGAGGCCGCGATCGCCTTCTTCACCGACCTCGGCCTCACGGTCGTCGGCCGGGACACCGTGAGCGGCGACTGGACGGACACCGCCGTGGGCCTGGACGGCAACCACGCGAAGATCGCGATGCTGCAGACCCCGGACGGGCACGGCCGCCTCGAGCTCTTCGAGTACCTCCACCCCGACGCGATCGAGACCGAGCCCACCCGCCCCAACGACATCGGCATGCACCGCGTCGCCTTCTCGGTCGACGACATCGACGAGGCCCTCGCGATCGCCGCGAAACACGGCTGCCACCCGCTGCGCGGCGTGGCTGACTACCAGGGTGTCTACAAGCTCACCTATCTGCGCGGACCGAGCGGGATCCTGGTGATGTTCGCCGAGGACCTCACGAAGCGCTGAGGGCTCTCGCGAGCCGGAACGCGGCCGGCGAGCCCCGCCGACTCGTCGCGAGGCGCCATGCCCGTCCTGGCAGTGCCGACGATGGTAGCCGAGGCGCGTGGCCGGTGCCAGCCCCTGCGCGCTCTCTCGCGACGGGGGCAGAGTGTGATGCGGCGCATCGTGTGCGCCGGTATGTCGGAGGTATGTCGGAGAGGAGAAGAGCGGATGACCGTGAGGCTCAACAAGGATGCGCTGCACCACGCGGAAGGGCTGCTGCGCGCGGGGCACGTGGTGCGGGACGAGCGCGACGACTGGAGCGAGCACGCGCCCAGCACGGACAAGGGCAACGACTTCATCGACGAGCACGGCATGGACGAGTACGCCCTGTGGTTCCTCGGCGAGGACACGTCGGAGAACAAGGGGACGAAGGGCCGCCACCTCTTCCCGTACGGCGACTTCACCGACCTGCATCGCTGCGCGGTGGTCTCGGGTGAGAGCCGGGCGGGTCAGTACAAGCACCGCAGCATCGAGAACGCGTTGAAGGATCTTCTCACCGCGATCGACGAGCGCGACGGCGACTGACGCGGCCGCCGTGGCAGGACTGGTCCGGGCTCGGCCGGACACCGATCCCGGATACCGGCGGGTGCGCTCCGGATCCGGATTCCGCTACCTCGACGAGCGCGGCGAGCCGGTCCCCGACGCCGAACGGGAGCGGATCCGCGCGCTCGTGATCCCTCCCGCGTGGACGCACGTATGGATCGCCGAGGATCCGCTCGCGCACATCCAGGCCGTCGGCGTCGACGGCGCCGGTCGGCAGCAGTATCTGTACCACCCGCAATGGCGCGCCCGCCGCGACCGGCGGAAGTTCCGCCGTGCGATGGCGCTCGCGGAGGCGCTGCCGCTGGCCAGGGCGCGGGTGACGCGTGCGCTCGGGAAGGACGACGGAGCGACGAGGGAGCGCGTGCTCGCGGCGGCGTTCCGGCTGCTCGACGACGCGGCGCCCCGCATCGGCTCCCGGCGCTATCTGCTCCGCCACGGCAGCAGGGGACTGACCACGCTGCGCCGGCGCGACGTGACGGTCGACGGGACGTTGGCGACTCTGTCGTTCCCCGCCAAGAGCGGGCGCCGGATGCGCCTGGAGATCGAGGACCCGGACCTCGCCGCGGTGTTCGCCGAGCTCGCGGAAGGGCCGGGGAGCGCGCCTCTGCTCGCCTACCGGCGCGGCCGTCGCAGGGTGCCGATCACGCCGCGGGACGTGAACGACTACGTGCACGACCTCACCGGAAGCGCGTTCACGGCCAAGGACTTCCGCACGCTCCGCGGCACGATCCTCGCCGCGACCGCGCTCGCCGCGGCGGGCGCCGCGTCCAGCGCCTCGGAGCGGAAGAAGAGGGAGAACGCGGCCGTGAAGGAGACGGCGGCCGCGCTCGGGAACACCCCGGCGGTGGCGCGGGCGAGCTACATCGACCCGCGCGTGTTCCGCCGGTATGCGCAGGGGAGGGTGCTCGACCGCAGAGTGGCGCCCGAGACCGCGATCAGGCGCCTGCTGGAGCCGTGACGGCGCGCCAGGACCTGCGTGCACGAGCACCTGTCGACCGCGTCCTGACGGTCCCGATCCACATGTAACACCGTGTTCACGGTGGCGCGTTCCTGCGAAACCGTTCCGAAACATGCGGCGTACCGGCGCGCAACCGGAGGGTGACAGGCTGACGCCACCCGACGCGGAAGACGCGTCCTCACCCGAGAGAACGGTTCGAGCATGGATCAAGGAAACACGGCCTTCGTGCTGATCTCGGCGGCGCTGGTGCTGCTGATGACGCCCGGTCTGGCCTTCTTCTACGGCGGCCTGGTGAAGGCCAAGAGCGTGATCAGCATGATGATGATGAGCTTCGGCGCGATCGGCCTGATCGGCGTGCTCTGGGTCGTCTTCGGCTACGCGATCGCGTTCCCCAGCGGTAAGGGCGTCATCGCCCCCTGGACGATCGACTGGTCCGCGATCGGCCTGAACAGCCTGCTCGACGTGCCGAAGGGCGCCGCGTACCCGCCGCTCGCGTTCGTCGCCTTCCAGGCCACGTTCGCGATCATCACCGTCGCGCTCGTCTCCGGCGCCATCGCCGACCGCGCGAAGTTCGGATCCTGGATGATCTTCGCCGGCATCTGGGCCACGGTCGTCTACTTCCCGGTCGCGAGCTGGGTCTTCAACTTCGGCCTGAACAAGGACGGCAGCTACGCGTACGGCGGCTGGATCACCGCGGGGCTGCAGAAGTGGCTCGGGGTCGGCGCGATCGACTTCGCCGGTGGCACGGCGGTGCACATCAACGCCGGGGCGGCGGGTCTCGCCCTCGCCCTCGTGCTCGGCCGCCGGATCGGCTTCCAGAAGGGCGCCGACGTGCCGCACAACCCGCCGTTCGTGCTCCTCGGCGCCGGCCTGCTGTGGTTCGGCTGGTTCGGCTTCAACGCGGGCTCCGAGCTCGGCGCCGACGGCACCGCCTCGGTCGCGTTCGTGAACACGCTCGCCGCCCCCGCCGCTGCGCTGCTCAGCTGGCTGGTCATGGAGAAGATCCGCAACGGCAAGCCCACCTCGGTCGGCGCCGCGTCCGGCGCCGTCGCCGGCCTGGTCGCGATCACCCCGGCCTGCGCCGCGCTGACCCCGATCTGGGCGGTCGTGCTCGGCCTCCTCGCCGGCGTCGTCTGCCAGCTCGCGATCGACCTCAAGTTCAAGCTCGGCTTCGACGACTCGCTCGACGTGGTCGGCATCCACCTCATCGGCGGCATCATCGGAACCCTGTTCCTGGGCTTCTTCGCCAACACCACCGGCCTGATCTACAGCGGCAGCTTCGCCCAGCTCGCGGCGCAGGCGATCGCGGCGGCCTCCGTGCTGGTGTACTCCTTCGTCCTCGCCTTCGTGATCGGCTTCGCGGTCGAGAAGGTCATCGGCTTCCGGGTCAAGGACGAGGACGAGATCGCCGGCCTCGACACCGTGGTGCACGGTGAAGAGGGCTACGTCCTCATCGGAGCGAGGGTCTGATCCGATGCTCCGGGGGGCGCTCGCGGCGATGCCCGTGAAGACCGGGCTCGTCCACCTGCGCGACCTCCCGCGGCGGTCTCTCGCCGCGGGAGGCGGGCATGTGCGGGAGATCTGCGGATCCCGGGGAGCGAGGAATCAGCTCGAATGGCAGCTGCAGGTCGTCGAGCTGCGCGGACCGGTCGGGGTGCTCGCACTCGCCCCGGACTCCGCGCACCTGATCGCCGGGACGAGCGGACCGCAGGTCGAGGTGGGGCCGGGCGCTTCGGCGGGGGCGCCCCTGGTGGGCCTCCGCAAGGAGCGCGTGCTGCCGTTCTCCGGGGCGGTGGTGGAGTTCCGGCGGCCGCGGCTCCGCGCCGCCGAGCTCAGCCGGATCGTCGTGCTCTCGTTCGTCGCACCGCGGGCGACGCCGCAGCTGGTCTTCGCCGATCTGCACGGCACCTCGGTCCTCCCGGACGGCGTGCAGGCGATCGTGGTGCGCTCCGGCACCGTGGTCGCCGCGGGGGAGACGGCCACGGCCCTGGACGCCATCGTCCTGGCTCCCGGCGGTGAGCGGACCGTCCAGGCCGAGGACGCACGGGTCCTGCTGTTCCTGGGGTGAGCGGGGCGCGGGGCGGGCCCCCGCTCAGCTCTCCCCGCCGCGCAGGGCGTGCACGGCCTCGCGCACCGCGTAGAACACGATCACCAGGCCCGCGAGCGGATCCGCCCACCACCAGCCGAACAGCGCGTCGAGCGCGATGCCGGCCAGCACCGACGTCGCGAGGATCCCGTCGACCAGCGTCACCCTGCCCTCCGTGATCAGCACGGGATTCTGCAGGGCCCGGCCGATCCGGCTCTTGCCGGCGGCGAGGGCGAACATGACCAGGGCGGTGAGCGCGGTCCAGCCGATGCCGCCCAGCAGCGGGACCGCGCGGTGCCCGGAGAGCAGCACGGCGCCGGCCTGCACCAGCAGGTAGACCGCGAGCAGCACGAAGGCGATGCCGATCAGCCGGATGCCGATGCGCTGGCGTCGTTCGTCCGCTCCGGTCAGCTCCCAGATCACGACCGTCGAGGCGCCGATCTCGATGAGGCTGTCCAGGCCGAAGCCGAGCAGGGCCACAGAGCCCGAACGGTACGCGAGGATCGCCAGCAGCACCACGCCGACGACGTTCCAGCCGAGGGTCACCGCCTCGAGCGCGATGCCGGCGCGGCGGAGGCTGAGGCGATCGGCGGGCACGGCCCGACCGTAGAGGTCGATCCCATGCCCGGGCTGAGCGTGCGCGGCGCGGCGCGTGGTCCGCGACGCGGGCGGATCCGCCGCATCGGCCGGACCTGCCCCGCAGACGCGGCCGGACCTGCCCTGCAGACGCGGCCGCGGAATGTCGGAGCCGGCCGGTAGGGTCGCGGCATGATCTTCTCGGGTTCGATCGCGACGCCGGTCGGGCTGCTCGCGGTGGAGAGCGACGGCGCCGCCGTCCGGCGCGTGCACTGGCCGCGGGCGGGCCGTCCCGCGGCGGGCGCCGATGCGGCCGATCCGCTGCTCGAGGACGCACTGTCGCAGCTGCGCGCCTACTTCGCCGGCGAGGTGACGGAGTTCGATCTGCCGTTCGACCTCGGGCCGCAGACCGAGGTCACGCGCGCCGTGCTGATGACGCTCTACGACACCGCCGACCGGGGCGAGACCGTGACCTACGGCGAGCTCGCCGAGCGCAGCGGGACGTCCGTCCCTGCGCGCGCGATCGGATCCATCATGGGCGCGAACCCGATCCCGATCATCGTGCCGTGCCATCGGGTGGTCGCGAGCGACGGCCTCGGCGGCTACTCCGGCGGTGCGCCAGGGGAGGGGCTCCGCACGAAGCGCTGGCTGCTCGAGCATGAGGGGGCGTTGCCGGCGGCGCTGTTCTGAGCGGCGTCGGCGACCGGCGGGACCTTCCCCCGCGTCGACACGGCGGGACCGCCGTCGGCGTCAGCGGCGCGGACCGACGGCTCAGCCGCGCCCGAACAGGGCGCCGCCGTTGACCTGCACGATCTGCCCGGTGGTCCAGCCGCCGTCCGGGCCGGCGAGGTACGACACGGCGCCCGCGACCTCGTCCGGGGTGCCCGGCCGGTTCATCGGCACCTGCGCGAGCCGGGACGCGACGATCTCCGGCGTGCGGCGGCCGTCCCAGAAGCCGGTGTCCGGCACGTAGCCCGGGGCGATCGCGTTGACGGTCACGCCGTCGGCCGCGAGGTCGGCGGCGAGTCCCATCATCCAGCCGTGGATGGCGGCCTTCGCCGCGCCGTAGCCGTTCGCGCCGCGGAGGGCGGCGATCGAGCTGATCGAGATGATCCGGCCGCCGGGACGGGTGATCCGGGGCAGCAGCGCCTCGGTGAGAAGCACGGCGGTGAGCACGTTCAGACGGAAGTTCGCGTCGTAGTTGGCGGCGATCCCGGCGAGGCCCTCGCCCCGGTCCAGGACATTGCCGCCCGCGTTGTTCAGGAGCACGTCGACCGCGCCCTCGATCTCGGCGGCGGCCCGTTCCACGGCGGCGGGATCCTGCAGATCGGCGACGACCGTCCGCGCCTGCGCGGCCGGGCTCTGCGTGCGGATCCGCTCGGCCGCCTCCCGCAGCACGCCCTCGCGGCGGCCGAGGATCGTGATGTCGAAGCCGTCGCGGGCGAGGCGCAGGGCGGAGGCGAGGCCGATCCCGCTGCCGCCGCCGCTGATCACGGCGTGCGGACGGGGTCCGTCGAAAGAGGTCTGGGCGTCAGCGGTGCTCATGGCTCCAGCCTAGGATCCGCCCTGCTGCTGCGGCCAGACGCGGCGCCGCCCGCGCCACCGGGGAGGCGGCGCGGGCGGCTGACTCGTGGGGAAGCGCGCTCAGCGCGCGATCACTGGGCGACGAAGAGCGGGACCGCGCCGGTCAGCATCGCGACGCCCAGCATCACCAGCGAGACGATCACGGCCCGCCACAGCACCTTGCGGTGGTGGTCGCCCAGGTTGACGCTGGCGAGGGAGACGAGCAGCAGGATCGCGGGGACCAGCGGGCTCTGCAGGTGCACCGGCTGGCCGGTGACCGAGGCCCGCGCCATCTCGACCGGGTCGATGCCGAAGTGCGCCGCACTCTGCGAGAGCACCGGGAGGATCCCGAAGTAGAACGCGTCGTTCGACATGAAGAACGTGAACGGGATCGACAGGATGCCGGTGATCGGGGCGAGGAACGGTCCCAGCGCCGGCGGGAGCACGTTCGTGATCCAGGCCGCCATCGCATCCACCATGCCGGTGCCGGTGAGCACCCCCACGAGCACTCCTGCGGCGATCACCATCGACACCACGCCGACGATGCTGGGCGCGTGCGCCACGATCTCCGCCGCCTGCTCCTTCAGCCGGCGGAAGTTCACCAGCAGCGCGACCGCGGATCCGACCATGAACACGTAGGGGAGCGGCATGATGTCGAGCACCAGCAGCACCATCACGGCGACGGTGAGCGCCAGGTTGAACCAGATGAGCCGGGGCCTCAGCGTGGTGCGGGCCGGGTCGAGCATCGTGTCGGCCATGGCGGTGTCCGCGGGATCCACAGCCGTCGCCGTGACCGAGCCGTGGCCGCCGGACACGGTGACCACGTTGCCCGTGTGCAGCTCGGCGCGAGCACCGGGCTTCGCTGCCGCACCGCGGAAGATCTTCGGCACGGAGGCGAGCGCTCCGCCCTCGGCGCTGCCGTCCAGGCGGCTCGTGTCGATGCGGCCCAGGCGGCGCCGCTCCTGCAGGCCGAGCATCCACGCGAACCCGAGCGCGACCACGAGGCCGACCCCGAGCGCGGGCAGCATCGGCACGAAGATGTCCGTGGGCTGCACCCCGAGCGCGGTCGCGGCGCGCACGGTGGGTCCGCCCCACGGGACGATGTTCAGCGTGCCGTTCATCAGGCCCGCCACGCAGGTCAGCACCACAGGACTCATCCCGAGCCGCAGGTAGATCGGCAGCATCGCCGACGTGGTGATGATGAAGGTGGTCGACCCGTCTCCGTCGAGCGACACGGCGGCTGCGAGCAGTGCCGTGCCGAGGACGACCTTCGCCGGGTCGTCGCCGAGCACCCGGGTGATCACGCGGATGAGCGGATCGAACAGGCCGACGTCGATCATGATCCCGAAGAACATGATCGCGAACATGAGCAGCGCCGCGGTCGGCGCCATCTTGCCGATCGAGTCCAGGATCATGTCGCCGAGCCCCAGCCCCGCCCCGGCGAACAGGCCGAACGCGGTCGGCACGAGGATGAGCGCGACCATCGGCGTCAGGCGCTTCGTCATGATGAGCGTCATGAAAACGAGCACCATGCCGAATCCGAGCAGCACGAGCACCCACTCGGGCGGCACGAAGGCCACGTCGTAGGAGGGTTTGTCTTCGGCCGCGATGAGCAGGCCGGCGAGCGCGGTGGGCATGGGGACTTCCTCGTCTTCCTCCGTCGGCGTCGACGGACACAGCAGACGTTAGGGAAGTTCGAGCCGTGCGATCCGATAACGCGCATTCCCTCGCGAAATGCGCGTAGCGTGACTTCTGCGCATATTGCTCAAAGGGGAACGATGTCGAGGACGACGAAGCCGCAGGGAACGGCGACGGCCGCGAACGCCGTACGTCCGGGGACCCCGCGGCGGCGACCGCGTTTCGCGACGCGGACGCTGCTGCTCCAGCTCGCGACCGTCCTCCTCGTGGTCGTGCTCTGCACCGGCGTCTACCTGTTCCTCGCCGTGCAGCAGCTGCGGGCGGAGGCGGAGTCGTCGGCGCTCGGGATCGCGCGCACCCTGGCCGAGGATCCGCAGGTGCGCGCCCAGGTCGCGCTCGCCTCCGCCGATCCGGGGACCCCGCAGGCCGCCGAGCTTCGCGACGGCGAGCTGCAGCGCACGGCCGCCGCGGTCGTCGCGCGCACCGGATCCCTGTTCGTGGTGATCACCGACGATCACGGGATCCGCCTGACGCACCCCGATCCGTCCCGTCTCGGCCACGAGGTGAGCACCCCGTACCAGGACGTCCTGGCGGGGCGCGAGGTGATCGAGTGGGAGACCGGCACGCTCGGCGAATCGGTGCGGGCGAAGGTCCCGGTCCGCGACGCCGGCGGCACTCCGGTCGGCGAGGTCAGCGTCGGGTTCGCGCGGGCCGGAGTCTTCGACGACCTGCCGCCACTGCTCGCGGTGATCGGGATCGCGGCGGCCGGGGCGCTCGTGCTCGCGACGCTCGCGGCGCTCCTGCTGCGCCGTCGCTGGGAGCGGCTCACGCTGGGCGTGCAGCCGGAGGAGCTCGTGGCGCTGGTGCACAACCAGACGGCCGTGCTCGACGGCGTCGTCGACGGCGTGCTCGCGATCGATCCGGACGGCGTCGTCCAGGTGTGCAACGACGCGGCCCGGCGGCTGCTGGAGCTCGGCGACGCCGTGGGACGACCCCTCGCCGAGCTGGGCCTGCCGCAGCCGATCCTGGCCGCGGCGGCGGGCTCCACGACCCGGACCGAGCTCATGCTGCACGATCGGGTGCTGTACGTCGACAGCCGCCCGGTGGTGCGCGAGGGGCGCAGCCTCGGCGCCGTCGTGATCGTCCGGGACCGGACCGATCTCGTCGCCCTGTCGGAGCGGCTGGAGACCGTGCGCACGATGACCTCCGCGCTGCGCGTGCAGCGGCACGAGTTCGCCAACCGCATCCACGTCGCGGCGGGGCTCATCGATGCGAGCCGGGTCCCCGAGGCGCGGGTGTTCCTGGCCGAGCTCATGGAGCGCGGATCGATCGACTTCCCTGTGCCCGGCCTCGACCGGCTCGCCGACCCGTTCCTGCACTCGTTCCTGGGCGCCAAGGCGCTCGAGGCCGGCGAGCGCGGCGTGAGTCTGCGCATCGGCGAGGAGACGCAGCTGACCGGGACGGTCGTCGAGGCGGAGGACGTCGCCGCGGTGCTCGGCAACCTGGTCGACAACGCCATCACCGCCGCGGTCTCGGGCGATGCTCCCCGGTGGGTCGAGGTCGCGGTGCTCGACGACGGGGACGCGCTCGTCCTCACCGTCGCCGATTCCGGCCCCGGGCTCGACGCCGCCGGGCCGAGCGCGACCGGCACGTCAGCGGACCCGGCCGACGGCGCCGACCACGACCGAACCGGCGAGGGAGCGGATCCCGGCGGGGGAGCGGGTCCCGGCGACCCCGTGCACGGGCACGGCCTCGGCCTGCCGCTCTCGCGCGAGATCGCGCGGCGCGAGGGCGGCGATCTGTGGATCATCGATCGCGGCGGGGACGGGCACGGCGCGGTCTTCGCGGCCCGGCTCGGCGCCGTCCTCGACCCGGTCCGCCCCGGCGTCGCGCCGGACTCCGCACGCCCCGTCCCGAAGGAGATCCCATGACCGATCCGATCCGCGTGCTCGTGCTCGACGACGACTTCCGGGTCGGCGGACTGCATCACGCGATCGTCGGGGAGCGTCCCGGCTTCGCGCCGCTGGATCCCGTGCGCACGATCGCGGAGGCGCGGGCGGCGATCCGCGATCATCGGCCGGAGCTGCTCCTCGCCGACGTCTATCTCCCCGACGGCGACGGGATCTCGCTGGTGCAGGAGGCGGGGATGGACGCAGTCATCGTCTCGGCGGCGGAGGACGCGCCGACGGTGCGCAGAGCCCTGAGGTCGGGTGCCGTGGCGTACCTGATGAAGCCGTTCGAGAAGCGCAGCCTGACCGCTGTGCTGGATCGGTATGCGCGCTACCGCAACCTGCTCGCGGGCGACCGCTCGCTGCGGCAGAAGGACCTCGACCGTGCGCTCGCGATCATGCACGGCGCCGGCGAGTCGGCGTCGGCCTCGCGCTCGGCGACCGAGCAGCTCATCCTCGGCGCTCTGGGCGCCGAGGAGGCCTCCGCGGCCGAGATCGGCGAGCGGGTGGGGATCTCCCGCGCCACCGCACAACGGCATCTGACGACCTTGGCCGAGCGGGGCGTGGTCGAGGTGCGGCTGCGCTACGGGGCCGCGGGCCGTCCCGAGCACCGCTACACGATGCGCGGGTGACACGGGACGGGCGGCGCAGGTGGCCGGTGCGGCCCGTGCTCAGCGCCCCGCTCGCCGGTAGACCGTCTCCGGGCGCCCCGGCTTCCCGTACCGTGCGGCGCGGACGGCGACGCCGAGGTCGGCGAGGTGCTCGAGGTAACGGCGGGCGGTGACCCGGGATACGCCGACCGCGTCGGCCGTCTCCGTCGCGGACAGCTCGCGGCTCCGGCTCAGGACCCGGGAGATCTCGTCGAGCGTGGTCGGCGACAGTCCCTTGGGCAGCCCGATCGCGCCGGTCGGCGGAGAGCCGCCGAGCAGCGCGTCGATCTCCGCCTGGCTCGCCGCGCCGTCGATCGACGTGCGCTGCTCTCGTCGGCTCCGGTACTGCTGCATCCGCTCCTGGAAGGCGGCGAAGGTGAACGGCTTCACCAGGTACTGGCTCACGCCGAGCGCGGCCATGCGGCGCACGGTGTCGACATCCCGCACGCTCGTAACCGCGATCACGTCCGCCGGCACGTCGAGCGACCGCGCGCGGCGCAGCACGTCCAGGCCGGATCCGTCCGGCATCGTCACGTCGAGCAGCACCAGGTCGATCCGCGCACCGGGGGAGGTGAGCGCGTTCAGCGCCGCACGCGCTCCGGTGCACGTTCCCACGGTCTCGAAGCCCTCGATCCGCTTGAGATACGCGGCATGCACCTCAAGCGTGAGCGGATCGTCGTCCACCAGCAGCACGCCGATCATCGCCGCGCCCCCGCCCCGGCGCCCGCCGGGAGCTCGACGCGGAACGCCGTGGGCCGGGAGGAGACCGAGACGGTCCCGCCCGCGGCGAGCACCACGGAGCGCACCAGGGCGAGGCCGACGCCGCGCCCCGTCGCCTCGGCCGGCTTGGTCGAGAAGCCGTGCTCGAAGATCTGCGGCAGCAGCTGCTCCGGCACGCCGGGGCCGCTGTCCGAGGCGGTGAGCACGGCCGCCCCGTCCGCCCCGGCGTCGAGGGCGACCTCGACCCAGCGGTCCTCGGACTGCGCGGCCGCGTCCAGCGCGTTGTCGATGAGGTTGCCGACCACGGACACCGCGTCGACCGGCGTCAGCGGCAGCGCGGGAGCGTCCTGCGCGATGTGCACGCGCCAGCGGATGCCGCGCTCCTTCGCCTGCGACGACTTGCCGAGCAGCAGCGCACCCAGCACGGGATCCCCGTCGCGCAGCGTCATCTGGTCGATCACCGACTGGCTCTGCGCCGACGACTCCGCCAGCAGGGCGATCGCCTCGTCCTTGCGATCGAGCTCGAGGAGCGAGATCGCGGTGTGCAGGCGGTTGCCGTGCTCGTGCGTCTGCGCTCGCAGCGCCTCGCCGAGGGTGCGCACCGACTCGTAGGCCGACACGGCGTCGCGCACCGAGCCGGCGGGAAGGTCTCCGGCGATCCTCCTGGTCAGCCGGCGCGCGAAGAAGGCGCCCGCCGCGCCGAGAGCGACGAGGATCACCGCGAATCCGAGCGCGAGCGGGAGTCGCCGCGCGATCGTCGTCGAGATCGACTCGATCGTCACCCCGGCCGACACCCAGCCGCGCAGGGCGCCCGCGGCGTCCCGGACGGGGACGATCGCGCGGATCGACGGGCCGAGGGTGCCCGCGAACTCCTCGGTCAGCTCCTTCCCGGCGCCCGGACCGCGGTCGGGAACCGTGCCGATGTACGGCTGGCCGATGCGGGACGGATCCGGATGCGTGAGCCGGATGTGCGAGACGTCCATGACCGTGATGAAGTCGAGCCCAGCGCCCGTGCGCACCGCCTCGACGTAGTGCTGCAGCGGACTCGTGGGCGAGCCGGGACGGCCGGACTCCAGTGCGTCCACGACGATCGGGGCGTCGGCGAGGCTGCGCGCGATCGACCGGGTGAGGCGCTCGGACTCCTGACGCACCGCGAGCTGCGTCTCCCAGGCGAGGAACGCGGCGGTCACCCCGCTGATCACGAGCACGGCCGCCAGCAGCACGAGGAAGACACGCGACGCCGCGCTGTGCGCACGCTCCCTCGCGTTCGACCTCATCGCCGCTCCGTTCCGGTTCCAGTATGGGTGCGCAGCGATCCTCCGCCGCCTCCGCGTGCGCATCCCGTCGTGATCAATACGACCACAACTCGCCCCGGCAGCCGTCCGCTCGGAACCATGGACCGGTGGCCGCTCACAGAGGAGCGGCCGGAAGATCTGCTCAGCGGAGGCGAAGATGACTCTCACCGAAGGTTTCACACTCCCGCGCCACGACTGGCGCCGGGGAAAGCGGTCCTGGGACCGGCACACCTGGCTATACCTGTCGGTGCTCGCCGCCGTCGTGCTGGGTGCCGCGGTCGGACTGCTCTGGCCCCAGTTCGGTCAGGCGCTCGAGCCGCTCGGCAAGGCGTTCGTCGCGCTGATCAAGATGATGATCGCGCCGATCATCTTCTGCACGATCGTGATCGGCGTCGGATCGATCGCCAAGGCGGCCACGGTCGGAAAGATCGGCGGCCTCGCGCTCGTCTACTTCATGGCGATGTCGACGGTCGCGCTCGCGATCGGCCTGGTCGTGGGCAACCTGCTCCACCCCGGCTCCGGCCTGCACCTGAACGGCGTCACGTACGACGCCTCGACGACCGAGGCGAAGAGCACCACCGACTTCGTGCTCGGGATCATCCCGACCACCTTCTTCGGCGCGTTCACCGGCGAGAGCGTGCTGCAGGTGCTCTTCATCGCCCTGCTGGTGGGCTTCGCGCTGCAGGGGCTGGGCGAGAAGGGCGCGCCGATCCTGAGCGCCGTGCGCCACCTGCAGGCGCTCGTGTTCCGGATCCTGGGCATGATCCTCTGGCTCGCACCGCTCGGCGCGTTCGGGGCGATCGCAGCCGTGGTCGGCAAGACCGGAATCTCCGCGATCTGGGGCCTCGGGCTGCTGATGGTGGCGTTCTACATCACCTGCTTCCTGTTCATCGCGGTCGTGCTCGGCACCGTGCTGTACGCGGTCGCGCGGGTGAACATCTTCCGGCTGATGAAGTACCTCGGCCGGGAGTACCTGCTGATCGTGGGCACCTCGTCGTCCGAGTCGGCCCTGCCCCGGCTGATCGCGAAGATGGAGCACCTCGGGGTGTCCAAGCCCGTCGTCGGCGTCACCGTTCCCACCGGCTACTCGTTCAACCTGGACGGCACCGCGATCTACCTCACCATGGCGTCCCTGTTCATCGCGACGAGCATGGGCCAGCCGATGAGCCTCGGCGAGCAGATCGGGCTGCTGGTCTTCATGATCATCGCCAGCAAGGGCGCTGCGGGCGTCACCGGCGCCGGGCTCGCGACGCTCGCCGGCGGCCTGCAGGCCTACCGGCCTGACCTCGTGCACGGCGTGGGCGTGATCGTCGGGATCGACCGCTTCATGTCGGAGGGCCGTGCGGTCACCAACTTCACCGGCAACGCGGTGGCCACGCTGCTGATCGGCACCTGGACGAAGGAGGTCGACCACCAGCGGGTCCGCGCCGTCCTCACCGGGGCGCTCCCGTTCGACGAGGCGTCGCTCGACGGCATCGGCCACGGGACGTCGCCGGACAACCCGGCGCCGGTCGGAACCGCAGAGCTCGGCGACGCCGCCGTGGCGGAACTGAGCGCGAAGGTGCAGCGGGCGCAGCAGCGCTCGTCGGGTTCCTGACCCCGGACAGGCGCGGGATTCCTCAGCGGGTCGGTCGGTGGACGCGTGTCCGCCGCCCGACCCGCTGCGCCGATAGGACCCGCGCTCGGAGACCGCCGTGCTCCTGGGGCGACCGCCGCCGGCTGACGCACCCCCGCCGACTGACGAGGAGCGCTCTCAGCGCGCGCCGCGGGAGAGCTTCGACGGCCACCACACGGCGCGGCCGACGTCGTGCACCAGCGCGGGGACGAGCAGCGAGCGCACCACGAAGGTGTCCAGCAGCACGCCGAACGCGACGATGAAGGCGAGCTGGGCGAGGAACAGGATCGGGATCACGCCGAGCGCCGCGAACGTCGCCGCGAGCACGAGACCCGCCGAGGTGATCACCCCTCCGGTGATCGCGAGGCCGCGCCGCACGCCCTCCCGCGTGCCGTGGATCCTGGACTCCTCGCGCACGCGCGTCATCAGGAAGATGTTGTAGTCGATCCCGAGCGCGACCAGGAACACGAAGCCGTACAGCGGAACGGCCGGATCCGCACCGGGGAAGTGGAACACGCCGTCGAACACGAGCGCCGAGACGCCCATCGCGGCGCCGAAGGACAGCACGGTGGTGACGATCAGCAGCACCGGGGCGAGGATCGCACGGAGCAGCAGCATGAGGATCAGCATGATCACCACCAGGATCACCGGGATGATCAGGGCGCGGTCGTGGATCGAGGCGTCGTTCGTGTCGATCGCGGTCGCGGTGACCCCGCCGACGATCGCGCCGGTGCCGTGCAGCGCGGTGCGCAGTCGGCGCACGGTGTCCTCCGCTGCAGGGGAATCGGCGGCGCTCGTGAGTGTGCCCTGCAGCAGCACGTCTCCGTCGAAGACGGTGGGTTCTGGCGCCGCCGCGCCCGGAGGGCCCGACGCCGTGACTCCCTCGGCGGTGACCTTCGCGGTGCCGCTCGGGGCGGACGTCGCGGTGACCGAGACGCCGTCGACGCCCTTGTCAGCCAGCAGCACGTCGGCGGCGTCCTGCAGCGAGCTCTTCGCCACGACCACCTGCACGGGGCTTCCGGAGCCGCCGGGGAAGTGCGCGCCCAGCGCGGTCTGCCCGTCGCGCGCCTGCGAGGCGCCGAGTACGAGATCGGACTGCGGCACGCCGGACGCGTGCAGCTGCAGCACGCCGGCGGTCGCGATCGCGAGCACGACGGTCGTCGCGATCCAGATCAGGCGGGATCGACGGCGGATGAGGCCCGCGAGCCGGGCCCACACGCCGGTGGCCGGCGCAGCGCTCTCCGGCGCGGCCGGATCGAACCGCGGGCGGCGCGGCCAGAATGCGGCGCGGCCGAACGCCATGAGCAGCGCAGGCAGCAGCGTGAGCGCGGAGAGCATCGCGAAGGCGATCCCGATCGCGGCGACGGGCCCGAGCGCGCTGTTCGACTTCAGATCACTGAGCAGCAGGCAGAGCAGCCCGGCGATCACGGTGCCTCCCGAGGCGAGGATCGGCTCGAACGACCCCTTCCACGCGGTGAGCACGGCCCGGCCGCGGTCCTGCTCGTGGCGCAGCGCCTCGCGGAAGCGCGACACGAACAGCAGGGCGTAGTCGGTGGCCGCGCCGATCACCAGGATGAACAGGATCCCCTGGGTCTGCCCGCTGAGCAGCAGCACCCCCCACTTCGCGAGCCACCACACCAGCAGCAGGGCGACGCACAGTGCGAACAGGCTCGTCGCCAGCACCACGATCGGCAGCAGCAGCGACCGGTACACGAGCACGAGGATCACCAGCACCGCCGCCAGCGCGACCCCGAGCAGGATCCCGTCGATCCCTGCGAAGCCGGCCACGAGATCGCCGCTGAAGCCGGCCGGGCCCGTCACGAAGACGCGAACCCCCGGGGGCGCCGCCTTGCCGAGGGTCGCCCTGATCTCCGTCACGACATCGGCGATCTCAGCGCTCGTGCGGATCGGGACGAACGCCTGGACGGCCTCGCCGTCCTCGGAGGGGATGGCGGGCGAGATGCCGTCGCCCACGCCGGGGATGTCGACGGTGGCCTTCACCGCGTCCGCGAGAGTGGTGAGCTCGGCGGGCGTGAGCTTCTCCGCCGAGGTCGCGACGATGATCGCCGGGATCTCGTCGGAACCCGCGAACCGCGTCTGCAGCTCCTGCACGCGCGTCGCATCGGCGGACGCGGGCAGGTAGGCGGTCCGGTCGTTGGAGGAGACCTCATCGACCTTGCCGAACAGCGGTCCGCCCAGCGAGGCTGCGATCAGCCAGCCGACGATGATCAGGGCCGGCAGCAGGATCCGAAGGGTCCGGCCCGCTCTGCGGGGGTGTGCGGGGTGCTGCGGGGCGGTCATCGTGATCCTCTCGTCGCCTTCCGGAAGACTAGAGGCATTTCGCTAGCTTGGCAAGTAATCATCCTGGGGTGAAGAATGCTCGTGTGTAGCATGGCGGGATGACGCAGGAGCGCGACGACGCGGCGCGGACGGTCCCGCGCGCAAGCGCATCGCGCGACGGCGTCGCACGGGGCGCGGTCTACGACATCGAGGCGAGCGATCCCTCCGGGATGCTGTTGGACCGTGCGGGGGTCGGCGCGGAGGAGATCCGCCAGATCGCCGAGCTGATGGCCGCGCTCGGCGGGCTGCGCGATGCCGAGCAGCGCCTCGCCGAGGCCTCCCGTCGGTACATGCGGCTCAACGACACCGATATGCGGGCGCTGCTCTACCTCATCGTGTGCGCGAACCAGGGAGCGGTCGCCACTCCGGGCGGGATCGCCCAGCACCTCGGCATCTCGACGGCGTCGACGACGAAGCTGCTGGATCGGCTGGAGCGCGGAGGCCACATCGTGCGCGCACCGCACCCGTCCGATCGCCGGGCGCTCGCGATCTCGATCACACCCGAGACGCAGCGCGCCGCGATGGAGACGGTGGGGCGGCAGCAGGCGCGCCGGTTCCACGCCGCGGCGCGGCTCAGCGCGGACGAGCGCGCGATCGTGACCCGATTCCTCCGCGACATGACCGAGGAGCTCGGGCTCGACGGCGTCGCCTGGGCGAGCGCCGAGCCCGAGCGCTGAGCCCGAGCGCTGACGGCCGGCCGGGTCAGCCCTGACTCTCGCCGGCCGAGAACATCCAGGAGACGCCGAATCGGTCGACGAGCATCCCGAACTGGTCGCCCCACGGAGCCGGGCCGAACGGCATCGTGATCGTCGCGCCGTCGGAGAGCTTCTGCCAGACGTCGCGGAGCGCCGCCTCGTCGGAACCGCTCAGCGAGACCGAGACGCCCTGCGGGGCCTGGTACTCCATGTGCGCGGGGGTGTCGGACCCCATCAGCACGAGGCCGTCCGCCGTGGTCAGCATCGAGTGCATGACGAGACTCTTCTCGGCCTCGTCCTCGACCATGCCGGGGATGTCGCCGAAGGTCATCACCTGGAGGTCGCCGCCGAGCGCATCGCGGTAGAACTCCATGGCCTCGCGCGCATTGTCGCGGAAGGAGATGTACGGGTTGAGGGTGGTCATGGAGGTCCTCCGTCAGAGCTCGGATGGGATGCGCGGGATGTGCGCAGGATCAGTCTGGGCCCGGCCTCCGACATCGGCAATGGTGTTTCGCGGATCAGCCTGCGGCGGTCTCGCGAGGCGGGTTGTGCATGAACTCGACCCGGATGCCGTTGTCGTCCTCCACGAACGAGGCGTAGTAGCGGTCGGAGAAGCGCGGGAACACCTTCGGGTCCCGCACCGAGGTCCAGCCCGCGTCGAGCGCGACCTGGTGCAGGCGGTCCACCTCCTCGCGCGTGTCGGCGGCGAAGGCGAGGTGCTGCCAGCCGATCCGGCCGTAGCGGTGCGGCTCGCCTCCGGGCGCGGGCGCCCGATACAGGATCAGCTCGGTCTCGCCCTCGCGCCACCAGGCGATGCCGCCCTCCAGCTCTCCGTCCTCCGGGGTGCAGCCGAGGGCGGTGAGGACGGGGTTCCACTGCGCGAAGGCACGGTCCAGGTCTTCGACGGTGAGGCCGAGATGATCGAGGAGAGGCATGTCGCCAGTCTGCCGGACGGACGGTCGCGCGCGAGCTCAGTGCGGGGCGTGGTACTCGGCCTCACCGCGCTTCCAGTAGCCCTTCACGATGGCGCGCGACGGCTCGATCGACCAGCGTTCGAGCAGCGCACGCCCGGGCTTCACGATCGACGACTCCGCCGCGACGAAGACGAACGGGGCGTCGCCGGGGCGATCCTCGGCACCGAGCGCGTTCAGGTGGGCGGCGAGCGCAGAGCCCGCCGGGGCGTCGCCGCGGTGCACCCATTCGACGTCGACCGGGGCGTCGATCGTCAGCTCGTGCTCGGCGTCGCGCACCTCGACCGCGATGCGCGCCGAGGCGCCGGACGGGATCTGCGCCGCGAAGCGCCGGATCGCCGGGATCGCGGTCTCGTCGCCCGCGAGCAGCCAGCCGTCCGGGTCCCCCTCGAGCACGAGGGAACCGCGCGGGCCGCCCGCGCCCACGGTCGCGCCGATCGGGGCGTTCGCAGCCCAGGGGGCGCCGACGCCCTCGTCGCCGTGCACGGCGAACTCGACGTCCAGCCAGTCGTCGCCCCAGGCGAGCGGCGTGTACTCGCGGCTCGGCGCAGCGCGCAGCTCCTCGACCGACCCGGTCGGACCCTCTGCGAAGAACAGCCGCATGTGGTCGTCCGCACCCAGCGAGGAGAAGCCGGCGAGGTCGGATCCGGTCAGCCGCACGCGCACATAGTCTGCAGAGAGCCACTCGCGCGCGGCGAGGGCGAGCGTGCGGAAGCGCAGCTCCAGGGGTCGGCGCACGAGGGCGAAGCCGGATTTCACGGGGTCCATGAGGCAACCCTAACCCGCGCGACTCACGGCGATCCGGGGCGGTGGCTACAGCTCGATGCCGTTGTCCTCGTCGTGGATCCCGGCGTTGCGGCCCTGACGCGACTCGTAGCCGAGGAACCAGACCAGCCACACCAGCAGCGCGAGCACGAGTCCGAGCCACACGTTCTGCAGGATCAGGCCGACCACGATGCCGAGCCCGAACAGCAGCGCGGTGCCGGCGACGCGGATCCCGGTGCGCGGTCGAGTCATGCGGCCCAGCATAGGGCGACGGCGGCTCCGGTCGCGCCACGGCGTGGCAGGCCCTGTCCTCCGCCCCAGGCCACGATCCGCACGGTCTGGGGAGGATCCGCGTGCACCGCGGGTCAGTGCTCGCGGTGGTCCTCGGGAGCGAGGCGCGGGCCGCGGCGCGGCTCGGCGGCGCCACTGAGCCGGATCAGGCGGACGACCCGCTGACGGTGGCCCGCCCAGGGTTCCAGCAGCGCGAGCATGCCGGCGTCGTCGGTGCGAGCGCCGGTCAGCGCGTAGCCGACCTCGTGCGCGAGGTGATAGTCGCCCACGCTCACCGCGTCCGGGTCGCCCAGGGCGCGGATCCGGGTCTCGGCCGAGGTCCACGGGCCCACTCCTGGCAGGCTGGTGAGCGCCGCATCGCGGGCGGTTCCGTCCGTCGCCGCGCGCACGGCGCGGGCGATGCTCGGGGCGCGCTCGGCGGCGCGGACCACCGTGCGCGACTGCGGCGGCTGCACGCCGGCACGGTGCCAGGCCCAGGACGGGATGCGGCGCCATGCCTCGGCGACCGGCGCTGCGAAGAGCGGCCGGGGCACGGGACCAGGGGCGGCGTCGCCGAACCGGGTGACGAGCACCCGCCAGGCGCCGAACGCCTGCAGCCCGGTCACCTTCTGCTCGATGATGGCACCCGCGAGCGCCTCGAACACCGCATCGGTGCGAGTGAGGCGCAACCCGGGGTTGCGGTGCGCGGTGGCGGCCAGCAGGGGATGGCCGGAGGGATCGAAGCCCTCATCGTCGTCGGCGGCTCCGCACAACCGCGGGACCTGGGCGAGCGCCTCGCCGGCGCCGGGACCCCAGGCCGTGGCGCGGACCTCGTCCGCCGCCGCGCGCAGCGCGAGCGTCGCGATTCCGGCGTCGGTGCGCATCGCCCGCCAGGCCACGGATCCCTCGATCGCCATGGTCGGATCCTTGCGGCCGCGCTGCAGGATCGCGACGGTGCCGAGCAGATCCAGCGGACGAGGGGGACGGTAGACGCTCTCGAGCGCGGGTGACGCCAGGGGCGTCGGATCCGCGGTGAGGGTCATGGGAACACCCTAGACGGGTGCGCCGACCTCGGAGCAGCGCGCGCGAGCACAGCGGACACGAGAGGGCAGGGGCTCCTCGCGGGAACGGCCGGCTCCGGGCGCGATCGCCTCTTCCGGCGCGGTGTCAGAAGCGGTCGGGGGAGGGCGATCCCACGCCGTAGCGGATCACGACGTCGGCGTGCCGGTCGAAGCGATAGCCGACCCCGCGGACGGTGCGCACGATGTCCTCGTAGCGCCCGAGCTTGGCGCGCAGGCGGCGTACGTGCACGTCGATCGTGCGCTCGCCGGGGGCCTCCTCGTCGGAGGTCTGCCACAGGGCCGAGACCAGCTCGCTGCGCTCGATCGTCGAGCCCTCGCGCAGCACGAGGTACTGCAGCAGCTCGAACTCCTTGTAGGTGAACGCGGCCGAGTCGCCGTCGATCAGGACGCGCTTGCGGGAGATGTCGACCACGACGCCGCCGCCGTCCTCGGGCTGGCGCTCCTCGGCCTCGGCCTTGGAGCGGGCGATCGCCCCCGGCTCGTGCAGGGCGAGACGCACGACGTCGAGGTCGCGGCCGCCGGTGCCGTGCGGGGCGAGGGCGACGGTGGCGTGGGTCTCGGCGTCGGGCGCCAGCTCGGCGAGGGTGCGGCGCAGCGCGTCGACGAGCAGCGGCAGGCTCACGCCGTTCGTGGCGGCCTTCAGCTCGTCGATGCCCACGTAGAGGGCGAATCCGCGGGGGGAGCGTGCCGGCGGTGCATCGACGGCCGGGGCCGGCGTGTCGATCTGAGTGCGAGGCACCGCGTGCAGGCGGGTGGGGGCGATGACGGGACGCTCGAGCAGGAGGGTGTTCGACATGATGATGGGTCCTTGAAAGGAGGGAGTCGGTCGACGACTCGGAGAGTGTGTTGCGAAGTGACCGGCGGGCCGGGGGACGGGCACGCGGGTGGGTGCCCGGAGACTCAGCCCGCGAAGATCACGACGAGCGAGTCAGACAGAGATTTGTGGCTTCAGCGACACATTCGGCAACACATGCCAACGCGACCGGGCATCATCATCCCGGTAGTCCCGTTCGCCTCCTGGGCGGACATGGGGCGTGCGTTGGTGGTCATGGGCCCGATTATTACCGATGGTGACCTCCCGTGTCAAAACGGACCCGGTCGAAGAATTCGGGCGTAGCGTGAAACGGTGGGGAATTCTGCAGGCTCCGACCGGTTCGTGCTCACTCGCGAGGACGATGCGTCGCGTTACACGCTGACGCGCGACGGCGTGCTGGTGAGCGTGCTCGACTACCGCGACGACGGCCGCACCATCGCGCTGACGAGGGCCTTCACGATCCCGGATTTCCGCGGATCCGGCTATGCCGCAGAGGTCGTGGCGGGTGCCGTGGACGACATCGCGGCGCGCGGGGATCGGCGCATCGACGCGGTCTGCTGGTACGTCGCCGACTGGTTCGAGGCGCACCCGGAACGGGCCGATCTGCTGCGCGTGCGCTGAGTCCTATCGCTTCGCGCGACGTGTGTGACGTCGTGTTACGCGCCGAGAGGGGACGCGATCACGGGATCCGTCCTCCCGAGCCGGGCGGCATGCCCGGCGGTCCCGTTCCGCGCACTGGTCGCGTATTGCGGTCATGCCCGCCCCGGAACGGCGATACGCGACCAGCGAGCCGACCCCGCCCGGCACGCCTCGGGAGGAATGTCCGACCCCGTCCGTAGCGTGGAGGGCATGAAGATCCTGCACACCTCGGACTGGCACATCGGCCGGACCTTCCACGGGCACTCCACCCTGGATGCGCTCGCCGAGGTGCTCGGCGAGCTGGTCGTGCAGGTGCAGGAGCACGCCGTCGACGTGGTCGTCGTCGCGGGCGACGTGTTCGACTCCGCGACCCCCGCCGCTTCCGCCTACACGCTGCTCACGGACACGCTCGTCGCCCTGCATGCCACGGGCGCCCAGGTGATCGTGACCAGCGGCAACCACGACTCCGCGGCCCGGCTGGGCTTCCAGTCGCGCCTGCTGCGCGACGGGATCCAGGTCGTGACGGATCCGCGTGCGATCGGCGAGCCGATCACGATCGCCGACGCCGACGGCCCTGTGCGGTTCTTCGGGATCCCCTACCTCGAGCCCGCCATCGTGCGGCAGCACTGGACGGATGCCGGCAGCGCGGGCGACGACGCCGGCGGGCGCCCGCTGCGCACCCAGGCGCAGACCCTCGCGCACGCGATGGGGGTCGTGCGCGCAGGGATGGCCGAGCACCCCGGGCGCTCGGTCGTGATCGCGCACTGCTTCGCGGCGGGCGTCGATGCGACGGCCGGCCTCGAGCGCGAGATCCGCCAGGGCGGCATCGACATGGTGCCGGTCTCCGTGTTCGACGGTGCCGACTACGTCGCGCTCGGGCACATCCACGGGCGCCAGGCGCTCACCGAGCGGATCCGCTACGCCGGCGCACCCCTGCACTACAGCTTCGGCGAGCAGCACAAGCCCCGGGGATCCTGGCTCATCGACCTGGCCGCGGACGGCGCGGTCGACGCGCAGTGGCTGGAGCTTCCTGTGCCGCGTCGGCTCGTGACCCTGACCGGGCCCCTTGACGAGATCCTCTCGGCCGAGAGCGTCGCCGCCCACCGCGACGACTGGGTGTGCGCGGTGTACACCGACGACCTGCCGCACACCGAGCCCATGCGCCGCCTGCGCGAGAAGTACCCGTTCTGCGCGCTCGTGCAGCACGAGCCCACCCGGACGGCCGCGCTCGAGGAGCGTTCGTACAGTGAGCGCCTGCGCACGGCCGCGACCGACGAGGAGCGCATCGACGCGTTCCTCGCGCACGTTCGGAACGGTGCCGGGGCGACGCCGCGCGAGCAGGAGCTGATCCGCGAGGTGCTCGACGACCGCGCCCTGGCGGAGGCCCTCGTCTAGTGCGGCTGCATCGACTCGAGATCGAGGGCTTCGGGCCGTTCCTGCGGCGGCAGACGATCGACTTCGACACGTTCGCGGACGACGGCGTGTTCCTCATCGGCGGGCGCACCGGCGCCGGCAAGTCCAGCATCCTCGATGCGGTGTGCTTCGGGCTCTACGGAAACGTGCCCCGCTACGAGGGCGGGGAGAAGCGTCTGCGCAGCGACCATTGCGAGCCGGCGGATCCCACCGAGGTCGTCGTCGAGTTCAGCACCGTCGCCGGCCGGTTCCGGGTGACCCGGTCGCCCGAATACCAGCGTCCGGCGAAGCGCGGCGGCGGGCTGACCAAGCAGGCGTCCGCCGTGGCGCTGGAGGAACTCATCGGCGGGGAGTGGATCGGCCGGGCCGCGCGCGAGGTCGATGTCGCGCACGAGCTGGACGAGATCCTGCAGCTGAACCTGCAGCAGTTCCTGCAGGTGATCCTGCTCGCGCAGGGGCGCTTTCAGAAGTTCCTGCATGCGGACAGCAAGGAGCGGCAGCAGCTGCTGCGCCGGCTCTTCGGCACCGGCCGGTTCGAGGACTACCAGGCCCGCCTCGACGAGCGCCGCCGTGCATCGGAGCAGGCGCTGGGCGCGGGACGCGCGTCCGTGATCGCCCGCATCGAGCAGGCCGAGCAGCTCGTCGCCGAGAACGACCTGCACGGAGCGAGCACCGACGCCGCATCGGCGCCGGCCGAGCGCTCGCTCGATGAGCGCCTCGACGCCGTGCGTCGCGCCCAGGCGCGGGCTGACTACCGGGCCGAGCAGCGCCGCCAGGATCGGGATCTGGCGGAGGCCGCGCACCGCACGGCGACCGCCGCGCACGTCGTCGCACGCGAGGAGCGCCAGGCGCAGGCGGAGCGGGATCGCGCTCGCGCCGCGCTCGCCGCCCTCGATGCCGCCGCCGATCGGATCGCCGCCGATCGGCGCACCCTGGACGACGCCAGAGCCGCCGAGGCTCTCCGGCACGTGCTGCACACGGCGGAGCGCGCCGCCGTCGTCGCCGCGGCTGCCGGCGAGGCCGCCGCCGAGGCCGAGGAGGCATGGCGGGGGATCGCCGTGGACGACGACACAGCGCCGGAGTCCTCCGCGGATGCGCTGCGGGCGTGGGCGTCCGACCTCACCCGGACCAGCGGCGCCTGGCAGCAGGCCGCAGCGACCGAGGCGCAGCTCGCCGCCTTCGAGACGGCGGTGTCGGCCGCGCAGAGCGAGCAGGAGTCCGTGGCGGCGGCGCGCGGNCGCGCCGCCCTGCCCGCCACGATCGAGGCGCTGACCGCCGAGCGCGACGATCTGCGCCGCCGGGCCGACCGCGCCGCCGACCTCGAGACCGTCGTGGTCCTGGCTGCCGCGCGGCTCGAGGGCGCCAGGGACGCAGCGGCACGGTCTGCGGAGCGGAGCGTCGCGGAGCGGACGGTCGCCGACCGCGAACAGCAGGCCGCGGCCGCCTTCGCCCGCGCCGCGGACCTGCGCCGCCGCCGCGACGCGGGAATGGCCGGCGAGCTCGCCGAGGCCCTGATCCCGGGCGAGGCCTGCAGCGTCTGCGGATCCACAGAGCACCCGGCGCCGGCCGTGCACGCGGATCCGGTCTCGGCGGACGATGTGGCCGAGGCCACGGACGCACGGGAGCGCGCCGCCGAGCAGGTGCGCGCGGCCACGAGCGCCCTGGCCGCGCTGGACGCCGACCTCGCCGCCGCGACTGCGCGCGCCGACGGGCGCACGGCCGAGGCGGCCGAGGCCGAACTCGCGATCGCACGAGCGGAGCGCGATGATGCGGTGGCGGCACAGGCCGCCGCCACGGATGCCGAGCAGCGCCTCGCCGCGCTGCGGGCGAAGGCCGAGGGGCTCGAGGCGACGATCGCCCAGCTGGCCGTCCGCCACGCGGAGGCGAGCGAGCGCCTCGCTCTCGCCCGGCAGACGCTCGCCGCCGCCCGGGAATCCGTGGCGCAGGCGCGTGGTGCGTTCGCCACCGTCGCCGCGCGCCTCGACGATGCCGCCGTCCGCATCGCAGCCGCGCAGGCCCTCGCCGCCGCGATCGAGGAGCGCGAGGCCCGGTCCGATGCGGCATCCGCCGCGCTCGCCGAGCAGCAGGCGGCCCTGGCCGCATCGCCTTTCGACGACGCGACCGCCGCCGGGGCCGCCTTGCGCAGCCCCGCCGACCAGGCCGCGCTCGAGGAACGGCTCGCCGCGCACGCCGCCGAGCGCGCCAAGGAGCGTGCGATCCTGCTCGACCTGGAACTGCGCACCCTGCCCGACGACCCGATCGACCTCACCCCGTTCGAGTCGGCCGAGTCCGCGGCGCGTGCGGCGTGGACGGCCGCCGTCGACGCCGCCAGCCGGGCCGACGCGACAGCCGCTCAGCTGGGAGCTCTCCTCGAGACGGCAGCGGCCGAGCACTCCCGCGGCGCGGCCGCAGCCGCGGACCACGAGGTCCTGCAGCAGCTCGCCGACGCCGTCTCCGGCCGCGGGGCGAACACCTACCGGATGAACCTGGAGACCTTCGTGCTCGCCGCGGAGCTCGAGGAGATCGTCGCCGCGGCGAACCTGCGCCTCGCCGACATGTCGTCGGGCCGCTACCAGCTGCAGCACAGCGATGCCCGGGCCGCGCGCGGGGCCGCCTCCGGTCTCGGCATCGTGGTGTTCGACGCCTTCACTGGGCAGACGCGGCCGGCGCAGTCGCTCTCCGGCGGGGAGACGTTCCTCGGTTCGCTCGCCCTCGCGCTCGGTCTCGCCGAGGTCGTCACCGCCCGTGCCGGCGGCATACAGCTCGACACCCTCTTCATCGACGAAGGCTTCGGATCCCTCGACGGCGAGACGCTCGACGTGGCGATGCGCACCCTCGACGAGCTGCGCGCGGGCGGTCGCACCGTCGGCGTCATCAGCCACGTCGAGGCGATGCAGGAACAGATCCCGGCTCAGATCACGGTGCGCGCGACGCCCGACGGCCCGAGCATGATCGAGTCCTGAGAAGTTCTCCGCGAGTGTCGATTCCGGCCTTGTCCGTTCGCTGTGGTTCTGAGACCGTTCCCCTGACGAAAGGATCACGACCGTGAAGTACGTCATCATGTTCACCGAGACACCCGAGTCCTACCGGGATGTGTCCGAGGAGCGCCACCAGCAGATCTATCAGCGCGTCTGGGACTGGTTCCAGGACAACGACGGCGAGATCGCCGACGGCGGCGCGCAGCTCCAGCCGGTGGCGACCGCGACCACCGTGAAGTCCGGCCCGAACGGCCCCGTCGTCGTGGACGGGCCGTTCACCGAGGCGAAAGAGGTCGTGGGCGGCTTCAGCATCATCGACGTGCCCGACCTCGACGCCGCGATCGCCCTGGTCAAGACCTGGCCCGAGTTCGAGCTGCCCGGGATCGGCGTGGAGATCCGCCCGATGGTCACCGACTACAGCCAGTTCGAGTGACCGGCTGAGCGGAATCGGGACGATGAGCGCCGCGGCGTCGGATCCGGTCCTCGTGCGCGTGCTGCGCGACGAGGCCGGTCGGATCGTCGCGGCGCTCGCCCGCTCCTTCGGCGACCTCGACGTGGCGGAGGAGGCGGTCGCCGACGCCGTGGAGGAGGCGCTGCGGGGGTGGCGCGTGCGCGGAGTGCCGCCGAACCCCGGCGCGTGGCTCACCCAGGCCGCACGGCACAATGCGCTCGACCGGCTGCGACGCGAGCGCCGTCTCCGGGAGAAGGCGGAGCTGATCGGCGCGCGCGCGGCCACCCGAGAGGCGGCGGGCGCTGCCCCTGCCGTCGCCCGTGAACCCGACGAGCGCCTGCCGCTGCTGTTCGGATGCTGCCACCCCGCGATCCCGCCCGAGGCGCGCGTCGCGCTCACCCTGCGGGCGGTGTGCGGCCTGACCACGGTCCAGATCGCCCGCGCGATGGTGGCGCCGGAGGCGACGGTCGCTCAGCGCATCGTCCGGGCGAAGCGCAAGATCGCCGCGACCGGCATCCCGCTGCGGATCCCCGAGGGGCAGGAGCGGGTCGACCGGCTCGATCTCGTGCTCGCGGTCGTCTCCACGATGTACGCCCAGGCGCACCTCGCGGCCGGCGCCGATGCGGCGGCTGATCGCAACCTCGCCGACGACGCGCTCTGGCTGGCGCGCGTCGTCGCACACGACCTGCCGCTCGAGGCCGAGGCGCACGGCCTGCTGGCGCTGCTGCTCTTCCACCGCTCCCGGGAGGACGCCCGCGCGGTCGACGGCGAGCTCGTGCTGCTCGCCGAGCAGGACCGCACCCGGTGGAATCAGGCGCTGCTGGCCGAGGCGCGGGTGCGGCTGGACAGGGCCGCGCTGCTGCACCGGCCGGGCCGCTGGCAGCTGCAGGCGGCGATCGCCGCGTGCCACGCCGATGCGCTCGGGCCGGACGACACCGACTGGTTCCAGGTGCTCACGCTCTACGACATGCTGATCCGCTACGACGCGTCGCCGATCGTGCGGCTGAACCGCGCCGTCGCTCTCGCGGAGGCGGTCTCGCCCGAGGCCGCGCTCGCCGAGGTGGAGCAGCTGGGTGCGGTGCTCGACGCCTTCCACCTGTGGCACGCCGTCCGTGCGCACCTGCTGCGGCGCCTCGGGCGCGCCGAGGAGGCGGACGCCGCAGACCTGCGCGCACTCGAGCTCACCGCGAACGACGCAGAACGCCGGCTCATCGCGGCGCGGCTGAGCCCTGGCCGCTGAGCGTCAGAGCAGCTCGTACACGGTGGCGTTGGCCATGCCGCCGCCCTCGCACATCGTCTGCAGGCCGTAGCGGATCCCGTCCTGCTGCATGTGGTGCAGCAGGGTCGTGGCCAGGCGCGCGCCGGATCCGCCGAGCGGGTGCCCGAGCGCGATCGCTCCGCCGCGCGGGTTGGCGAGCTCCGGGTCGGCCCCGGTCTCGGTGAGCCAGGCGAGCACGACGGGCGCGAACGCCTCGTTCACCTCGAAGGCGCCGATGTCGCCGATGCCGAGGCCTGCGCGCTCGAGCACCTTCGCCGTGGCCGGGATCGGTCCGGTCAGCATGAGGATCGGATCCGAGCCCACGACGGCGACGCTGTGCACGCGCGCGATCGGGGCGAGGCCGAGTTCCGCGGCGCGCGCGCTCGTCATCATCAGCACGGCGGCCGCGCCGTCGGAGATCTGCGAGGCGCTGCCGGCCGTCACCACGCCGTCCTCGAGGAACGGGGTCGGCAGCGTCGCCAGGCGCTCGACCGTGGAGTCCGCACGGATACCCTGATCCGTCGTCACGACGCCGGCGGCGGTGGGGACGGGGACGATCTCGTCGGCGAACAACCCGGAGGCGGTCGCGGACGCTGCCCGCTGGTGCGAGCGCACCGCGAACTCGTCCAGTCGGGCGCGGGAGAGGCCCCACCTCCGTGCGATGAGCTCGGCGCCCACGCCCTGATTGCCGAGGTCCGGGAATCGCTCGTGCATGAGCGGCCCGTAAGGATCCTCGCCCGCGACGCTGGAGAACATCGGCACGCGCGACATGACCTCGACCCCGCCCGCGACGACGATGTCGGCGTAGCCGGCGATGATCGCAGCCGCGGCGCTCTGGATCGCCTGCTGCGACGACCCGCACTGGCGGTCGATGGTCATCCCGGGCACGTGCTCGGGCAGTCCCGCGGCGAGGGCGGCATTGCGGCCCACATTGAACGACTGCTCGCCCACCTGGGACACGCAGCCCCACAGCACGTCGTCGACGAGCGCCGGATCCACCTCGGTGTCCGCCAGCACCGCCCGGATCGGGTGCGTGGACAGGTCGACCGGGTGCACGCCGCTGAAGACGCCGCGCTCGGGCTTGCCGATGCCGACCGCCGTGCGGCGGGCGGCGACGATGACCGCGTCCCGGCCGGAAGATCCAGAGGTGCTCATCCTGCCATTGTCCTCCGGCCGCGATTTCGAAGCGCGCAAATGGTTCGATCCGCAGCGCGATGGCCGCCATTCGCGCGCTTCGAATCGAAGACGAACGTCACTCCACCGTCACCGACTTCGCGAGGTTGCGGGGCTTGTCGACGTCGTGCCCGAGGCGGACGGCCGCGTGGTAGGCGAGCAGCTGGGTCGGGATGGTCAGCAGGATCGGATCCAGCTCCGGCTCGTTCTTGGGGACGACGATCGTGCGGGCGTCGAGGTGCGCGAGATCCACCCCGGCGTGCGTGATGGCGATCAGCGGGCCCTTGCGGGCGAGGATCTGCTCGGCCGCGGCCAGGTTGCGGTCGGTCAGCTCGTCTTCGGGGATGAGCGCGACCGTCGGCATGTCCTGGTCGATCAGCGCGAGCGGGCCGTGCTTGAGCTCGCTCGTCTGGTAGGCCTCCGCGTGGATGTAGCTGATCTCCTTGAGCTTCTGCGCGCCCTCCCGCGCGACCGGGAAACCGCGCACCCGGCCGATGTAGAACGCGCTCTTGGCCTTCGCGATGTCCTCGGCGACGGCCGCGATCGGATCCGCGTCCTCGAGGATGCTGCGGATCTGCTCCGGGATGCGCTGCAGGCCGCGGAGGATCCGCTGCCCGTCGGCGTGGGACAGGTCGTGCAGCCGGCCCAGGTGCAGGGCGAGCAGCGCGAAGGAGAGCGCCATGTTCGTGAGCGCCTTCGTGGAGGCGACGGAGATCTCGGGGCCCGCGTGCAGATAGATCCCGCCGTCCACGGTGCGGGCGATCGTGGATCCGACCACGTTCACGACGCCGATCACGCGGCCGCCCTTGCGCTTGATCTCCTCGACGGCGAAGGCGGTGTCGGCGGTCTCGCCGCTCTGGCTCACCGCGACGTACAGCGTGTCCGACTCGATGATGGGCTGGCGGTACCGGAACTCGGATGCGGCCTCGGCGTCCGCGGGGATCCGGGCCAGATCCTCGACGAGCTGGGCGCCGAGCTGGCCCACGTAGTAGGCGGATCCGCAGCCGAGGATCTTGATCCGGCGGAAGCTGCGGAGCTCGCGCGGGTCGAGCCCCAGCCCGTCCAGGCGGGCCGTCGCGAATCGCTCGTCCAGCCGGCCGCGCAGCACCATCGCGGCGGCGTCGGGCTGCTCGTGGATCTCCTTGAGCATGTAGTGCCGGTAGCCGCTGAGCTCGAGGTCCTCCGCGGCCACGCTGATCTCGACGGGCTCCGAGCTGGTCGGGGTGTTGCCGCGGTCGAAGGTGCGGAACCCGGTCGCGGTCACGGTCGCCAGCTCGCCGTCGTTCAGGTGCACGACCCGGTCGGTGTGCCGCACGAGGGCTGCCACGTCGCTGGCCACGAGCATCTCCTTATCGCCGATGCCGATGATCAGCGGGGATCCGCTGCGCGCCAGCACGATCCGCTCGGGATGCTGCTCATCGAGCACGGCGAGGGCGTAGGTGCCGGTGATCCGCCCGAGAGCGGAGAGCACGGCGTCCTCGAGGGTCGCCGCGTCCGACTGGGCGATGAGGTGCGCGACGACCTCGGTGTCGGTGTCGCTCGTGAGTTCGACGCCCGACTCCGCGAGCTGGGCGCGCAGGGCCGCCGCGTTGTCGATGATGCCGTTGTGCACCACGCTGATCCGGCCGTCCTGGCTGCGCTGAGGATGCGCGTTGTGCTCCACGGCCGGGCCGTGCGTCGCCCAGCGGGTGTGGCCGATCCCGACCGTGCCGGTGAGGCGCTTGGGCAGGGCCGCCTCGAGCTCGCGGACCCGGCCGACGCGACGGATCGCGGTGGTGCCCTTGCTGCCGAGGACGGCGATGCCCGCCGAGTCGTAACCGCGGTACTCGAGGCGGGTGAGGCCTTCGACGAGGACGGGGGCGGCGGCCTGATGGCCGATGTATCCGACGATTCCGCACATGGGGGTAGCTCCTCAGGGTGGGGGAAGAAGGGAAGGCGAGCGCGGTTCAGCCGTAGACGATGCGCCGCAGCTGCCGTTCGGACAGCTCCGGCGCGGCCACGCGGCGCTCGTGCAGCTCCGCCGCGATCACGGCGAACGCCTCGGCGTTGCGCGTGCCGTAGAGCTGCAGCTCGGCATGGCGACGCCGCACGTACGCCTCGACCGGCTCGTCGTACCACGCGAGCACGTCTTCGACGACCCGGGCGGCGACGCTCGGCGGCAGACCGGTGGACGACGCGATCCGCTGGATCAGGTCGTCGTCGGTCATACCTCGAGTATGCGGATCCGATCCGGCGAATTCCAAGAATCTGCCCGAATTCGGGCAGGTCCCTGTCGATCGCCGGGGTCGTCAGCCGGTCCCCATCGATTCAAGGCGCGCAAATGGCGGGATCCGCCGGGCAGATGGCGCCAATTGCGCGCCTCGAAACGGGGAGGCAGCGGGCTCAGAGCCCGAGGCTGCGGGCGATCAGCATGAGCTGCACCTCGGTGGTGCCCTCGCCGACTTCGAGGATCTTCGAGTCGCGGTAGTGCCGGGCGACGCGGTACTCGTTCATGAAGCCGTTGCCGCCGAACACCTGGGTCGCGTCGCGGGCGTTGTCCATCGCCGCATCGCTGGCGGTGAGCTTGGCGATCGCGGCTTCCTGCTTGAACGGCTTGCCCGCGAGCATCAGCGCGGCCGCGTGGTAGTACGCGCGGCGGGCGACCTGGGCGCGCGCCTCCATCCGGGCGATCTTGAACGCGATGGCCTGGTGACCGCCGATGTGCGTGCCGAACGCCTGGCGCTCCTTCGCGTAGCGCACCGCATCGTCGACGCAGCCCTGCGCGGCGCCGACCGCGAGCGCCGCGATCGCGATCCGGCCCTCATCCAGGATGCGGAGGAAGTTCGCATAGCCGCGCCCGCGCTCGCCGAGCAGGTTCTCGGCCGGCACGCGCACGTCGTCGAACGACAGCGCATGCGTGTCCGAGGCGTTCCAGCCGACCTTGTCGTACGGCGGTGCGACGTCGAAGCCGGCCGTGCCGGACGGCACGATGATCGTGGAGATCTCCTTGCCGCGCTCGGTCTCGCCGGTGACGGCGGTCACCGTGACGAACGCGGTGATGTCGGTGCCGGAGTTCGTGATGAACTGCTTGGACCCGTTGATCACCCAGCTGTCGCCGTCGAGGCGGGCGGCGGTGCGGGTGCGGCCGGCGTCGCTGCCGGCGTCGGGCTCGGTGAGACCGAAGCCGCCGAGCGACGTGCCGGCGGCGAGAGAGGGCAGCCAGTGCTGCCGCTGCTCCTCGGTGCCGAACCGGAAGATCGGCATGGCGCCCAGCGAGACGCCCGCCTCGAGGGTGATCGCCACGCTCTGATCCACCTTCGCGAGCTCCTCGAGTGCGAGGCAGAGCGCGAAGTAGTCGCCGCCCATGCCGCCGTACTCCTCGGGGAAGGGGAGGCCGAACAGGCCCATCTCCGCCATCCCGGCGACGACCTCGTAGGGGAAGCTGTGCTCGCGGTCATGCTTCGCCGAGACCGGGGCGACGACCTGTTCCGCGAAGTCGCGCACGGTCGCCGCGAGCTCGCGGTACTCCTCGGGGAGCTCGGACGGGATCGCCTCGGGCATCGATCTACTCCTCGGTGAATGATCAATAACTGAAACTTCAGGTTAGCGAGCATTCACTCGGGTGTCCAGGGCGGATATCCTAGCCGGATGACCACCGCAAGGGCGCAGGGGAAGGCGCGTACCCGACAGCGCTTCCTCGACGCCGCGGCGCAGCTGTTCGCGGACCGGGGATTCCATGCGGTCTCGATCGGCGAGCTGGGCACCGCGGTCGGCGTCAGCGGCCCCGCGCTCTACCGGCACTTCCCGAGCAAGGACGCGATGCTCGAGGAGATCCTGCTCGGCACCAGCGAGTTCCTGCTGCAGGGCGGCACCGAGATCGTCGCGGCGCCGCACGCCTCGGATCGGGAGCTGCTGGACGACCTGATCGACTTCCATCTCACGTTCGCGCTCGGGCATCGCGACATCATCCGGGTGCAGGACCGCGAGCTGGGAACCCTGTCGAAGTCGGCGAACCGGCAGGTGCGCAAGCTGCAGCGTCAGTATCTCGACCTGTGGGCGGACGTGGTCGCGCGGATCCGCCCCGACGGCACGCCGGCCGATCGTCAGGTCGCGATGCACGCCGTGTTCGGGCTGCTGAACTCGACCGCGCACAACTCCGACAAGCTCGCGTCGGCGGACGAGCGCGGGATCCTCTCCGAGGCGGCGCGGCGGGTGCTGGTGGGCTGATCCCAGGCCGCGGGGCACGAGCTCAGCGCCGCGGACGACGGGGCGAGGCTGCAGGATCGCGGCCCCCATGGTGTCGCGGGCGGCTCACCGGCCGAGGATCGCCCTCGCCTGGCGCAGCACGGGCTCGTCGACCATCCGTCCTTCGAAGCGGAACACGCCGGGCTGCCGCTCCGCCTCGGCGAGCACGCGCTCGGCCCTGTCCCGCTCCGCAGGGGTGGGGGCGTAGCCCTCGCGGATCACCGCGACCTGGCTCGGGTGGATGCACGCGGTCGCGTCGAACCCGCTGGCGGCGGCGTCCGCGGCTTCGGCGCGCAGACCGTCCGCATCGGCGATATCGAGGTGCACGGAGTCGATCGCGGCGCGTCCGAACGCCTTCGCCGCGAGCAGCACGCGCGAGCGGGCGTACCGGGCGACGTCACGGTAGCGTCCGGCGTGAGCGCCGCCCGCGAAGCGGCTGGAGCGGCCCGCCATGCTCGCGATGAGATCCTCCGCGCCCCACATCAGCCCGATCGTGGCCGGATGCGCGGCGATCTCCTCGGCGCCGACGACACCGAGCGCCGTCTCGCACAGCGCGAGCACGCGCAGCCCCGCCGCGTGCAGCGCCGCGAGATCGGCGGCGCCCTCGGCCTTGGCCAGCATGACCGTGCGATAGCCTGTGCCGGCGAGCGCGGCCAGATCCAGCGCGTGGTCCGGCGTCGACGCAGGGTTCACGCGCACGATCGTCCGCTCGGGGTCCAGGGCGGACGCCGCGACGCGCTCGCGGGCGGCGGGCTTGTCGGCGGGGGCGACCGCGTCCTCGAGATCGAGGATCACGCTGTCCGCGGCCGCGACGGCCTTCGCGTAGCGGTCCTCGCGATCCGCGGGGCAGAACAGCAGCGCGGGGCCGTGCAGCCCGGCGCTCACGATGCGCTCGCGGCGGGAAGGCACTGCACGAGGGTCGAACGGGTCGCGAGCGCGACCACCGCCCCGTCCTGGTTGCGACCGGTGTGCGCGAACTGCACGATCCCCTGACCTGGGCGCGAAGACGACAGCCGCTTCGACACGATCAGCGTCTCGGCGTACAGCGTGTCGCCGATCCGCACGGGGGCGGGGAAGGAGATGTCCGAGAAGCCGAGGTTGGCGACGATCGTGCCCATCGTGAGCTGCGCGACCGAGAGCCCGACGATCGTGGACAGCGTGAACATGCTGTTCACCAGCCGCTCGCCGAACTCGGTGCCCGCGCTCCACGCGGCGTCCAGATGCAGCGCCTGCGTGTTCATGGTGAGCGTCGTGAAGAGCACGTTGTCGGCCTCGGTGACCGTGCGACCGGGGCGGTGCAGGTAGACCGCGCCCTCCTCGAACTCCTCGAAGTACAGCCCGCGCTGCTCGATGCGCTTCTCGGTCACTTCGTCTCCTCCTCGGCGTCGGCCGCATCCGGCGTGATCACGGCCAGCGTCTGCCCGCGTGCCACCGTGTCGCCCTGCGCGACATGGACGGCGACCGTGCCGGCGACGCCCGCACGCAGCACGTGCTCCATCTTCATCGCCTCCACCACGAGGACCGGGTCGCCCTCCGCGACGTGCGCGCCGTCGGCCGCGTGCACGAGCACGACGGTCCCCGGCATCGGGGAGTCCAGGTGCGGGCGGGTCTCCGCCGCCGCACCGCCGGTGTGCGCGACCCGCTCCACGGCGACGTCGAACACGGCGCCGCCGTGCGCGATCGACACCCGGTCGGATCCCGTCGTGAGCGCCGCGACCGCACGCGTCGTGCCGTCGATCGTGATCGCGCGGTGCAGGTCAGAGCCGGCACGGACCGCGGCGGGATGGAAAACGTCGCTCCCCGCGCTCTGTGAGCGACGTTTTCCCTCCCCGGCAGCGGGAAGGAGCGGATCCGCGTCCGTCGGAGATGGATTCTGCTGCTGCGCGAGGGATCCTGGCGACGAAATCCATCCCTGAGCGGTTCCGTCCTTGGAGACCTCGACCGAGACCTCGACCGAGACCGAGACCGGTCCCGTGACCGCGACCGACAGCCCGGATCCGGATCCTGCCACGCGCACCTCGGCGCGGCGCTCGCCGCAGACCAGCGCGTAGCGCCGCGGAGCCGGCGGCCCGAGACGCCACCCGTCGCGGCGGGCCCACGGAGAGGCCGCCATCGCGGCCTCGGGTCCTTCGAGAGCGCCAGGGGCCGAGCCCGCCGCGTCCAGGAGCAGCGCCGCCTCCGCGAACACCCGCCGGTCCGCCTCGGCGAACACGATGTCCTCGAGACGGCGCGCGATGAGCCCGGTGTCCAGCTCTCCCGCGGCGACCTCGGGCAGCTCCAGCAGCGCGCGCAGGAACTCGACGTTGGTCGGGAACCCGAACACGGCGGTCTCGTCGAGGGCCCGCACGAGCCGGCGTCGCGCCTGCTCGCGGTCGGCGCCGTACGCGATCACCTTCGCGAGCATCGGGTCGTAGTCGATCGACACGTCCAGCCCGTCCGCGATGGCCGTGTCGACGCGGATGCCGGGGCCTGCCGGGTGGATCACGCGCTGCACGTGCCCGCCCGTGGGCAGGAACCCCGCCGCCGGGTCCTCGGCGTACACGCGCGCCTCGATGCTGTGCCCGCGCAGCACGACGTCGTCCTGACCGAACGCGAGTGGAGCGCCCGCGGCGATGCGCAGCTGCTGCTCGACGAGGTCCAGCCCGGTGATCTGCTCGGTGACCGGGTGCTCGACCTGCAGGCGCGTGTTCATCTCCATGAAGTAGAACTCGATCGCGCCGGTTTCAGAGAGGGGGCGGGCGGCCTCGACGATGAACTCGACGGTGCCCGCACCGCGGTAGTCCACGCTGCGCGCGGTCTCGCACGCGGCCGCGCCGATCGCGGCCCGCGTCGTCTCGTCGAGGAGGGGCGATGGCGCCTCCTCGATCACCTTCTGGTGCCGCCGCTGCAGGGAGCACTCGCGCTCGCCGAGGTGCACCACGTTCCCGTGCGCGTCGGCGAGGATCTGCACCTCGATGTGCCGCGGCGTGGTGAGGTAGCGCTCCAGGAACAGGGCGTCGTCGCCGAAGCTCGCGCTCGCCTCCCGCCGCGCGGCCGCGATCGCGTCGGCCAGGTGGGCCGGATCGTCGACGACGTGCATGCCCTTGCCGCCACCGCCCGCGGAGGGCTTGATGAGCAGCGGGTAGCCGATCTCCGGCGCGGCCGCGATGAGGTCGGCGTCGGTCAGCGCCGGGCGGGCGATCCCCGGCACCGTCGGCACCGACCGCTCGGCGACCGCGAGCTTGGCGGTGATCTTGTCGCCCATGGTCCGGATCGCGTCGGCGGAGGGGCCGATGAACACGATCCCGGCGTCGGTGCACGCCTGCGCGAACGCGGCGTTCTCGGCGAGGAACCCGTACCCGGGATGGATCGCCTGCGCGCCGGTCTCGCGGGCCGCCGCGATGACCGCGTCGATGTCGAGGTAGCTCTGCGCGGCCGGCGCGGGACCGATCCGCACGGCGACGTCGGCGAGGGCGACGTGGCGGGATCCTGCGTCCGCGTCGCTGTAGACGGCGACCGAGCGGATACCGAGCCGGCGCAGGGTGGCGATGATGCGGCAGGCGATCTCGCCGCGGTTGGCGATCAGGATGGTGTCGAACATGTTCTCGTGAGGCATCGTGATCACATCCGGAAGACGCCGTAGCCCGGCGCGTCGGTCGCGGGGGCGCGCAGGATCACGTCGAGGGCGAGGCCGAGCACGTCGCGAGTCTCGTCGGGGGCGATGATCCCGTCGTCCCAGAGGCGCGCGGTGGAGTAGTACGGGCTGCCCTGCTCGTCGTAGGCAGCGCGGATGGGCGCCTGGAACGTGGCCTCCTCCTCGGCCGACCAGGTGCCGCCGGCGCCCTCGATCTGGTCGCGGCGCACGGTCGACAGCACCGATGCGGCCTGCGGCCCGCCCATCACCGAGACCCGCGCCCCCGGCCACAGCCAGAGGAAGCGGGGGGAGTAGGCGCGACCGCACATCGAGTAGGTGCCCGCGCCGAAGGATCCGCCCACCACCACCGTGAGCTTCGGCACCGTGGCGGTCGCGACCGCGTTCACCATCTTGGCCCCGTGCTTCGCGATGCCCGACGCCTCGTACTCCCGGCCGACCATGAACCCGGTGATGTTCTGCAGGAACAGCAGGGGCGTGCGGCGCTGCTCGCACAGCTGGATGAAGTGCGCGCCCTTGAGCGCCGACTCGCCGAACAGCACGCCGTTGTTGGCGATGATGCCGATCCGGTGCCCATGGATCCGGGCGAACGCCGTCACGAGCGTCGTGCCGTACTCGGGCTTGAACTCGGTGAACGCACCGCCGTCGACGAGGGCGCGGATGATCTCGCGGGCGTCGTAGGGGACGGTGAGCTCGACCGGGACCACGTCGAGGAGGTCGACGGGCGGCGGATCCGCCACCGCGGCGGGCGGATCCGCGGGGGCGGGGGAGGGCGGCAGGGTCGCCACGATGTCGCGGACGATCTGCAGCGCGTGCTCGTCGTTCTCGGCGAGGTGGTCGGCCACGCCCGAGACGCGGGTGTGCACCTCGCCGCCGCCGAGCTCCTCCGCGGTCACGACCTCGCCGGTCGCGGCCTTCACGAGCGGGGGGCCGCCGAGGAAGATCGTGCCCTGGTTCCGCACGATCACGGTCTCGTCGCTCATCGCCGGGACGTACGCACCGCCGGCGGTCGAGGATCCCATGACCGCGGCGATCTGCGGGATCCCGTCGCGCGACATCCGCGCCTGGTTGTAGAAGATGCGGCCGAAGTGGTCGCGGTCGGGGAACACCTCGTCCTGCATCGGCAGGAACGCGCCGCCCGAGTCGACGAGGTACACGCAGGGCAGCCGGTTCTCGGCCGCGATCTCCTGCGCCCGCAGATGCTTCTTGACGGTGATCGGGTAGTAGGTGCCGCCCTTGACCGTGGCGTCGTTCGCGACCACCATGACCTGCCGGCCGTGGATCAGGCCGATCCCCGCGACGACGCCGCCCGAGGGGCAGTCGCCGCCGTAGAGGCCGTGGCCGGCGAGCGGGGCGACCTCGAGGAACGGGCTTCCGGTGTCGAGCAGGTGGCCGATCCGGTCGCGGGCGAGCAGCTTGCCGCGCTCCGTGTGCCTGATCCGGCTCTTCTCCGGCCCGCCCAGCGCGGCCTCGGCGCGGCGCTCGCGCAGCTCGGCCACCAGCTCGCGGTAGGTCGGCGCGGGCGCGCTCGGCGCGGATGTCATCGGCACGGGACCCTCCCTCGGGTGGCTCTCGTTTAGATTAGCGAGCGTTAACTGAAATGTCTACGGCTCGCTCAGCGCCGGAGGTCCGGCCCCGGCGCGCTCAGGGACGCAGCTCGACGCGCTCGACGGTGACGTCGTCCAGCGCCACGCGGTCGATCTCGACGCCGAGACCCGCGCCGGTCGGAACGCGCACGTGCCCCTCCTCGATGACGGCCGGTTCGGTGACGATGTCGCGGGTGTAGAACCGGCTCGAGGCGGAGATGTCGCCGGGCAGGGTGAAGCCCTCGAGCGCGGCGAGGGCGGCGTTGGCGGCGCGGCCGATGCCGGTCTCGAGCATGCCCCCGCACCAGACGGGCACGCCGGCATCCCGGCACAGGTCGTGGATCCGCACCGCTTCGAGGTAGCCGCCGACGCGTCCCGCCTTGATGTTCACGACCGCGGCGGACCCGAGCGCGAGGGCATCGCGTGCGGCCTTCAGCGAGGTGATGGACTCGTCGAGGCAGACGGGCGTGCTCAGCCGGCGAGCGAGGGTCGCGTGGTCGACGAGGTCGTCCTCCTGCAGCGGCTGCTCGATGAGCAGCAGATCGAACCGGTCGAGCTCGGCGAGCGTGTCGGCGTCGGCCAGGGTGTAGGCGGAGTTCGCGTCGACCTGCAGCGGGATCGCGCCGAACGCGTCGCGCACGGCGGCGGTGTCCGCGACGTCGCGGCCGGGCTTGATCTTGATCTTGATCCGCACGTACCCCTCGTCGAGGTAGCCGCGGACGGCGTCGACGAGCGCGGCGGGGTCGCGCTGGATCCCGACCGACACCCCGCTCGGCACCCGGTCGCGCACCGCCCCGAGGTACTCGCCGAGCGGACGCCCCTGCGCGCGGAGTGCGGCGTCCAGGATCGCCAGCTCGATCCCGCCCTTCGCCATGCGGTGTCCGACGACCGGCGCGAGGATGCCGGCGACGTCCTCGGGTGCGAACGTGCGCGCCTGGAACAGCGCGGGGACCAGGAAGCGCTGGGCGACGTCCCACGCGCCCTGCGTGTATTCGCTCGAGTAGTAGGGCTCGTACTGGGTGACGATCTCGCCCCAGCCCTCGCCCTCGCCGGTTCTCGCGTTGACCACGATCACTTCGCGCACCGACTCGGTGCCGAAGGAGGTCGTGAACGGGGAGACGAGCGGGAGGTGCAGCACCCGCAGCTCGATGCTCTCGAGCGTGACGGGCGCGACGGGCTGGACCACAGGCATGGCCTCAGGCTACGCGGGCTCGCCGCGATCCGGGGATGGCGCGACGGCTCAGATCGGGGTCGCCGAGCCGCTTCCGGTGGGACGCACGAACAGATAGCCGGCCTCGTCGTCGAACCCGCCCACGACGAGCCCCTCCGCGAGCAGTTCGAGGAAGCGGTCGCGCACACGCCGGCGCCAGGCCTTCGCCTCGGCCGCGGACTCCCGGCGCACGGCTTCGACATCGCGCGGGATCGGGACGGCCGCGACGACGCCCGTCGGCTGCCCGGATCGCGGCGCTGTGAGCTCCCAGGACGCCAGGAGCCGGTCGGACTCGTCGCCGTGGTTGATCTCATCGTCGATCGGCCCGTACTGATCGACGAGGTATTCCGTCACCCTGGCACCCAGGACGGTCAGGTTGAAGTGCGCGTTGCGGGCGATCAGCGGGTCGAAGGTCCAGGTGAGACGGTCCACCCCGCGGGCGAGCGCCCAGTCCCGCTGGTGCTGCTTGATCGCCCGACCGAGGCCGCGGGCCTGGTAGCCGGGAAGGATGCCGGTGATGTGCGAGTGCAGGGTGCGCGACGCCGGCGGTCCGAAGAAGCCCACGGAGGCTCCGATCATCCGCTCGCCGTCGTACAGGCCGACCACGTATTCGCCGGCGTGCGCGAGGGCCCGCAGCAGATCGGCCGAGATGCCGGCCCCGTGGCCGCCCCACACCTCGCTGAGCACCCGGGCGACGGCGGCGGCCTCTGCGACGGAGCCGACGGCGCGGATGTCGATCCCGCCGGGTGCGGCGGAGAGGTCACCGGTCATGATCCTCACGGTACCGCCGGCGGTCCGGGGTCAGACCCCGTACTCGTCCCTGACGCGCTCGCGCAGCTGCACGCTGCAGGCGGCGACGGTCTCGTCCCAGACCGTGGTGGCGCCGTCCTGCGCGGTGTCCGAGATCGCGCGGAGCACGCGGATCGGCACGCCGAACTGGTCGGCGACCCAGACGTAGGCGTAGGTCTCCATGTCCACGAGCACGCCGCCGAGGCCCTGGATCCGCTCCACGACCGCGGCGTCGTCGACGAAACTGTCGCCGGTCGCGATCACCAGGCCCTCGCGGCCCGTCGCGACGCGCGCCGGCAGCGAGACGTGCCGGCCGACCACTCCGTCCAGATCCTGCACGTCGTGCTGGATCGCGGCGGTGATCTCGTAGACCCCGCCGGGGAGCTGCGGATCCACGCCGCCGGCGGTGCCGACGACGACGACCTCCTCGTACACGGTCGCGTCGAGTGCGCGGGTCAGCCCGTAGGCCGCCTTGAGCTTCCCGGGTCCGGTCACGAGGCGGTCGAAGCCGTCCAGGCTCTCGGGGAACGCCTGGAGTTCGGACGCGAGGGCGGCGACGAGGAGTCTCATGGATCCATCCTCGCAGGCGTTCACGCACGCGAAACGTCGCCGTTGGATACTGGTTCCACGACCGAAGGAGAAGCATGACGCTGCAGCAGGACATCGCCGCCGACCTGGGGGTGCGCCCCGACATCGATCCGGCCGCCGAGATCGACCGGCGGGTCGGCTTCCTCGTCGACTACCTGCGACACACCGGTGCCAAGGGGTATGTCCTGGGGATCTCCGGCGGTCAGGACTCCACGCTCGCCGGGCGGCTCGCCCAGCTCGCGTGCGAGAAGGTCCGTGCAGAGGGCGGAGACGCGGTGTTCATCGCCGTGCGCCTGCCCTACCGGGTGCAGCGCGACGCCGCAGACGCCGCGGTCGCGATGGCGTTCATCGCCCCCGACGAGCCGCTCGAGGTCAACATCCAGCACGGCGTCGGCGGCCTGGAGGCGGATCTCACGGCGGCGGGGCTCGGGGCGGTCGCCGACTTCCACCGCGGCAACATCAAGGCGCGGCTGCGCATGGTCACGCAGTACGCGATCGCGGGTCAGCGCGGGCTGCTCGTCATCGGCACCGACCACGCGGCCGAGGCGGTGACCGGCTTCTTCACGAAGTTCGGCGACGGGGCGTGCGACCTCACCCCTCTCGCGGGGCTCAGCAAGCGGCAGGGCCGCGCGCTGCTGCGCGTACTGGGGGCGCCGGAGCAGCTGGTCGTCAAGGTCCCCACCGCCGACCTCCTCGACGCCACCCCCGGTCGCACCGACGAGGACGAGCTCGGCCTCACGTACGAGCAGATCGACGACTACCTCGAGGGCCGGCCGGTCGCCGCCGACGTGGCCGAGCGGATCGAGGCGCGCTATCTCGCCACCGCGCACAAGCGGCGCCAGCCGGTGACACCGGACGACACCTGGTGGCGCTGAGCGCCTGACCGCAGCACGGGCGGTGATGTCGGCGGCCCCGTCTAGGGTCGAAGCGACGGCCCGATCGGGCGTCGCCGAACGACAGGAGCTCCCGTGCGTGTGATCACCCCCTCCGGATCCGACCCGGCGCGCGACGCCGGCGCCGGGGGCGCCACCGTGATCTGGAGCGCGACGGATCTGAAGCTCGCGGCGGAGTGCGAGTTCGCATGGGTGCGCGCGCTCGACGCCAAGCTGGGCAGGATCGAGGCGGTCGAGGATCCTGAGGACGCGACGCTGGCGCGAGCCGCGGCGATGGGCGATGCGCACGAGCAGGTGGTGCTGCAGGACTACCTCGCCGAGCACGGCGTCTCGGTCGACGGGGGACGCGGCGTCGTCGAGCTGCCGAAGGTGTCCTCGACGGACGCCCAGGCGCTGGCCGCGATCGTCGCCGAGACCGAGCGCGCACTGCGCTCGGATGCGACGGTGATCTACCAGGCCGCCTTCCGCACCCCGGAGTTCGTCGGCTTCGCCGACTTCCTGCTCCGCGATCCGGACGGCCGCTGGCGGGTGCAGGACTCCAAGCTCGCCCGCACCGCCCGGGTCACCGCGCTCATGCAGCTGGCGGCATATGTCGATCAGCTCGACCGTCTCGGCATCCCCCGCTCCGACGAGGTCGACCTGATCCTCGGCGACCGCAGCATCAGCACGCACGCCGTGCGCGACCTGCTGCCGCTGTTCCACGTGCGCCGGGCGCGGCTGCGCGCGCTGATCGCCGACCGGCGGATCGACGAGGGCGCCGCGGGGGCGCCGCTCGCGTGGGGCGATGACCGCGGGGAGCTGCAGATCGTCGCATGCGGCCGCTGCGCGACCTGCGAGATCGAGGTCGAGGCGCATCGCGACCTGCTGCTCGTCGCGCGCCTGCGCTCGGTGCAGCGCGCCCGGCTGCGCACCGCGGGGATCCTCACGATCGACGACCTCGCCGCCGCCGAGCACGGTCCGGACGGGATGAGCGCAGAGACGTTCCAGACCCTCCGCGCGCAGGCCCGGCTGCAGCTCGCGGCGATGCGGGCGACGCAGGAGGCGGGCGAGGAGGGGGATGCCGGCGGCCTGGCCGAGGTCGTCGTGCCGCCGTTCGAGGTGGTCTCCGCCGCGGCGATCGGCCTGATGCCGCGTCCCAGTCGCGGCGACCTGTTCTTCGACTTCGAGGGCGATCCGCTGTACACCGAGCCGGGCGAGGGGCGGCCCTGGGGGCTCGACTACCTGTTCGGCTGGGTCGACGACGCGGAGCAGTACTCCGCGCTGTGGGCGCACGATTTCGCCGCCGAGAAGCAGGCGCTCCTCGACTTCCTCGACTTCGTGAAGGCGCGGCGCGCGGCGCACCCCGACCTGCACATCTATCACTACGCCCCCTACGAGACCTCGCACCTGCAGAACATGGCGGAGCGGTACGGCGTGGGCGAGGCGGACGTCGACCGGCTGCTGCGCGACGGGGTGTTCGTCGACCTGTATCCGATCGTGCTGCGCACCGTGCAGGTCGGGTCGCGCTCGTACTCGATCAAGAAGCTCGAGCCGCTCTACATGGGCGCCGAGGTGCGCACCAGCGACGTGCAGAAGGGCGACGACTCGATCGTCCAGTATGTGCAGGCCCGGTCCCTCGCGGCGGAGGGCCGCACGGAGGAGGCGGACGCGATCCTCGCCGATCTCGCCGACTACAACCGCTACGACTGCGTGTCGACCCGTCGCCTGCGCAACTGGCTGATCGGGCTGGCCCGTGAAGCCGGCGTGCTGCCGGCGCCCCCCGACGAGCCGGAGACCCGCGCCTACGAGCCCTCGCCGCTGTCGCTCGCGCTGCAGGCCGAGGCGCAGCGCGTGCAGGCCGAGGGCGGCGACGGCCAGCCGCACCGCGTCGCGGCCGCGGCGATCGACTACTTCCCGCGAGAGGCGAAGAGCTTCTGGATCTCGCACTTCCAGCGGCTGCGCGAGCCGGTGACGCTGTGGGAGTCCACGCGCGACGTGCTGCGGGTGGATCCGGATCGCTCCGTCGCGGTGCAGGAGTGGGATCTGCAGGAGGGCGCCCGCGCGGTGACCCGGCTCGTCGATCTGCGCGGCGAGCTCGCGCCGGGGAGCACGCTCGGGGTGGGCAGCACGCCGTTCGCCCTGTATGCGGCCCCCGCGCCGTTCTTCGGGGAGTTCCCGGCCAGGGTGATCCACGTGCCGCACGAGGTGGAGATCGTCGAAGTGCTCGACGACGGCTACCGGATCCGCGAGCGCTCGATCGGCGGGCAGACCTGGGCAGAGCTGCCGCTCGCGCTCACCCCGGCCTCCCCGCCGCGGGTCTTCTCGCTGCAGGGCGCCATCGAGGAGTGGGCCGGCTCCGTGCTGTCCGCCGCACCGGGCTTCCCGGAGGACGCGGCGACCGACATCCTTCGCCGGGCCGTGCCTCGCACCGTGTCCGGCCGCCCGATCCCCGTCGCCCCGATCCCGGTCGTCCCGGTTGCGGAGAGCCGTGAGGACACGGCGGCGGGCGACGGTGCAGACGCCGTGGACGCGATCGTCGCCGGGGTCCTCGACCTCGATCGCAGCTACCTGGCGGTGCAGGGCCCTCCCGGCACCGGCAAGACCTACACCGGTTCGCACGTGATCGCGCGGCTCGTGAACGAGCACGGCTACCGCGTCGGCGTGGTCGCGCAGTCGCACGCGATCGTGGAGAACCTGCTCGAGCGGGTCGTCGAGGCGGGCGTCCCGGCGGCGCAGGTGGCGAAGGCGCCGAAGGACCCCCAGGACGAGCCGGCGTACACCGTGATCCGCAAGGACGGCATGGCGGGCTTCCTCGCCGAGCACGGTCCTGCCGGGGCCGGCGACGGCTGCGTCATCGGCGGCACGGCCTGGGACTTCAGCCTGACCCGCCGGGTGCAGCGCGGGGAGCTCGACCTGCTCGTGATCGACGAGGCGGGGCAGTTCTCGCTCGCGTCCACGATCGCCGTCGCCGCCGGAGCGCAGCGCCTGCTGCTGCTCGGCGATCCGCAGCAGCTGCCCCAGGTGAGCCAGGGCACGCACCCCGAGCCCGTCGACACCTCGGCGCTCGGCTGGGTCATGCACGACCGCGCCGTCATCGACCCGGCGCACGGGACGTTCCTGGCCCGATCCTGGCGCATGCATCCCGCGGTCGCCGCTCCCGTGTCCGTACTCGCCTACGCGGGGGCCCTCGCCTCGGCGCAGGGTGCGGAGCGGCGCCGGATCGAGGGCGTCGATTCCGGCCTGCACGTGCGCCCCGTGCGCCACCGCGGCAACGCCACGCAGTCGCCGGAGGAGGCCGCGGAGGTCGTCCGCATCGTCCGGGATCTCGCGGGGCGGTCGTACACGGACAGCATGGCCGGCGGGGGCCCCCGGCCTCTCGAACCGGCCGACCTCATCGTCGTCGCGCCGTACAACGCGCAGAAGCAGCTCATCCACGACGCGCTGGCGGAGGCCGGCTTCGGCGACGTCGCGGTCGGCACGGTGGACAACTTCCAGGGCAAAGAGGCCGTGGTGTCGATCACCTCCCTCGCCGCGTCGAGCGGACGGGACGCGCCTCGCGGGCCCGAGTTCCTGCTGCTGCAGAACCGGCTGAACGTCGCGATCTCTCGGGCGAAGGTCGCCGCCTACCTGATCCACTCGCCGGCGCTGCTGGACGATCTGCCGTGGACGCCGGAGGGCGTCGCCCGGCTGAGCGCCTTCGCGCACCTCGTGGGCGCCGATCGCGAGCAGACGGCGCCGGATGCCGGGACGCTCGAGGAGGAACCCCCGGTCGGGTCGTGGGAGGTCGCCGATGCACTCTGAGGCCGAGATCCTCGAGGTGTCTGCGCTGACCGCGGCCGGTCAGACGGTGCCGTAGAGCCGGTCGCCGGCGTCGCCGAGACCGGGCACGATGTAGCCCTTCTCGTTCAGACGCTCGTCGAGCGCGCCGAGCACCAGGGTGACGTTGCGGTCGCCGACGAGCTTCTCGATCGCTGCGACGCCCTCGGGAGTGCCGAGCAGGCAGATCGCGGTCACGTCGTCGGCGCCGCGGTCGAGCAGGAACTGGATCGCGACGGCCAGCGAGCCTCCGGTGGCGAGCATCGGGTCGATCGCGAAGCACTGGCGACCGCTGAGATCGGTGGGCAGGCGCTCGGCGTACGTGGTCGGCTCGAAGGTCGTCTCGTCGCGGACCATCCCGAGGAAGCCGACCTCGGCGGTCGGCAGCAGCTTGACCAGGCCCTCGAGCATGCCGAGACCCGCACGCAGGATCGGCACGACGATCGGCCGCGGCTCGGAGATCTTGACCCCGGTCGTGGTGGCGACCGGCGTGGTGATCTCGATGGGCGACACCCGGACGTTCCGGGTCGCCTCGTAGGCGAGCAGCGTCACGAGCTCCTCGGTGAGCTGGCGGAACACCGGCGATGAGGTGCGCTGGTCGCGCAACACCGACAGCTTGTGAGTGATGAGAGGGTGGTCGGCGACATGCACACGCATAGGTACAGGCTACTGTCCCGCCCTGGGCTGCGGGATCCGGATCGTGCTGCGGGGTCCGGATCGTGCCGTGCCGCTAGGCTCGGGCGTCGGGAGGACCCGTGAGCGCAGCAGGACCGGTGACCGACGACGCGGCGATGACCCGTGCTCTCGCGCTCGCCGCGGACGCGGCGGCGGCGGAGGAGATCCCGGTCGGCGCCGTCGTCCTGGACGCGGAAGGACGCATCATCGCCGAGGGCCGCAACAACCGCGAGGAGACGGCGGATCCGACCGGCCACGCGGAGGTCGTCGCGCTGCGGGCGGCCGCGGCGGCGCAGGGATCCTGGAACCTCGAGGGCTGCACCCTGGTGGTCACGATGGAGCCGTGCGTGATGTGCGCCGGAGCGGTGCTGCAGTCACGCATCGGCCGGGTCGTGTTCGGCGCCTGGGACGACAAGGCGGGGGCGGCCGGATCGCGCTACGACCTGCTGCGCGACCGCAGGCTGCCGTACCGGGCGGAGGTCGTCGGCGGGATCCGCGAAGCCGAGGCCGCGGCGCAGCTGCAGGCGTTCTTCGCGTCGCGGCGCTGATCGGCGCGTCCCGCAGTCGCGGCGCTGACCGGTGCGCCCGGGCAGCGACGGCCGCGCGCGCTGACGCAGCGGACGCGATCGAGAACGCCTCAGGCGCCCGTCCCGCGCCGGCGGTCAGTCCGCCGAGCGCAGCACGAACGCGTCCGTCGAGGGGGACGGGTCCAGCGAAGGGCGGTAGACGTCGGGCTCGAGGTAGATGACGCGCGCCGCGGGCACGTCGGAACGGATCCGCCGCTCGATCGTGTCGATGTCGTCGGCGGCGGCGCGCACGGTCTTGTCCGAGGGGAGCGCGATCTTCGCGGCCACCATCAGCTCGTCGGGGCCGAGGTAGAGGGTCTTGATGTGGATGAGCTTCTCGACCTCGTCGCCGGCCAGGATCGCGTCCACGATCCGGTCGAAGTCGGCCTCCGAGGCGCCCTCGCCGACGAGCAGGCTCTTGGTCTCGATGCCGAGCACGATCGCGATGATCACGAGCAGCAGGCCGATCATCAGCGTGCCGAGCGCGTCGAACAGCGGGTCGTGGGTGAGGAGTGTGAGGCCCACGCCGAGCAGGGCGAAGACGAGGCCGGTGAGCGCGGCGGTGTCCTCCAGCAGCACGATCGGCAGCTCGGGGGCCTTGGCGCGGCGGATGAACGACATCCAGGACTGGTCCTCGGCGCGGACCTGGTTGCTCTCCTTGACGGCGGTGCGCAGCGAGAACGACTCCAGTGCGATCGAGACCACCAGCACCGCGAGCGGCAGCCACCACCACGTCCTGTCCAGCTCGTGCGGGTGGATGAGCTTCTGCACGCCCTCGTACACGGCGAACAGTCCGCCGACCGAGAACAGGATGATGGAGACGACGAACGCCGACACGAACCGCTCGCGGCCGTAGCCGAACGGGTGCTCGCGGTCGGCGCGCCGCTTCGCCTTGCGTCCGCCCAGCATGAGCAGCAGCTGGTTGCCGGAGTCGGCGATCGAGTGGATGGCCTCGGCGAGCATCGATGCGGATCCGGAGAGCAGCCAGGCGACGATCTTCGCGAGTGCGATCCCCATGTTCGCGAGGAACGCCGCCAGGATCGCCTTGCCGCCACCGGATGCACTCATGCCTCGAGTTTATGTCCGCTGCGCCGGTTCGCCTGGCTCTCCCGCGGGCGTTCGCCCGTCGCGCGTCCGGACCGGCTCGTAGGATGGCGGCATGGTCGATGCCCTCCCCTCTGTCGCGTTCGTCGGTGCCGGTTCGATGGGAGGCGCGATCCTCCGCGGCCTGGTCGCGAGCGGGATCCCGGTGGACGGCGGGATCACCGCGACCAACCGGACGCCGGAGCGCGCCGCCGAGCTCGCCGGACTCGACGGCGTCCGGTCGATCGCGCTGGCGGAGCAGCCGGACGGCAACGCGGTCGCGGCACGATCCCGGATCGTCGTGGTCGGGGTCAAGCCTGCGATGGTCCCTGAGCTGCTCGCCGAGATCGCCCCGCACCTGCGCGAGGACGCGATCGTCGTGAGCATCGCCGCCGGGGTCACCCTCGCCACCTTCGCCGGGGCCCTGGGCGAGGGCGCGAGCGTGCTCCGCGCGATGCCCAACACGCCGGCGACGGTCGGCCGTGCGGTCACCGGCCTGGCCGCCGCCCAGGCCGTGACCGAGGAGGAGCGCGCCCTGGTGCGCCGGCTGTTCGAGACCGTCGGGTCCGTGATCGAGGTCCCGGAGGAGCAGATCGATCCGCTCTCCACGATCTCCGGATCCGGTCCCGCCTACGTCTACCTGCTCATCGAGGAGTTCACGAAGGCCGCGATCGGCAAGGGCTTCGCCGAGCCCGAGGCCCGGCTCATGGCGGAGCAGACGTTCATCGGCGCGACCGCGCTGCTCGAGGCCTCCCAGGAGGATCCGGCCGAGCTGCGCCGCCGCGTGACCAGCCCCAAGGGCACCACCGAGCGAGCGATCGCGGTGCTGCAGGACGGCGGCCTGGATGACCTGTTCGCGCGGGCGACCGACGCGGCGCTCGCCCGCGCGCGGGAACTCGCCGCCGGAGCCTGAGCGGGTCCGCAGCGGCCGAGCGGGTCCGCAGCGGCCGAGCGCTCGACCGGTCCTCAGCGGTCGAGCGAGGAGAACCGCTCGATGTCGCCGTTCGTGCCGGACACGATGATGAGATCGTGGTTCGTGACGACCGTGTCCGCCTCGGCATAGCGGAACGGCTTGCCCGGGCTCTTCACGCCGACGACGGTCACGTTGTACTTGCTGCGCACGCCGGACTGGTTCAGGCCCACGCCGCGGATGAACTTCGGCGGATACATCTTCGCGATCGCGAAGTCGTCGTCGAAGCGGATGAAGTCCAGCATGCGTCCGGAGACGAGGTGCGCGACGCGCTCACCGGCCTCCCGCTCGGGGTAGACGACGTGGTTCGCGCCGACACGGGCGAGGATCTTGCCGTGCGACTGCGACACCGCCTTCGCCCAGATCTGCGGCACCTTCAGGTCGACGAGGTTGGCGGTGATCAGCACGGAGGCCTCGATCGACGAGCCCACCGCGACCACTGCGACCGAGAAGTCCTGCGCGCCCACCTGACGCAGCGCGTCGATGTTGCGGGTGTCGGCCTGCACCGCGTGAGTGACCCGCTCGGACCACTTCTGCACCAGCTCGAGGTTGGTGTCGATCGCGAGCACCTCGCGGTCGAGCCTGTCCAGCTCGCCGGCGCACGCCGCGCCGAAGCGGCCCAGGCCGATCACCAGCACGGGAGCGTCGTTGCGCAGCAGTTCAACCAACGATCGGCCTTTCCACGGGCAGCGAGTACAGCTGCGTGCGGGACGTCGCGGCCACCGCCGCGGCGAGTGTCACTGTACCAACGCGCCCCATGAAGATCGCCGCCGCCATGATGTAGGTCGCGACGTCGGGGAGGTTCTCGGTCACACCCGTGGAGAGCCCCACCGTGCCGAAGGCGGACACCACGTCGAAGAGGACCTCGTCGACGGGAGCCTTCGTGATCTGCGCGATCGCGATGGTGGCGAGGGCGACGATGGTGGCACCCCAGGCGACGACGCTGAGGGCGACGCGCTGCACGTCGGAGGGGATCCGCCGACCGAACGCCTGCACCGAGGGGCGGCCCTTCGCCTCGCTGATCACGGCGAGGGCGAGCACCGCGAGCGTGGTGACCTTGATGCCGCCGGCGGTCGAGGCGGAGCCGCCGCCGACGAACATCAGCATGGATCCGGCGAGCAGCGAGGATCCGTTCATGTCGCCGACGTTCACGACGCTGAACCCGCCGGAGCGCGTCATCGCGGACATGAAGAAGGCCTGGAAGGCCGTGTCGCCGGCGTCCATGGATCCGAACGTCTTCGGGTTGTCGTACTCGAGCAGCAGGAACACGGCCGCACCCGCGACGAAAAGCAGGACGGTCGTGATGAGCGTCAGCTTGGTGTGCAGCGACCAGCGCCGCACGTGCCAGCGCTGCCGGATCAACGTGTAGATGACCGGGAACCCGAGGCTGCCCAGGAACACGCCGAGCATGAGCACGCTGAGCACGTAGTAGTTGCTCGCGAAGGGGGCGAGACCCCCGGGATTCGGCGTGAACCCGGTGTTCGTGAACGCCATCGCGGCGTAGAACGGCGCCTCCCACAGCGCGGTGACCGGATCCGTCCCCGACAGCAGCAGTGCCGGGTAGAGCAGGATCATCAGCCCCGCCTCGATCGCGAACGCCGAGATCGCGACCGTGCGCAGCAGCTCGCCGACCTCGCCGAGCCGCACGGTCTGACTCTCGTTCACCGGGCCGCCGTGCGCTCGCATCGGGTTCGTGTCGCCGGCGGCGATGAGCTTCGCGCGCAGCCCCAGCCGCTTCGAGATCACCAGGCCCATCACGCTCGCCAGAGTGAGCACGCCCAGGCCGCCGATGTTCACGCCGACGAAGATCACGGCGCGCCCGAACCCTGACCAGTGCGTCGCCATGTCGACCGTGGACAGGCCTGTCACGCAGATCGTGGAGACCGCGGTGAACAGCGCGTCGGCGAGGGGCGTCACCCGGCGGTCGGCGCTCGCGATCGGCAGCGAGAGCAGCGCCGTGGTGATCAGGATCAGCGCCGAGAACACCACGATCGCGAAGCGGGACGGGGAAGACGTGGTGATCGTCTTGCCCAGCCGGATCGTGCGGCGTGCGACCTCGGAGAAGGATCGCGCGGCGTGCGTTCGCGGCATGTCCTCGGTCCTCCGATCCTCCGCCCGCAGGGCCTTCGTCATGGTACTCCGCCCTCGGCGCGGCTACTGTGAAGGCATGACGGACATCTTCGACGTGATCGCCGACGGCACGAGACGGGACATTCTTCAGCTCCTGCGCCAGCGGTCCGCGGACGGGGATGCCGGCACGAGCGTGACGCAGATCGTGAGCGAGCTCGGCATCAGCCAGCCCACGGTGTCCAAGCACCTCAAGGTGCTTCGCGAAGCGGGGCTGGTCACGGTCCGCGAAGACGGTCAGCGCCGCTTCTACAGCATCGAGGCGGGCCCCCTGGAGGCGGTCGACGACTGGCTCGTCCCCTTCCTCGCCGACGCCTACGGCGACTCGGCCCCGGACCTCTCCGGCCTCGGCGTCGTTCCGCCGCTGCCCGACGGCGCGGCGCACGCCGCCGAGGTCGTCGGCCGTGCGGCCGCCTCCGCCAAGCACGTCGTGCAGACCGCCCTCAAGCGGCTCGGGGCCTGAGCGCGCCCGACAGCGGATCCGGACGCTGGAAGGTGACGCCGGCGCCCTGTCGTTGCGAATCCCTTCCATCACACGGACCACACGGGTTTACACGCGTCCCGGCCACGCCCTACAGTGGTCGCAACCCGCCGCGCAGGGTGCGTGACGGGAGAGGGGGTAGCTGGGGATGCCCGAACAGCTTCCGGACGTGAAGTTCCTGACGGTCGCCGAGGTCGCGGCGATCATGCGCGTGTCCAAGATGACGGTCTACCGCCTGGTCCACGCCGGCGAGCTCCCGGCGATCCGCTTCGGCCGCAGTTACCGGGTGCCGGAGTCCGCGGTCACCGAGGCGCTGCGCAAGCCCCTCTCGGACGCGGGCTGATCCTCGCTCCGCTGCCCCTGACCGCGACCGAACGCGGCGAGGACTCCGGCCGCGTCAGGCGGACGGGCCCGGTGCGCTAGACTGCTCTGAGGCATTTTTCCGTGTCTCGATCCCGGGCGTCGTCGGTACGACGCCCAGCCCCTGACTTAGTGAGGTTTCCGTGGGTTCTGTCATCAAGAAGCGCCGCAAGCGCATGGCGAAGAAGAAGCACCGCAAGCTGCTTCGCAAGACTCGCCACCAGCGCCGCAACAAGAAGTGAGCGGCCGCGCGTAGCGCGCAAGTCACTGAGCGCCCCCGATCGTCACGATCGCCGGGGCGCTTCGTGCATCCTGGGACCAACCGACCCGCACCGCGAGAAACCAGATCCAGCATGAGACCTGTCCTGTGTAGGTGGGTCTCATGCTCGAAGTGATTTCTCGCGGCCCGCGTCACGGGCGTCTGGAAGAATCGGATCCATGAAGTCGATCACCGTCGCCCAGCTGGCCGAGCGCACCGAGACGCCCCTCATCGACGTGCGTGAGAGGAGCGAATTCGCGGCGGGTCACGTGCCCGGCGCGGTGAACCTGCCGATGTCCGAGCTCGGCGACTTGCTGCACGAGCTCCCGGATGGCGCGTTCGATGTGATCTGCCAGCTCGGCGGCCGATCCGCCCGCGTGGTCGAGGCGCTCGAGGCGCGCGGCTACGACGCGACCAACGTCGAGGGCGGCACGGCGGAATGGATCGCCGAGGGGCACGCGGTCGAGACGCCGGCGCCGTGATCTCGCTCACCCTGATCGGCAAGCCGGACTGCCACCTGTGCGAGGTGGCCTCGGACGTCGTCGATGCGGTCATCGCGGAGCTGCCCGACGCCCTGGCCGAGGACATCGAGATCACCGAGCTGTCGATCCACGACGACCCGGAGCTGTACGAGAGGTACTGGGAGAAGATCCCGGTGCTCCTCATCGACGACGAGGTGCACGGGCACTGGCGGATCTCGCCGGACCGGCTGCGCGAGACGCTCACCGCGAAGGCGGCGGAAGGGAAGACGGAATGACGCTGCGACACGTGGTGAGCTGGAAGATGGCGGCCGAGGATCCCGCGGTGCGCGCCGAGCACGCGGCAGGAGTCGCGTCGCGCCTCGCGGCGCTGGTGGGCGTCGTGCCCGAGATCCGCGCGCTCTCCACCGGCGTCAACACGGCGTACCCGGACGCCAACTGGGACGTCGCGCTGGTGGCCGACTTCGACGATGTCGACGGGCTCGAGGCGTATCAGGTGCACCCCGCGCATCAGGACGTCGTGGCCTACGTGCGGTCGGTGGTCGGCGCGCGCACGGCCGTCGACTTCGAGGTGTAGACACCGGATGCGGAGGGGCGGGGAGGCCGCGCTCCGCGTCCTGCGTCAGTCTCTGTCTCGTATTCCAGACGATTCGGCGCGTCCTGGATGCCGCGGACCCCCGGGATTCCGCGAACCGCGGTGCTCCGACGCCGAACCGAGACGCCCACAGGCCGGGCGCCGGCACATCCCCGTAATCACGCCATGTCAAGATTGTGGCAACCCGCACGCGGACCACCGCGTCCTCGACACAGGAGTCGAATAATGGAACGTCGATCGAAGATCGCCTCTGCCCTTGCCGTCGCGGCTGTCGCCGCCCTCGCCCTCGCCGGCTGCTCCTCGAGCAGCGGCGGCAGCGGAGACCCGTCCGCCAGCAGCGGTGGCAAGGACTACGGCCTCGTCAATGCCGGGACCCTGACGGTCTGCTCGGACGTCCCCTACCCGCCGTTCGAGCAGGAGGACAAGAGCAGCCCGTCCGGCTATTCGGGCTTCGATGTGGACCTCGTCACCGCGATCGCGAAGAAGCTCGACCTCAAAGTCTCGATCCAGGTCACGAACTTCGACTCTCTGCAGTCGGGCACGGCGCTCGTCGCGGGGCAGTGCGACATGGGTGCCTCGGCGATGACGATCACCGACGCACGTAAGAAGAACATCGACTTCTCTGCCCCGTACTACGACTCGTTGCAGTCCCTGCTCGTGAAGACCGGCTCCGGCATCAAGGACATCAACGGCCTGAGCGGAAAGAACGTCGGCGTGCAGCAGGGCACCACCGGCGAGAACTACGCGAAGGAGCACGCCAAGGGCGCGAACCTCGTGCAGTACCCGTCGGACGGCGAACTGTGGCCGGCGATGCAGGCCGGGCAGATCGACGCGATCCTGCAGGACCAGCCGGTGAACCTGGTGCACGAGAAGGCCGACAGCAACTACAAGATCGTGCAGACGTACAACACCAACGAGTCCTACGGGTTCGCCTTCTCGAAGGGCGAGAAGGATGCGCTGCGCAAGGACGTCGACGCCCAGCTGAAGGCGCTCAAGGACAGCGGCGAATACAAGACGATCTACGACAAGTACTTCACGGCGAAGTGACCCTGGGCCTGACCAACGCACATGGCTCTTCGTAAACGCACCAGAGCGCGGATCTACCGCTTCTCCATCTACGCGTTGTTCGCGGCGGCGATCATCGCGCTCATCCTGGCGACGAACTGGCCGCGCATCGCAAAACAGTTCCTGAACGGCGAGATCGCTGCGGCCATGTGGCCGGGAATCGTCACGGTCGGTCTGCGCAACACCATCGTCTTCACGCTGATCGCGTTTGCCGGTGGCCTGATCCTCGGGATCGCGCTGGCCCTGATGAAGCTCTCGTCCGTCGGCCCGTTCAAGTGGTTCGCCACGGCCTGGGTGGAGTTGTTCCGAGGGTTGCCCGCGCTGCTCACCATCTTCGCCATGGCGTTCATGATTCCGATCGGCCTCGGCTGGCGCTTGCCTGGGGGGCCGGTCGGCGCCGGCCTCATCGGTCTGATCCTGGTCGCCTCCGCATACATGGCGGAGACCATCAGAGCAGGTCTGCAGGCTGTGCCGAAGGGACAGACGGAGGCGGCCCGATCTCTGGGAATGTCCCCGATCAAGACGATGATCTTCATCGTCATCCCGCAGGGTTTCCGGATCGTGATCCCGCCACTGACGAACGAGTTCGTGCTGCTCCTCAAGGACACGTCCCTGCTGTTCATCGCGGGTGCCTTCGTCTGGTCGAAGGACCTGACGATGTTCGCCCGGGACGCGGCGACCCAGAACGCGAACTCGACCCCGCTGGTCGTGGCCGCCGTCCTTTATCTGATCGTGACGATCCCGCTCACCCGGTTCGTCGCATGGCTTGAGCGCAGGATGGCGAGGCAGAGATGAGCACCGACCTGATTGTGACGAGCGCCCCGGCGATCGACATCCAGGGCCTGGTCAAGCACTTCGGCGACAACGAGGTGCTCAAGGGCATCGACCTGACCGTCCGCGCGGGCGAGGTCGTCTGCGTGATCGGACCGTCCGGATCGGGGAAGTCGACGCTGCTGCGCTCGGTGAACCTGCTGGAGGAGCCGACCGGCGGCAAGATCGTCATCGAGGGGATCGACATCACCGATCCCGAGACCGACATCGACCGGGTCCGCACCCGGATCGGCATGGTGTTCCAGAGCTTCAACCTGTTCCCGCACATGAACGTGCTCGGCAATCTCACGATCGCCCAGCGCCAGGTGAAGAGGCGCAGCAAGGCCGAGGCGGAGAAGGTCGCGAAGGCGATGCTGGACCGCGTGGGCATGGGCCACAAGGCCGACGCCTACCCGAGCCACCTCTCCGGCGGCCAGCAGCAGCGCGTCGCGATCGCGCGGGCGCTGTGCATGAACCCGGACATGATGCTCTTCGACGAGCCGACCTCGGCGCTCGACCCCGAGCTCGTGGGCGAGGTGCTGCAGGTGATGCGCACGCTCGCGGACGAGGGCATGACGATGATGGTCGTCACGCACGAGATGGGCTTCGCCCGCGAGGTCGGGTCCCGGCTGATCTTCATGGACGGCGGGCACATCCTCGAGGAGGGCGACCCTCACGAGGTTCTCGCGAACCCGCAGCACCAGCGCACGAAGGACTTCCTGGCGCGCGTGCTCTGAGCACGACAGGGACCGGCCCCGAGCACTCCCGACGGGCCGGGGCCGGTCCCGATCAGGTCATAGGATTCTCCGAGCCCCGGCAGAGACGGCCCATCGGTTCGCCGAGCAGCGACCGATTACGATGAGAGGTCGCCCCCGCCCGGGAGGGCGGGAGAACGAGGACCCTTCATGCTGCGCTGGCTGCTGGATCTGGATCTGGTCGACGGGCCGGTGCCCTGGATCATCTGGGGTCTCGCAGCCATCGGCGTGATCGGGCTGCTGATCCGTCCGCTGCGGCGGCGCTGGGTCGTCCGGATGGCGATCGGGATCGTCGCCGGCGCTCTCCTCGGCTGGCTCCTGGTGGTCTGGGTGGACGCGTCGGACGCGTTCGGCGTGCCCATGCCGGTCACCGTGAAGTGGTGGACCACGGCCGGATTCGCGGCGATCGGCCTGTCCGTCGCCGCACTGTGGGCCTCCCGGCGGTGGCAGAAGGCCCTCGCGATCCTGACCGTCATCACGTCGGTGCTGTCGATGTTCCTCGGGATCAACCAGGCGTTCGGGCTGGACCGCAGCCTGGGCGACATCTTCGGGATCAACACGCTGAGCGCGCTCGATCACTTCGCGCCGCCGCAGACGACGCCCGTGGACGAGTCCACGCCCCTCTACAAGACGTGGACGCCGCCCGCGGATCTGCCATCGCAGGGCCGGTACGGCGCGCTCACCGGTTCGCACGCGATCACCTCCTCGGACGGGTTCAAGCCCCGCTCCGCCACGATCTACATGCCGCCGGCCGCCCTCGTGAAGGATCCACCCCCGCTTCCCGTGGTCGTGTTCATGATGGGCCTGCCGGGATGGCCCAGCCCGCACCCGATGGTCGACGTGATGAACGAGTTCGCCGCGAAGAACCGCGGGCTCGCGCCGATCGTGGTCATCGCGGACCAGCTCGGCTCGCAGACGCAGAACCCCGGCTGCGTCGACTCCGCCAAGTACGGCGGCGTGGAGACCTACTTCAACAAGGACATCCCGGACTACATCCGCACGCATCTGCGCGTGCTGCAGGACGCGAAGTACTGGACGATCGCCGGCTACTCCAACGGCGGCGCGTGCGCGTTCATGTGGGGCGCGCGGCACCCCGACATCTGGGGGAACATCGCGACGGCGTCGGGCGAGCCCTGGGCCGGATCCTCGGACCCGGCATCGGTGCTCACGCCCGTCTACAAGGGCGACAAGGCGGCGTTCGACGCGAACAAGCCGTCGGCGATCCTGAAGGAGCACCCGGGCGAGTACGCGGGGCACTACGCGATCTTCTGCGCCGGCGCGCTGGACAAGAAGTACGGTCCGCTCAACCGCGTCTCCGCCGGCCTGGCGGAGGCGGCAGGATTCCAGACCACGTTCTACCTCGTCCCGAACGCGACGCACACAGGGCCCGGTCTGCGGGGAGGACTCGCGAAGGCTTTCTCGATACTCTTTCCCCGTTGGGGATTGGCGGCGGGATGACGTTCTCTGTTCGCGCGGCGACGGTCGCCGCGGCGGTCCGCGTGCGGCGCTTCGTGCTCCGGCATCCGTTCGCCGTCGGGCTGGGCGCGCTGCTCGTGGTGACCGGGCTCGCCTTCGGCACGCTGTGGGGCGAGCATCCGGACTGGCTCGGCGCCAGCCCGCTCACGCTCGGCAGGGAGCGCCAGTGGTGGACGCCGGTGACGGCGCTGCTCGTGCCGGACTCCTGGGGCGAGCTGATCATCGCCCTCGTTCTGGCGCTGACGCTGCTGGCCTATGCGGAGCGGCTGATGGGCACGCTCCGCACGGGGCTGGTCTTCCTCGTCAGCGGCGCCCTCGGCGTGCTGGTCGGGGTCGGGGTCCAGACGTTGGCGTGGTCGTGGGGGCAGATCTGGGCGCGCGTGGACGCGCGCGGCCAGGTGTTCGACCCCTCGGTCGGCATCATCGGCGCGGTCATGGCCGGCAGCGCGTACGCACCCGCCCTGTACCGTCGCCGGATCAGGCTCATCGGCTTCTCGCTGCTGCTCACCTTCACCCTGTACGGCGGCGACTCCGACAGCGTGTACCGGCTGTTCTCGGCCCTGATCGGACTGATCGCGGGCGTGATCCTCACCAGCGGTCACGCCAAGGCCGCCTGGCACCGCAGCTCCTATCGGGAGACCAGGACCCTCATCGCCGCGATGGTCGCGGTCACCGGGCTCGGCCCGCTGATCGTGCTGATCACCGGGGTCGGCACCGGACCGCTCGCGCCCGTGATCGCGGGGCTGCGCGGCATCGACATCTCCGGAATCGTGGACAGCTGCGCGGACGCCGCATCCGACCGCTGCGTGACGAGCGTCAGCACCGCGGTCGCCGCCGGCACCGGATACGTGCTGATGAGCCTCGTCCCGCTCCTGCTCAGCCTCGTCGCGGCCTGGGGGCTGCGCTCGGGACGCCGCGCCGCCTGGTTCCTCGCCATGGGCGTGAACACCGTGATGGCGCTGCTGACCGGCATCAGCGTGGCGGTGCGCGAGCTGACGCACCCCGCCGACGTGGTCACGATCGATCGGCAGTTCCCCGGCTTCTCGGTGCTCGCGATCCTGATCCCGGTGGCGATGTGCGTGCTGCTGGCGGTCACCCACCGGCGGTTCGCTGTCCGCGCCTCGGGCAGGGCCGTGGCCAGGTTCGCCGCCATCATCGGGATCGCCTTCGTGGTACTGGTCGGGGCGGACATGATGCTGGTGATGAACGCCACGCACTCGGCCTCGTTCTGGCCGACGTTCGGCGGCACGCTGCGGCGGTTCCTGCCCACCGGCATCGGGCATCCCGGCTCGCGGACCACGCTGGTCGGCCTGCCCCGTGCGCTGCACCGCGACGTGGGAGGGCTGTTCTGGCTCGTCTTCGCGGCGGCGATGCTGGGCCTGCTGCGCGGCCGGTCCATGAAGACCGCGGACGAGACGGACCGCTTCCGCGCGCAGCTGCGGGAGACCGACGGCGGCACGCTCGGCTTCATGGGCACGTGGGAGGGCAACGACCACTGGTTCACGCGCGACGGCCGTGGCGCGGTCGCCTACCGGGTGGTCTCCGACATCGCGATCGCCGTCGGGGATCCGGTGTGCCTGCCCGGCGACGCCGAGCGCACGATCCGCGGGTTCCTGGACTTCTGCGACTCGAACGCCTGGACCGCCGTGTTCTACAGCACCCATGAGGAGTACGCGCCCGCGTTCCGCGGACTGGGCTGGAAGCGCATCTCCGTCGCGGAGGAGACGGTGGTGCCGCTCGAGCGGTTCGAGCTCACCGGGAAGGTGTGGGCCAAGGTGCGCCAGCCGTACAACCGCGGCCAGCGCGACGGCCTGACCACGCTGTGGACCACGTGGGAGCAGCTGCCGGCCGGTCTCGTGGTCCAGCTCGACGCGCTCAGCGAGCAGTGGATCGCGGAGAAGGCGCTGCCCGAGATGCGCTTCACCCTCGGCGGCATGGAGGAGCTGCGCGATCCCGACGTCGCGATCCTGCTTGCGATCGGCCCCGAGGGCGAGCTGCAGGCGGTCACCAGCTGGATGCCGGTGTGGCGGGAGGGCGAGCTGATCGGCCGCACCCTCGACTTCATGCGCCGGGCCGACGGCGCGATGCCCGGCGTCATGGAGTTCGCGATCGCCTCGGCGGCGCTGCACATGAAGGATCTCGGCCTGCAGGTGATGAGCCTGTCCGGCGCGCCCCTCGCGCAGACCGCGGACGGCGGCGACGACGAGTCGAACGCGATCAAGCGGCTGCTGGGCTGGCTGAGCCGGGTCCTCGAGCCCGCATACGGCTTCGCGTCGCTGCTGCGCTACAAGGGCAAGTTCAATCCGGACTACCGGCCGATGTACCTGTTCTATGCGGACAACGGCCAGCTGCCGGCGATCGGCCTGGCGATCGGCCGCGCGTACCTGCCGAACGCCTCGCCGGCGGAGTACATGGCGCTCGCCCGCTCGCTCGCCGGCTGAGGATCGGCCGCGGTCGGCGGACACGACGAAGGCGCCGCCCCACCGGGACGGCGCCTTCGCAACCCTCAGCTCAGTCCTCGGTCTCGACGACTTCGGCGTCGGCCGCGTTGCGGCGGATGGAGTCGATGCCGTTCACCGCCCCGGACTTGGAGGAGTAGCTCTGACCGGTGGCGATGATCTCGCCATTGCCGGCCTTGAGGCGGAAGCGCCACTTGCCGCTCTTGTCCTCGTAGAGCTCGAACTTTCCTGCCATGGTGTTCCTCTCGAACCGAGGGGCGGCCCTCGCCCCACGCTCACGTTATCCGCACCCCGGTCCGGCGTCGAGAGGCAACTTCATGCGCCTGCGCGGCTATCCCGCCTTGCGCACCGCGACCGGCTCGGCGTCCACCGCGAGACCGACGACGTCCCCGTAGGCAGGACGGATCCGCGCCGAGTGCTGCACACGCACGAGCGCACCGTCCTCCGTGCGCACCAGCGTGCGGCGCATGCTGCCGAGGAACATGCTCTCCTCGACCGCGCCCCGCACCACCGCGTCCGCCGCGTCGACCAGGCGCACGTTCTCCGGGCGCAGCAGCACGTCGACCTCGCCGACCGCCGGGGTCTGCAGCGGCATCTCCGTGCCCCACACCCTGACCGCCGTGCCATCGGCCAGGCCGCGGACGACGCTCGAGAGGCCGACGAACGCGGCGACGTGCGCGGTCGCCGGGCGCAGGTAGAGCTCCTCCGGCGAGCCGATCTGGTCGATCCTGCCCGCGTCCATCACAGCGATCCGGTCGGAGACGCTGAGCGCCTCCTCCTGGTCGTGCGTGACGAAGACCGTCGTGATGCCGAGCCGCAGCTGTATCCGGCGGATCTCGTCGCGCAGCTGCACGCGCACCTTCGCGTCCAGGGCGGACAGCGGCTCGTCGAGCAGCAGCACCCGAGGCTCGGTGACGAGTGCGCGGGCGAGCGCGACGCGCTGCTGCTGGCCCCCGGAGAGCTGATGCGGGTACTTGTCGGCGTGCGCGTCGAGGCCCACCAGAGCGAGCGCGTCCAGGGCCCTCGTGCGCGCCCGCGCGGTGGCGATCCTGCGCCGGCGCAGCCCGAAGGCGGTGTTGTCGACGACGCGCAGATGCGGGAACAGCGAGTACGACTGGAACACCATGCCGATGTCGCGCCGGTTGGTCGGGAGGCCCGAGACGTCCCGGCCGCCGAGCAGGACGGCGCCGTCGTCGGCATCCTCCAGGCCGGCGAGCACCCGCAGCAGCGTGGTCTTGCCGCAGCCGGAGGGGCCGAGCAGCGAGACGAACTCGCCGGGGGCGATGTCGAGGTCGATGCCCTGCAGCACCTGCGTCTTCCCGTAGCTCTTCACGATGCCCTGGAACTGCACGCTCGTCCCGTCGTGGGGGTCGGCGAGCAGGGAGTTGTCCGCGGTGCGGGGGAGTGCGATGTCGCTCATGAGTCGGCCTTTCCGGAGCGTCCGCGGGCGGCGCGTCCGATGATGAGGAGCAGGAGGAAACTGAACGAGAGGGCCATCAGCGCGAACATCGCCGGAGCCCAGCCGTCCTGCTTCTGCACGACCACGAGCGCGGTCTGCAGCACGTCGCGACCCAGCAGCGACGCGATCGTGAACTCGCCGAGCACGACAGCGACCGACAGCAGCGAGGCCGACAGCAGCCCCTGACGCAGATTGGGCGCCAGGACGCGCAGCACGACGGTCGTCCAGCCGGCTCCGAGCGAGCGGGCCGCCTCGGCGAGGGTGCGCATGTCGACGGCGTCGATGGACGCCTGGATCGACCGGTAGGCGAACGGCAGCACGGTGATCCCGTACGCGAACGCGAGAGTCCACGCGCCGGTGCCGAGAGTGCGTCCGATCTGCAGGTAGATCGGTGTGAGCCCGACGACCAGCACGATCGCCGGGATCGAGATCGGCAGCAGGACCGCGAACTCGAACACCGGGCGCAGCTTCGGGAAGCGCAGGTCGACCAGGATCATCGTGGGCGCGAGCACCAGCAGCACGATCAGCACGGTGACGACCGCGAGGATGAGGGAGTTGCCGAGCCCGGTCCAGATCGGCTGGTAGACCGACGCCTGCGCCGGATCGCCGAGCGCGGCCCAGTGCGCGAGCGTGAGGCCGCCGCCCTCGGCGCGGAAGGTGTAGGCGAGGGTGGCGACGAGCGGGACCAGGAAGAGCAGCCCGACCAGTATCCCGACGGTCCAGCGGGTGAGCGCCGAGGGGGCGATCCGGTTCATGCCTGCCACCTCGCTGCCCTGCGCTGCACGAGCGAGTACAGCCACATCACGACCCCGACGACGAGGATCATCCCGAGCGCGAGCGCGCCGGCCAGGTTCTCCCTGCCCAGCACCGTCTCGCTCGTGAGCGCCGCGCGGATCTGCAGCGGCACGATCTGCGAGCCCTGGCTCGCGAGCGCCGCCGCCGTCGCGTAGGACGAGAACGCGTTCGCGAAAAGAAGCAGGAAGCTGGCCAGGAATGCCGGAGCGAGCACCGGGATCCCCACCCGCAGCCAGAAGCTGGCCCTGGTCCCGCCGAGCGTGAGGTTGGCCTCGGCCCACTGCGGCTTCAGCGCCGAGAGGGCGGGCATGAACGTGATCACCATGAGCGGGATCTGGAAGTACAGGTAGGGCAGGATCAGCCCGGGCAGCTCGTAGATCCACGGCCCGTGGGCGAACAGATCGGCCCCGAAGACGTCCTTGATCAGGAGAGTGAGCACGCCGCGGAGGCCGATCGAGGCGATGAACATGAACGCGAGCATCACGCCGCCGGTCTGCGCGAGCACCCCGGCGGCCGCGTCCACGACCGTGCGCACGCCGCCGGCGGGGTTCAGGCCCAGCAGCGCATAGCAGACGAGCGCGCCGACGACCGCGCCGGTCGCCGCGGTCAGCAGCGACAGGCCGGCGGAGTTCGCGAACGTGAGCAGCACGGTCGGATCCCACAGCGCCGACAGGTTGCTCGTGGTGAAGGCGCCGTCGCGGGTGAAGAAGCCGGTGCCGACGGCGAGGATCGTCGGCAGCACCAGGAACACGAGCAGATACGCGGCGAGGGGGGCCAGCCCCAGGGCCGCGAGGCCGCGACGCAGAGGGACGGTCTTCGAGGACGGGGACGCCCCGCGCCGGGCCGAAGCACGAGGCTCCGACCCGGCACGGACTGCGGCGGATGCCGCGGACAGGGAGGAGGTCACTGGACGGCCGCGGCCCACTTCTCGCCGAGCAGCTTGCCGGCCGCGGTGCTCTGCGCCTCGGTCGGCACCACGGTGTCCTTCGGGGCGGCGGGGAGCTCGGCCGCGAGGGTCTTGTCGATCGTCCCTGCCGTGGTCATCGCGTCCATCCGCGCCGGGCGCGCGCCGCCCTTCAGCCACAGGTTCTGCACCTCGTCGCTGTACAGGAACTCCTGCCAGAGGCGCGCGGCGGCCGGGTGCGGGGCGGCCTTGTTGATGGCCTGGTTGTAGTAGCCGGCGTAGCCGGTTCCGGGCAGGACGACCGTCTTCCAGTTCTTGTTGTCCTTCTTGTGCGCGGCGTTCAGGTAGTCCCAGTCGAAGACGACCGGGGTCTCGCCGCTTGCGACGGTGGCGGTGGTGACGTCGACCTTGAGCAGGTTGCCCGCCTTCTGCAGGCTCGAGAAGAAGTCGATGCCCTTCTGGTAGTCGTCCAGCGTGCCGCCCGACTGCACGGCGGCGAGGCCGACCGCGGCGAAGGCCGCTCCCGCCTGGGTCGGGTCGCCGTTGAGCGCCACCGCGCCCTTGTACTCGGACTTCTTCAGGTCGCCGAGCGTCTTCGGCTCCGGGAACTTCGACGAGTCGTAGCCGATGGACATGTACCCGCCGTAGTCACCGGTGAACAGACCCGTCTTGTCCTTGAGGGTGTCCGGGATCTCGTCCCACTTCTGCACCTTGTACGGCGCGAACTTGTCCGTGTTCTGCAGCGTCACGGTGAGGCCGAGGTCGAACACGTCGGGTGCGGTGTCGAGTCCCTGGCTGGTCTTCGCGGCCTGGATCTCCTCGGCGCTGGACGCGTCGGGCGTGGCCTCGTTGATCGTGATCTTGGGGTACTTCTTCTTGAACGCGTCGAGGATCTCGCCGTAGTTCGCCCAGTCGTGCGGCAGCGCGATGACGTTGAGTTCGCCCTCGGTCGCGGCGGCTTTCTCGAGGTCGGCGAGGGAACCGAAGTCGCTCAGCGAGGTGGCGTCGGCGGCCTTCATGCCGGGAGCAGCCGAGCCGTTCGGGTCGGCGGAAGCGGATCCGGAGCAGGCGGAGAGCAGGAGCGCGGCGCTGGCGGCGAGCGCGATGCCGGCGCCGATGCGCGCGCGGCGAGAGCTGATGGTCATGATTTCCTCTCGATGTCCGGCGGGATCGCCGGGGTCGGGTCGAGAGGAATGTACGGCGGGCAGGTTGCCGGAGGTCCCGGCGGCGATGAACGCGGGATGAACGGTGCAGCACGGGTGGTGATCGCCGCGGGCGAGAGAGCCCGGGTGCCCGCCGGGCCGGCTTCCGCCGTGGTCCGCCGCCTGGTTGGATCGGAGCATGGACCTCCCCGACACGATCGACCTCGACGGCGCCACCCTGATCCGGGTCGACGCCCCCGACGACATCGCCTGCTGGACGGCCGGGATCGACGGCGGCGACGGCGGCGCGACCGTGAGCATCATCGCCGAGCCGGCCGAGGAGCCGAGCGCCGAGGCCCGCGAGGCCGCGCAGGGCATCGTCTCCGACTTCGCCGCGCTGAGCGACGCCGCGATCCGCTATCTCGTGGATGAGCTGGCCGGACCTCACGGCGCCCTCACGGACGAGGACCGCGCACTGCTCACGGCCGAGGAGCCGCCGCTCGGCGCCCCGGAGGCCGTCGTCTGGCAGGACGGCACCTGGATGATGCGCTTCGCGGAGTGCGGACTCTCGATCGGCGAGGAGTACGGCGTCGGCGTGATGTTCGCGGGGTCCCGTCCGGTCGCCGTCGAGGATCTCTCCGACCCCGACGAGCTCCGCTGACCCCCTCCCGGCTACTGGGCCTGCCGAAGGGCGCCCTGGGCTCCTCGAAGGGACGGCGGCCGCGTCCGCTCAGGCGCGATCGAGCGGGACGCGGTACTTGAAGCCCCTGTGCGAACCCTCGAAACCGAGGCGCTCGTAGAAGCGGTGGGCGTCGATACGCTGCGCGTCGGAGGTCAACTGCACCATCGGAGTGCCGAGCGCCTGCGCGGCGACGTCGGTCGTCCAGCGCATCAGCGCGGATCCCACCCCCGCCGAGCGCAGATCCGAGCGCACCCGCACGGCCTCGACGAGCAGACGGGTGGCGCCTCGGCGCGACATGCCGGGAATGCGGGTCAGCTGGAAGGTGCCCACGACAGCGCCTTCGTGCTCGGCGACGAGGAGGTCGTTCGAGGGATCGGCGAGGATCGACTCCAGACCCGCGGCGTACGCAGGCAGATCCTCCTCGGCGGCGACGTCTCCGCGCGAGGCGCTGATCGCGTCGTCGGCGAGCAGCGCGACGATCGCGGCCGCGTCGCCCGGGTGGGCGCGGCGCAGCGACAGGGTGCCGACGCGGGTCTCGAGAGGCACGGGCAGGGTCAGATCGGCGAGCATGCTCCGATCCTTCCACGCGTGGCCCGCTCGCTCAGGATCCCGCGACGGCCGCCGGGCGAGCAGAGTCAGGCCCCGACGACCTCGACGGCCTCGGCGACGGTGTCGACGCCGGCCTCCTTGCGCTGCTCGGCGGTGATCGGCGCCGGCGCGGAGGTCAGCGGGTCGAAGCCGTTGCCCGTCTTCGGGAAGGCGATGACCTCGCGGATCGAGTCGGTCTTGGACAGGTGCTGCAGCACGCGGTCCATGCCGAGCGCGATGCCGCCGTGCGGCGGGGCGCCGAACTTGAACGCGTCGAGCAGGAAGCCGAACTGCTCCTGCGCGATCTCGTCGGACAGGCCCATGACCTCGAAGACGCGCTTCTGCACGTCCTCGCGGTGGATGCGGATGGATCCGCCGCCGAGCTCGGAGCCGTTGCAGACGATGTCGTACGCGTAGGAGAGCGCGGATCCGGGGTCGGTGTCGAAGGTGTCCTCGAACTCCGGCTTGGGTCCCGTGAAGGCGTGATGCACCGCGGTCCAGGCGCCCGCGCCGACGGCGACATCGCCCGAGGCGACCGCGTCGGCCGCCGGCTCGAACATCGGCGCGTCGACGACCCAGGTGAACGCGAACACGTCGGGGGCGAGCAGGCCGAGGCGGCGTCCGATCTCGACGCGGGCGGCGCCGAGCAGGGCACGGGAGTCCTTGACGGATCCGGCGGCGAAGAACGCGCAGTCGCCGGGCTTCGCGCCCACGAGCGCGGCGAGGCCCGCCTGCTCGGTCTCGGACAGGTTCTTCGCGACGGGACCGCCGAGCGTGCCGTCCTCGTTGAAGAGGACGTAGGCGAGCCCGCGCGCGCCGCGCTGCTTCGCCCAGTCCTGCCACGCGTCCAGCGCCTTGCGGGGCTGCGAGGCGCCGCCGGGCATGACGACCGCGCCGACGTAGTCGGCCTGGAACACCCGGAACGTGGTCTCGGAGAAGTAGTCGGTCGCCTCCACCAGCTCGAGGCCGAAGCGCAGATCCGGCTTGTCGGATCCGTACTTCGCCATCGCCTCTGCGTAGGTCATGCGCCGCAGCGGGGTCTGCACCTCGACGCCGATGGTGGCCCACATCGCCGTGAGGACCGCCTCCATCATCTCGATGACGTCCTCCTGGTCGACGAAGGCCATCTCGATGTCGAGCTGGGTGAACTCGGGCTGACGGTCGGCGCGGAAGTCCTCGTCGCGGTAGCAGCGCGCGATCTGGAAGTACTTCTCCACGCCGCCGACCATGAGCAGCTGCTTGAACAGCTGCGGGCTCTGCGGCAGGGCGTACCAGCTGCCCGGGTGCAGGCGCGCGGGCACGACGAAGTCGCGGGCGCCCTCCGGGGTGGAGCGGGTCAGCGTCGGGGTCTCCACCTCGACGAACTCCCGCTCGTGCAGCACGTCGCGCAGCGCCTTGTACACCTTCGAGCGCAGCTGCAGCGGGGCGATCGACGCCGGGCGGCGCAGGTCGAGGTAGCGGTGCTTGAAGCGCACGTCCTCGCCGACCGGGTCGGACTCGGCGAGGCCCGAGGAGACCTGGAACGGCAGCGGGGCCGACTCGTTCAGCACCACGACGTCCTGCACCACGATCTCGACCTCGCCGGAGGGCAGGTTCGGGTTCTCGTTCCCGGCGGGGCGACGGGAGACCTCTCCGGCGACCTGCAGCACGAACTCGCTGCGCAGCGGCCGGGCGATCTCCTCGTCGCGGATGACGACCTGGGCGATGCCCGACGCGTCGCGCAGATCGATGAAGGCGACTCCGCCGTGATCACGACGGCGATCGACCCACCCCGCGAGGGTGACGGTCTGACCGATGTGCGCGGCTCGCAACGAGCCTGCCGTGTGAGTGCGAAGCACGGAATATGCCTTCCAGCGTGGGGAAAAGGGATCCGGGCCATTCTACGGGCCGGGGATGCGGCCGTTTTCGGGGGTGGGTACGGCGAGAGAGCCCGCTCCCGGTCGTGCCGCGCCTGAGCGAGGGCCGCGCCTCACTAGACTCGCGGCAGCACCACCCATCGACCAACCCCTGGAAGGCGCTCCCCATGAATCTCGTCCCCGCAGCAGATCCGACCGACGCGGTCAACAACCTCTACTCGTCGATCTTCTCCGGCACCGGCAGCGTGATCGGCATCATCGTCTACATCGTCATCGCGATCGCGCTGTGGAAGGTGTTCACCAAGGCGGGCCACCCGGGGATCCTCGCGATCATCCCGATCGTGAACCTGATCTTCCTCATCAAGATCGCCGGCATGAGCGGCTGGCTCGTGCTGCTCTACCTGATCCCGATCGTGAACCTGATCTTCGCGATCGTCGTCGCCGTCAAGCTCGGCAAGAACTTCGGCAAGGGCGGGGTGTTCTCGTTCTTCCTGCTCTGGCTGTTCCCGTTCATCGGCTACTTCATCCTCGGGTTCGGCTCGGCCCAGTACCGCCGGGTCTGAGCGCCGCCCGACGCCGATGGTCGCAGAACGACTGCACCTGGTCCGTCACGGCGAGGTCCGCAACCCCGCGCACGTGCTGTACGGGCGGCTTCCCGGCTATCACCTGAGCGAGGCCGGACGGCTGATGGCGCAGGCGGCGGCGGACCACGTCGCCGGCCTCGGCCGCCCGGTGTCGGGGCTGCGCTGCTCGCCGCTCGAGCGCACCCGCGAATCGGCGGAGCCGTTCACGGCGGCGTTCGACCTCGTGCCGGACGTGGAGCCGCGGATCATCGAGCCGTGGAACGTGTTCGAGGGGACGCGGATGCGCCGCGCCCTGATGAACCCGTGGAACTGGCGGCACCTGCGGCGGCCGTCGCTGCCCAGCTGGGGCGAGCCGTACGTCATGGTCGCGGAGCGGATGCGCGCCGCGATGGACGACGCGTGGCAGGCGGCGGACGGCGGGGACGTGGTGTTCGTCTCGCACCAGGCCCCGATCTGGATCACCCACCTCTCGGTCGCCGGGCTGCCGCTGCGGCACGACCCGCGGACGCGCCGCTGCGCGCTCTCCAGCGTCACGTCGTTCGAGCGCTCCGGCGACGTGTGGCGCGAGGTGGACTACGCCGAGCCGGCCGCGGGCGGCATCGACCTCGGCGCGGTCTGAGCGCGAGCCCGCCGCGCCCGCGGCATCGGGGCCGTCTCACCCCGCGGACGGCGGACGCACAGGCACGGCGGGCACGGTCTCGAAGGGATCCGCATCCTGCGCCGGCAGCAGGAACCGCCGCTCGACCGACGCGGCTGTGGGGGCGAGGGCGCGGATCAGCGCGGCCCCGCGCACGCCGGCCTCGCGCAGCGCCGCGATCTCGGCGGGGTTCAGGTCGACGGGGAGGTCGCCGTTGCCCATGTCCGTGCCGTAGCGGATCGTCCCGCCGTGCGCGTGGAACCTCCGCACGTTGTCGATCGCGATCTCCCTGGCGTCCCCGTCGTGGATCGCCAGGGTCGAGATCCAGGCGATCCGACCCGCCTGCCGGGACACCTCGGCGTCGCTGAGCCGTTCGCTGAACGGCGCGTGCGCCAGGGCCCTCACCCCGAGACCCGGCATGCGCTGCGCCTCGCCCGGGCCCTCGGCATGCGCGACAACGGGCAGCCCGAGCCTGTCGGCGGTGCGCGCGATCCCGTCGATCATCTCGTCGCTGAACACGGGCCCGGCGGTGCTGTTGCTGGCGATCTTGATCACCGAAGCGCCGGCCGCCTTCATCTCGGCGATCGCGGTCGCCGCCTCCGCGAGCGTGCCGACCTCGCGCACCGACCCTTCCGGCGCCCAGGCGCGGTCGGACGGATAGCCGCCCGGCGGGGTCAGGAACGCCCCCGCGTAGGAGATCGCCACACCGCCCGGCTCGTCGCCGAACCGCTCCGCGACCACCCGCGCGAACCGCGAGATCTGCGCGGGATCGGATCCGAGATCCAGCACCCGGCCGAGGAGACTGTCCTCCAGCCGCAGGGGATCCACGAGCTGCAGGTGCACATGGTGGTCGGTGAACCCGCCGATGTAGGTGCCCTCCGCCACCGCTCTACCTGCCGATCTCCGTGCGCACGGCATACAGCTCCGGGAAGAACGTGAGCTCGAGCGCGCGCTGCAGGAAGTCGACTCCGCTGGATCCGCCCGTTCCCACCTTGCGCCCGATCGTGCGGGTCACGGTGCGCAGATGCCGGAACCGCCAGAACTGGAAGTTGTCCTCGACGTCGACCAGCTCCTCGCACGCCTCGTACAGGTCCCAGTGCTCGTGCGGGTTCTCGTAGATCCCGGTGAGCACCGGTACCAGCGAGTCGTGCCTGCGGTACGGCTGGCGCACATCCCGCTCGAGGATCTCGGCGGGGATCGGCAGCCCGCGGCGTGCGGCGAGACGGAGGAACTCGTCGTACAGGGTCGGCCGCTCCCACTCGGCGGTGAGCATCGCGAGGTTCTCCGGGTGCGCGCGGAACACCCCCAGCATCCGCTCGTTCTTGTTGCCGAGCGCGAACTCCACCGCCCGGTACTGCACCGACTGGAAGCCGGACGAGTTGGCGAGGGCACCGCGGAACTGGGCGTACTCGTTGGGCGTCAGGGTCGCGAGCACGGACCACTGCTGGGTGAGCACCTCCTGGATGTGCTTCACCCGTGCGATGTGCTTGAGCGCCGAGCGCAGATCGTCCTCCGCGAGCCGGTCGCGCGCGGTGCCGAGTTCGTGCAGCACGAGCTTGAGCCACAGCTCGGTGGTCTGGTGCTGGATGATGAACAGCATCTCGTCGTGGTGCTCCGGCACGCTCACCGGATGCTGGGCGCCGAGCAGGCGGTCCAGGTCCAGATAGGACCCGTAGGTCATCCGGTCCGCGAGATCGGTCACGATGCCGTCCTCGAGCGCGCGTTCGTTGTCCGCCACCGGGCGACCTCCTCGTCATGGACTCGGAGTCAGTATCGCATCCGGGGTGAGCAGGAGGCTGAGGGTCGCGGCTCCAGCGGCGGCGCGGAGGTGCCGGCGGGCCGTCGCGTCGAGCGCGGGAACCGGATCGTGCCAGGCTTGACGGGTGAACCCGAGCAGCCCGCGCCAGCAGCACGCGATCGGGATCGCGCTGGTGATCGGATCCTGTCTGTCGCTGCCGTTCGGCGCCGCCATCGCCGCGCAGCTGTTCCCCGCGCTCGGGTCGTGGGGCGTGACCTCGCTGCGGGTGTCGATCGCCGCTCTGGTCATGCTCGTCGCCGTGCGGCCGAAGGTGCGCGGGTGGACGCGGCGGCAGTGGATCGCGTCGGTGCTGTTCGGCCTGTCGCTGGCCGGGATGAACGGCTTCTTCTACGCGGCCATCGCGCTCATCCCGCTGGGGCCGGCGGTGGCGATCGAGTTCCTCGGCCCCCTCGTGCTCGCCGCCGTCCTCACCCGACGCGCGGTCGACGGCGTGTGGGTCGGCGTGGCCGTGCTCGGGGTGGCGCTGCTCGGAATCGACGGGATGATCGGCGCCGACGCGCTGAACCCGCTCGGCGTGCTCCTCGTCCTGGTGGCCGCCGGCTTCTGGGCGGTGTACATCCGGCTGAGCGCCCGGGTGGGCGAGGTGACCTCGGGGCACGACGGCCTGTCGATGGCGCTCGTCGTCGGCTCGGTCGCGCTGCTGCCGTTCGGGATCCCGGCGGTGGTCACGGTCGCGCACGAGCCGCGGTGGCTGCTCCCGGCCGTGCTGACCGCGATCCTGTCATCGGCGATCCCGTACACGTTCGAGCTCGCCGCCCTCCGCCGCCTCCCGCAGCGGGTGTTCGGCGTGCTCCTCGCGCTGGAGCCGGCGTTCGCCACGCTGGCCGGCTTCCTCCTGCTCGGCCAGCACGTGACGCCGCTGCGGCTGCTGGCCGTCGCGCTCGTCATCGCGGCGAGCGTCGGCACCACGATCGGCTCGCGCCGTACCGCCCCGCCGACGACCGGCTCGTTCCCGGCCGTGCCGGACTGAGGCGGACCGGTCACGCGGGGAGGTCAGGATGCGGCCGTGAACAGGACGATCAGCACCACCGCGGGCGCGAGCAATGATCGTCGGCCGGGTCGTCGGCCGGGCGTAGCCTCGGAAGCATGAACGACCTGCTCGGCACCCGCGTCCCGATCATCCTCGCGCCGTTCGGCGGGCTCTCCTCGATTCCGCTCGTGGCCGCCGTGAGCGATGCCGGAGGGCTCGGCTCGTACGGGCTCTACGGCTACGACGGCGAGCGGATCCTGGAGACCGTCGCCGGCATCCGCGCAGCCACCGATCGGCCGTTCGCCGTGAACATCTGGCTGCCCACCGGCGACGAGGTCGAGCCGGGGCCGGAGCACGACGCGTACGCGGCAGCGCTCGCGCCGTTCTTCGCCGAGGTGGGAGCGGAGGTGCCGCCACGACCGGAGCGCTATCTGCCGCCGCTGCAGGAGCAGCTGGACGCGATCTGGGAAGCATCCCCGGAGGTGCTCAGCGTGGTGTTCGGCGTCCCGTCGGCGGACGTCGTCGGCGAGGCGCACGAGCGCGGGATCCGGGTGGTCGGCGCCGCCACGACCGTCGCGGAGGCGGTCGCGCTCGCCGACGGCGGGGTGGACGCGATCGTGGCGACCGGCGCGGAGGCGGCGGGGCATCGCGTGTCGTTCCTGGCACCCGCCGAGGAGTCGCTGGTGGGCCTGTTCTCGCTGCTGCCGCAGGTGGTCGACGCCGTGCCGGTCCCGGTGATCGCGGCCGGAGGGATCTCGGATCGGCGCGGGGTGGCGGCGGCGCTCGCGCTGGGCGCCTCCGGGGTGCAGGTCGGGACCGCGTTCCTCGGCACCGCGGAGTCCGCGGCGAACGACGCGCATCGCGCCGCGATCCGCTCCACCGCGGCCGAGCGCACCGTGCTCACGCGCGCGATGAGCGGGCGGCTCGCCCGCGGAGCCCGCAACCGGGTCGTCGCCGAGATCGAGGCGGCCGGGTCGATCGCGCCGTTCCCCGCGCAGAACTGGATCACCGGCCGGTTCCGTTCGCTGGCGGGCGCGCAGGGCAAGGGCGAGCTGCAGTCGCTGTGGATGGGGCAGTCGGCGCCGCTCGCGCGCTACGGCACCGCGGCGGAGGCGTTCGCCGAGCTCGCGGCAGGGGTGTCCGCGGGCTGAGCCGGGGACGCCTGTTCCGGCCGCCTCAGAGGATGACGGTGGAGCGGCCGTGCACGATCACGCGGTCCTCGGCATGCCACTGCACGGCGCGCGCGAGCACGAGGCGCTCGACGTCGGATCCGCGGCGCTGCAGCTCGGCGGCCGACTCCGCGTGCGTGACGCGCGTGACGTCCTGCTCGATGATCGGCCCCTCGTCGAGGTCCGCCGTCGCGTAGTGCGCCGTGGCGCCGATGAGCTTCACGCCGCGCTCCTTCGCGCGCGCGTACGGGTTGGCGCCGATGAACGCGGGCAGGAACGAGTGGTGGATGTTGATGACCGGGGCGCCGAGGTCGCGGATGAACTCGTCGGTGAGGATCTGCATGTAGCGCGCGAGCACGACGAGATCCACGTTGCCCTGCAGCAGCTCGAGCTGACGGCGCTCCATCTCCGCCTTGGCGTCGGGGCCGGATCCGGACGGGATGTGCACGAAGGGCACGCCGAAGCCGCGGGCCGCCTCGGCCAGATCCGGGTGGTTCGAGACCACCATCGTGATGTCGATGTCGAGCTGGCCGCGCTGCGTGCGCCAGAGCAGCTCCATCAGGCAGTGGTCGTACTTCGAGACGAAGATCGCCACCCGCTTGCGCTTGGCGGCGTCGTGCAGCGACCACTCCATGCCGAACCGTTCGGCGATCGCGGCGAGGTCGGCCTCGAGGGCGGGGCGGTCGGCGGCGAGCCCGTCGCGATGGATCACGGTGCGCTGGAAGAACCGGCCCCCCGCGGCGTCGGTGGAGTGCTGATCGAGCGAGATGATGTTCGCCTCGTGCGCGGCGAGCACACCGGCGACGGCGGCGACGATGCCGGGCTGGTCGTCGCACGCGATCAGCAGTCGGGCGGTGTCGGGCTGCGCCATGGCGTCTCCTCGCGAGCAGGGGTGTCCGTCGATTCTGCCCTGCCCAGGGAGCCGAGGCGAATCGTGCGGCACGCGAAAGGGACCCGAGCCGGAGCCCGGGTCCCCTCGACGCGACCGTCAGGACCGGCCGGTGAACTCCGCGAGCGTGAGCGTCTGCTGCGCGGCCGTGGTGAACGCCGACTTCGCGCCGTGGGCCTTGGCGTCGGCCTGGTCCCAGGTCCGTGCCGCCGTGGTCGCCGCTGCGGTGTCCGCGATGCCGAGCACGAGTCCGGAGTAGCGGTTCACCAGTCGCACGCTGCCGGTCGCCGCTCCGGTGTCGGCCGAGGTGTCCGGGACGATGAACCACTGCTGGCCGACACCGGCGGCATCCGTGCCGGTGAGCGTGAGCTCCGCGCCCCAGGCGCGCCCGGCCGGGGAGGAGCCATCGACGCCCAGCAGTGCGCCGCTCTGGTCCGCGATCGTGTAGGAGCCGTCGCCGGTCGCGCGGAACGTCCAGGCCCCGGTCGCCTTGGTCGCCGTCGCGGCGCTCTTGACCCGTTCGCCGCCGGCCGTCGTCACGAGCTTGTTCCCGTCGCCGCTCGCGATCGTGTACGTCTTCGACGTGTCGATCGCCGTGGCAGGGGTGACCGAGGAGCCGGCGTCGATCGTGACGTCGGCGTAGTCCGCATACCCGTCGTTGCTGCATCCGAAGGAGCAGTACGAGCGGAACGACTTGCCTACGATCGCCGAACCGGTCTTGTTGGCCGGATCCACGAACCAGCGGTACCAGGACGCGGTCTTGTACGCGTCGCCGGTGTCGCCGAGGCGGAACCACTTCTGCGTGGCGAGGCTCTTGGTCGCGTAATACTCCTGCGGGGCGTTGCCGGACTGGTCGGGGTTCTGCGGCTCGCCGATGTAGAGCCCGAGGTAGGCGTCGTAGGTGACGTCCATCACGAACAGCGGCGAGGTGGCCGGCATCTGCCCGTTCTTGATCTGCTGCTGCGCGGATCCGGGGGTGTTCGGGTCGTACTCCTTGTCGGTCGGCGTGTGCCCCGTCTGGCTGTCGTCTGCAACCGGGACCATGTTGCTCTCCTTGCCGGAGATGCCGGGCTGCGTCCATGCGCCGTCGTACCACTTCTGCCAGGTGCCGGTCGCCATCTTGCCGGAGATCGGGGCGCGGGCGACGTGCTCGTAGAAGGCGACCCAGCCGCCGCTCTTGTTCACCACGCGCGAGCCGTAGAACGCGTAGAAGTAGCCGGAGGCGTTGTCGACGTAGAGGCGCGGGTCGCCGTCGCCGTAGTAGTACGTCTGCTGCGGGAACGCGGCGGTGTCACCGCGGGCCGTGCTGTACGGCGAGGTGATCGCGTGACCGGGGATGGTCCACGTCCTGCCCTGGTCGGTCGAGACCGCGTAGTCGATCGCGTCGTAGTGCAGGCCGTCGCCGAAGGGCCTGGGCGTGAACTCGTTGTGCACCAGGCCGTACCAGTCGCCCGAGTCGGGGTCGACCCACATCTGGGTGATGTCGCAGTAGTTCGGCTGGGTGTAGCTCGATCCGGCCGGCGCCTTGGTCGACTCCACCCCGGTCGGGCTGGCGTTGCAGAAGTCCGTGGTGTCGGGATTCGTGCCGGCGGCGTTCAGAGCGGCATCGGGCTTCGCGGTGTCGAAGTTCGTGCCGGTGTACCAGTTCCACTGGCGGATGTCGCCGTTGCTGCCGTCCGGCTCGTTGTAGTAGTTCGCGTGCGACTCGCCGAAGTGGAACGTGCCGTCCTTGTCGATGAACGGGCTCGCCGGCGTGTCGTCGGGGTAGCTCCAGGTGCTCGTGTCCACGGAGCCGACGGTGACGGTCGCCGCGCTGGGCGGGACGGGCGTCGGCGTGGGGGTCGGCGTCGGGGTGGTGACCGGGTCTGTCGTGTAGACGACGACCTCGGAGGCCGAGGCGTTGTCCGATCCGTTCACGGCGTCGAGGATCTTGAGCTCCACGTAGCGCGCCGAGACGGGCTGCGCGAACGTCACGTACTGGATCTGGGTGCTGCTGGTCGGCTGCGAGAAGGTGGCGGATCCCGCCGGCGCCCAGCCGCTGCTCTTGCCGTCCTTGGCGACGGCCGGGTCGTCGGTGGTGAGCACCTGCACATCTTTCGCCGGGCCGTTGCCCTGCACCTTGACGGAGTAGCCGAGGCCGGTGAGGGAGTGCGTCGCGCCGATGTCGAAGGCCAGGTAGTGCGGCATCGGATCCGGCGAACCGCCGTTGTAGTTCGACGCCCACTGCGTGGAGTAGTCGCCGTCGAACGCGCCCTGGGCGGTGCCGTCGAGCGAGGGGGGCGCGGGGTAGGGAGCGGATTCCGAGTCCACGTCGAGCAGGGTGTAGCCCGTGTCGGGGATCGCGGAGCCCGCGGGCGGGGCGGTGTCCGCGCGCGCCGGGGCGACGGCGCCCATGGCCAGGGTGGCGGCCGCGATCGCGAGTGCGGCACCGCCGGCCAGAGCGGTGCGCGATCTGCGGGGGAGAGAGGGGATCACGAGGGGCATCGGTCTTCCTTGCTGCATCGTCGAGGCGGGGAGAACACCCGACACGGTACTCGCAAGTTATCGCTAACATCAAGAAGTACAGGAGAAAAACAGGTCGTGACTCAGAGATGAGGTATCGCGAACATGGCCGGTGCCGAACGGTCCGACCGCACGCGCGGATCAGCCGCGGGGTGCGGCGGTGGATCCGCGGATCACGAGTCGCGGCTCGATCGATGCGATCGACGGCGGTGCCGCCTCGGGGTGTGCGATGGCCTGCAGGAGGTGCTCGACGGCGATGCGGCCGATGTCCCCGAAGGGCTGGGCCACGGTGGTGAGCGCCGGGGAGCAGAACTCCGCGAGCGGGATGTCGTCGACGCCGACGATCGAGACGTCGCCGGGGATCGCCCTGCCGAGGGCGGCGAAGGCGCGGGCGAGGCCGAAGGCCATCTCGTCGCTCGCGACGAACACGGCCGTGACCTCGGGGATCCGCGCCAGGATCTGGCCGGCGCGATGGCCGGAGGCGGGTGACCAGTCGCCGACGATCTCGGGCGGGGCCTCGCGGCCCGCTTCGCCGAGGACCTCCCGCCAGCCCTGGGTGCGGCTGCTCGCATCGAGCCATTGCGGCGGGCCGGACACGTGCCAGACGGTCTCGTGTCCGAGCTCGAGCAGGTGCCGGGTCGCCAGGCGCCCGACCTCGACCTGGTCGATGGCGACGACCTGCGTCGACGACGTGCGCGACCCGTCGATCGTGATCGTCGGAACCGCCCGGGTGAGATCGTCGATCGCGGGCGTCGTCGAGATCAGCGGGACCGCGAGCACGATGCCCTCGACGCCCTGGTCCGCGAGGCGCGACATGGCGCGCTCGATCTCGCCGGCGTCGAGCGAGGACGTCGTCACGGTGTTCACGATGTAGCCGGATTCCGACGCGGTGGTCTCGATCCCGACCGTGACCGCGGTGCGCGAGTAGAACCCGGTGCGCAGGGTGACCACCCCGATCGCCCTGCTGCGGCCCGAGGAGAGCGCACGGGCGGCGTTGTTGCGGCGGTAGCCGAGCTGTTCCACGGCGGCCAGCACTTTCGCCCTGGTCTCGGGCTGCACGCTCGGCACGCCGTTCAGGGTGCGCGAGACCGTCTGCGCCGACACCCCGGCGAGGCGCGCCACATCGGCCATCCCCGGGAGGCGGCGGGGACCCGGCGCGGCTGAGGTCGTCATCTGGTCCGATCGTGGCTGGGTGCTCGGATGGCGCCCGAGCACCTCCGCATGATATCGATCACTCGGCCGTGTCGGGCTCGGTCCCACCGCGCGTCCGGCGGGCATAGCCTGGGATCGTGACCTCCGCCGATTCGTCCGCTGCGATCGAGGCTCTGCTGGATCGGGCGCGCACCGCGCTCGCCGGAGTGCCGCAGGAGGCGCTGGGCCGGGAGAAGACCTCCCGCTGGCGGGCGCCGCGGATCGTGCGGGCGGGATCCGCGTGGCACGTCGGCGTGCTGCTCATCTCGGCGGACGCCGTGTACGCCACCGGCGAGGTCCTCCGGGCCGCCGAGCCGGTGCGCCGCGGGTACGCCGCGGAGTCCGCCAGGGCCAGGGCGGAGCGCCGCGCCGAGGCGTCGCGCGGCGGCTTCGCGAACGGCGAGACGGTGCACGTGGGGTGGACGGCGATCGACCTGGACGCGGTCGGGGCCGGCGGCTCCTCCGGGCCTCTCGCGCTCGTGGACGGCGTCCCCTCCGTGCGCTGGTCGGCCGCGGGCGGCTACCTGCCGCTGGACGCATATCTGCGCGAGCGGATCGCGCTGCTGCACGGCGAGGGCTGAGCTGGTCGGAGGCCGGGGGCTGTGCCCCGGGACCCGCGCGGCGAGCGGTGGCCGTCCGCTCAACGACCCCCGGCCGAGTGCCGGGCGAGGGCCCGCTCGCCGAAACGGTGCAGGATCCGCGCGGGCTCGGACACCACCGACGCCAGGATCGCCTCCTGCACGGTGTGGAACGCCTCCGGATCGAAGTAGCCGGTGGTGCGGTAGAAGACCATCCGGTCGGCGAAATCGCGCGGCGACGGCTCGGGATGGAACTGCGTCGCGTACAGGTCGGCCCCGGCGCGGTACGCCTGCACGGGGCAGGCTTCGTTGCCGGCCAGCAGCACCGCTCCCGGCGGCACCGCGACGGATCCCTCCTTGTGCGCGGTGAAGGCCTGGAAGACCGGCCCCGCGGGGCCGAACAGGGGATCGTCCGCCCCCTCGGCGGTCGTGCGGATCTCCGCGGCGGCGGCCTCCTCGGGGTGGTCGGTCGTCACCGCGCCGCCGAGAAGGCGGGTGACCACGCCGATCCCGAAGCAGGTGAAGAACGCCGTGGTGCCGCCGTCGAGGGCCCGCGCGGCGATGCGCTCGAGGTCGGCCTCGACGCGCTGCTGCGTCTCGGACTTGCGCACGTCGGTGACGTTGTACGGCGAGCCGCCGATCACGAACCCCGCGTAGCGCTCGAAGGCGTCCTCGGGCAGGCGCGTCGTGGTGAGGTCGACACGGTCGAGACGATCGTCGTCGACGCCGAGGGCGATGCGGAAGGACGCGCGCTCCGCTGTCGCCGCGTCCAGCTCAGGCCGCACGCCGAGGTAGAGAAGCGAGGCCATCCCTGGATTCTAGGGGAGCGCTGCGGCCGCGCCTGCCCTGCGTTTCCGTGTAAGACACGGCCGCTCCACCGCGGAACGACGGCTGTCACCGCACGCGACGGAATATCTCGGAAGCGCTCGCGTTAAACTTGATAGCATCACGCTCAAGTTTGAGAGGAAGCGATATGCCCAACGACTTCACCGACGCGGGGTCCGGCTCGTTCGACGAGTTCCTGGCCCGCTACCTCGCAGGTGAGCAGGCCCGGCAGACGCGGTCGATCGACCTCAGCCGGTTCCTCACCGTGCGCACCCAGCGGGTCCTGCAGCGCGCAGGCCGCTTCGCGCTCGAGCGCGGTCAGACCGAGCTCGACGCGCTGCACGTGCTGCGCGTCATCGTCGAGGACGACGCCGTCGTCCAGGCGATCCGGAACATCGGCGTGACCGCCCGGTCGATCATCGAGGCGGTCGAGGCGCGCCTGCCCGCCCCCGGCGTCCCGGCCTCCGTGGACGCCGCCACCATCACCCCGAGCGCGAGCCGGACGCTGTTCCACGCGTACCAGGTGGCGCGCTCCTCGGGCGCGACCTACATCGAGCCCGAGCACGTGTTCTTCGCGCTGGTCCTTGGCCAGGACGCGCCGGCGGGTCAGATCCTGGCGCACGCCGGCGTCACCGCCGAGGCTCTCACGCAGAGCCTGCGCGAGCCCGTGCCCGCCGGCGCCGAGCCCGAGCGCGACGAGACGCAGGCCTCGTCGGAGACGCCCATGCTCGACCAGTACGGCCTCGACCTCACCGCGCGTGCTCGTGCCGGGGAGCTCGACCCCGTGATCGGACGTGCCGCCGAGATCGAGCAGACCATCGAGATCCTGAGCCGGCGCACCAAGAACAACCCGGTGCTGATCGGCGAGGCCGGCGTCGGCAAGACCGCGATCGTCGAGGGGCTCGCCCGCGCGATCGTGGACGGCACGGTGCCCGCGCAGCTGCGGGATCGCCGGGTGGTGTCGCTCGACCTGCCCGCGATGCTCTCGGGCGCCCGGTACCGCGGCGACTTCGAGGAGCGCCTCACGAAGACGATGGACGAGATCGCCGCGCACAAGGGCGAGGTCATCGTGTTCATCGACGAGGTGCACACCGTGGTCGGCGCTGGCGGCTCGGGGGAGGCCGGCGGCATGGACGCCGGCAACATCCTGAAGCCGCGGCTGGCGCGCGGCGACCTGCACATGGTCGGCGCGACCACGCTCTCCGAGTACCGCCGGATCGAGAAGGATCCTGCGCTCGAGCGCCGCTTCCAGCCGGTGAAGGTCGCCGAGCCGTCGATCGAGGACGCCGTGCGCATCCTCGAAGGGCTCAAGCCCGCCTACGAGCAGCACCACTCCGTGACCTACACGGACGAGGCCGTCCGCGCCGCCGTCGAACTGGGAGCGCGCTATCTCCCCGATCGTGTGCTGCCGGACAAGGCGATCGACCTGATCGACCAGGCGGGCGCGCGGCTGCGGCTGCGGCTCGGCGTCGTGGACGATGTCGAGAAGCTGTTCGCGCAGCTGGCCGACCTCGAGGCGCGCAAGAACGCGGCCGTCGGTGCCGAGCACTACGAGGAGGCTTCGCGGATCCGCGACCAGATCGCCGACGTGCAGCGCCGGATCGACGAGACCGGCGCTTCCGGCCCTCAGCCGGGAGCCGCGGACGCCGTGGTCGACGAGGGGGAGATCGCCGCCGTCATCTCGCGCGCCACCGGGATCCCGGTCAGCCGCCTGACCGAGAGCGAGCGCGAGCGACTGTCGGACCTGGAATCCGACCTGCACGCCCGCGTGATCGGCCAGGACGACGCGGTCGCCGCGGTCGCGCGTGCCGTGCGTCGCAGCCGCACAGGCATGGGCGACGCCCGCCGCCCGGTGGGATCCTTCCTGTTCCTCGGGCCGACCGGCGTCGGCAAGACCGAGCTGGCGAAGGCGCTCGCCGAGCGCCTGTTCGACGACGAAACCGCCGTGATCCGCTTCGACATGAGCGAGTACGGCGAGCGGCACACCGTGTCGCGGCTCGTCGGCGCCCCTCCGGGCTACGTCGGCTACGACGAGGCGGGCCAGCTCACCGAGCGGGTGCGGCGCAACCCGTACTCGATCGTGCTGTTCGACGAGATCGAGAAGGCGCACCCCGACGTGTTCAACCTGCTGCTGCAGGTGCTCGACGACGGCCGCCTGACCGACGGTCAGGGCCGCACGGTCGACTTCCGCAACACGGTGATCGTGATGACCTCGAACATCGGATCGGAGTTCCTCGCCTCGCGCTCGGGAGCGCTCGGTTTCGTGGCCTCGCAGGACGCCTCGGCGAACGGCTTCGCGTCCCAGGAGGACCTGCGGGCTCGCGTCATGGGCAAGCTGCGCGAGGCGATGCGGCCGGAGTTCCTGAACCGCATCGACGAGATCGTGCTGTTCTCCAAGCTCAGCCGCGACGAGCTCGGCCGCATCGTGTGTCTGCTGCTGCAGGCCACGTCCCGGCGCCTGGCCGGACGCGAGGTCACGCTCGACGTGACCGACGCCGCCGTCGCCTGGCTCGGCGAGCACGGCTACGAGCCGGAGTACGGCGCGCGTCCGCTGCGCCGGCTGATCCAGCGCGAGGTCGACGACCGCATCGCCGATCTGTTCGTCTCGGGGCGGCTGCGGGACGGCGGACACGTGCGTGTCGACGCGATCGGGGATACGCTGCGCGTCACCGCGGATGCCGAGGCGTCGCGGGCGGCCTGAGCGTCGTCTCGCCGCACCCGCCGGTACTGAACTCAGTCGATCCTGCAGCATCGTCGTCGTTCACGGCTTCGGAGCACCGGATCGACTGAGTTCGGCACGGCCCACGGCGCACGGCGCACGGCGCGGACGCGATCGCCGCGCCTCTGCGCTGCCGTCAGCGGGACGAGTTGGCGGTGCGCCCCCGCACGATCCCGACGAACGCCTCGATGTCGGGTGTGGTGGCGTCCGCGGGCCACGCGAGCAGGACCGGTGAGACGGGAGCATCGCGGAGGATCCGGTACTCCACGTCCTTGCGGTGGTGCAGCCGGGCGAGCGACATCGGCGCGACGACGATGCCGACGCCGGTCGCCACGGTGGCGATCGCGTCCGCGATCGTGTCGAGAGGGGGGATCCGCGACGGCGCGGTGGGCAGGGCGAGATCGCCCAGCACGTCCTCCGCTGAGGTCAGCAGCGTCTCGCCCTCCAGGTCGGACGGGGTGAGCTCGTCCGCGGCGAGCAGGTGTGACTCCGTCGACACGATCACGACGGGGCGCTCCTCGTAGAGCGGGATCGTGTGCATGCCCTCGCCGTCGAACGGCGCGCGCACCAGGGCGAGGTCGGCCCTCTCCTCGGTGAGCGCGGAGCGCTGCGCGGCGAAGGAGATCGGCACGAGTGCGAGGGCCACGTGCGGCATCCGATCCTGCCAGGCGTCGATCCATCGGCCGGGGGTGGTGCCGGGCACCGTGCCGAGGCGCAGCGTGCGGGGCGCTTCGGCCACCCCGGCCGGAGCGTCGAAGACGACCTTCTCCGCCTTCTTGGCCGGGCGCGCGGCGTTCTTTCCGCCGCCCTTGCCGCCCTTGCCGGCCGCCCCGGAGCGACCGCTCGCGGTGCTGCGGGCGCCGCCCTTGGCGGAGCGGACCGCGGGCTTGCGTCCGCCGGATGCGCCTCGCCTGCTCATGCCCTCAGCGTACAGACCGAGGGCGCGCACCCGGTTCAGGGATGCGCGCCCTCGGGGCGGAGCGTCGTCCTCCGCGGTCCGCGGATCAGGCCGCGAGCCAGAGGCCCTTGCGATCGGTGTCCACGGCCATCCCGGCCGCGACCGTCTCGTCATCGCCGATGCGGGCGCCGCGTGCGATCCGCGCGCCGGATCCGACCTCGGCGCGCACCCCGACGCTCGCGCCGTCGCCCACCACGGCGCCCTGGCCGATGTGGGCGTGGGCCTCGATCCGGGCGTTCACACCCACGATCGCGTCGGGCTCGATCCACGCACCGCGCGCGACCCGCGCCCCGGCCCCGACCTTCGCGCCCGGCTCGACGTAGGCGCCCGCTTCCACGACCGCCTGCGGGTGCACCTTGGCACCATGGGCGATGAGCCCGCGACCGTTGGCGTGCTTGCGATAGCGCAGCGTGCCGCCGTGGCCGTCCTCGATGTCGACGTAGTTCTTGCCCACGAAAACCTCCCGTGCCCGGGACTTTTCCCGGATACATCTGCAACCGCGAAGAGGACGGATCTATTCCCGTGCACGCACTTCGCGCGTGTCGCGGGTTCGCACCCGATCCCGCTCCGGGCCGGTCTGAAACGGGCCGGCTGAAACGGTGCGGCTGAGACGGGGCGGGCGGGTCAGGCTCCTGGCGCGCGCGTCAGCGCTGGCAGCGCGGGCACCAGAAGGTCTGGCGCTGCGCCGTGGGATCCGCCCCGATCTCGCCGGTCAGGATGTGCGCTCCGCAGCGCCGGCAGGCCCGGTGCGCGCGGCCGTACACCCAGGTGGTGCGGCCGCGCAGCGCGACGCCCGTGAACGTGCGGTCCGGCCGGTCCCGGTTCGCGCGGATGGTGCGCGCGCCGAGGGCCAGCAGCGGTTCGACGTCCACGAAACGGGCGGGCGTGGTGGGCAGCACGCCGCGCAGGAACAGCAGCTCCGCGGCGTACTCGTTGCCGAACCCGGCGACGTTCGTCTGGTCGAGCAGCGCCACGTGGATCGCGCGAGGATCCGCGGACACGCGGCGGGTCGCCTCGGCGAGGTCCCAGTCGTCGCCGAGCGGATCCGGCCCGAGGTGACCGACGAGCAGCGACTCCTCCGTGGTCGGCGCGAGCGCGAGCATCGACACGTCGAAGCCGACCGCCACCACCCGCTCGGTCGCGATGACGGCGCGACTCTGGAAGCCCGGCACCCGCCAGCGCTCCCCGGGAACGTACACGTGCCAGGCTCCGTCCATGCGCAGGTGCGAGCGGAACGTCCAGTCCCCGATCCGCATCAGGATGTGCTTGCCGCGCGGCAGTACCTCGTGCACCACCGATCCGGTGAGGTCGGCGGTCGCGAGCCCGGGCACCCTGAGGTCGAACCGGACGACCGTGCCGCCGCGCAGCGCCCGGTCGAGCCGATGCGCGACCTGGTAGACGGTGTCGCCCTCAGGCATCGGACCGCAGCCGATCGGCGGCGGCGGACTCGAGCGCCCGCGCGAGGAGGGCGGATCCGGCGACCGCGGCGGGCATGGTGACGAGCGCGCCCAGCGGAACCATGAAGCAGAGCTGGGTGGCGACCCCGAAACCGAGCACGCGTGCCCTGTCGGCCGAGAGCAGCCGTGAGCGCGAGGCCGTATCGAGACCCCGGGCGTCGAAGGCCCGCCCGGCGAGCTCCCGGGCGAGCACGCGGCCCGACAGCACGACGCCGGTCACGGTCGCAAGCAGTCCGCCGACACCCGGAATGAGACCGATGAGCAGGGTGAGCAGGGCGATCAGCACGCCGAGGCCCACCAGGCGCGCGCCCTCGCCGACCGTCGTCCAGAACCCGGTCTCGCCGGTCGGCTCCGGTCCGCCCAGGGATCGCTCGACGCCGCGCCAGATGCGCTGATAGAACGGGTCGCCGATCGTGAGGGCGAAGGCGGTGAAGACCAGCCCGGACAGGATCACCGCAGTGAGGAAGAGCGCGATGCCGAGCACGATCCGCAGGGCGTCGCGCCAGCCGGCGGCCCACTCCGCGGCGAACGGCGTCAGCCAGGACACGATCCCGCCCATCGAGAACCCGAGCGGCACCAGCAGCGCGGCGAGCACGACGAACGCGATCGCGGCCGGGATCAGGCCCAGGGCCATCAGGCGCGGATGCGTCCGCCACAGGCCGAATCCGCGCGCGAGCGTGCCCACGCCGGCCGCGAACCCTCGGATCATGCCCCCAGCGTACGGGCCGGAAAGCGCGGGGCCGGTGCGGCCGCGCGAGCCGTCCGATCTGGCGGCCGTCGCCGGATCCGGCGGCATCGCTCACACCGCCTTGCGCAGCGTGTAGCCGCGCGGGGTCGCGACGAACCCGGCCTCCTGCAGCAGCCGGCCGAGCGCGGGGCCCCGCCCGCGCCCGTCCGGCCCGCGCTCGTACATTCCCTCGCCGTTCACCTTCTCGACGGTGAGCGTCTCGAGTCGCCGCGCTCGTGCGGTCGCGGCGAGGTCTGCGGTCGCGGCGCGCAGGTCGTCCTCGTCGTCCGTGAAGGAGAGGACCGTGCGGCCGCCGCGTTCCAGATAGAGCACGGGGGATCCGTCGACCAGGACGACGAGCGCGCCCGCCTTCCGGCCCGGCCGATGCGAGACGTCGTCGAGACGGGGCCAGCCGAGAGCCGCGCCGTACGGGTTCGCGGGATCGGTGGCGGCGAGCGTGCGCGCCGCGCGCGGCGGCGGATCCGTGAGACCCCCGAAGGTGCGCAGCCGGTCGATCGTCGCCGAGGCGGCGAACTGCGCGGCGCCGAGCTTCTCGATCACGTAGCCGCGACGGCAGTGCCCGGCCTCCTCGAAGCCGGCGAGCACGCGATAGGCCTGCGCGAAGCCGCCCGGCAGCCCCTCGGACTGCACCGAGCCGCGGGTGACCACGCCGTACCTGTCCAGCAGGAGCCCGGCCGAGACGGTCGCCCGGCGAGCCGGATCCGTCTCCGCCGTGGGCAGGAGCGACCATCTCCCGCCGACCGACAGCGGGCGCGGCGCGGAGGCCGGGCGCGCGAGCGACATGCCGCGGAACGTGCGCGTGCGGGGCGGGCGGCGGGTGACCTTGTGCGCCTGGTTGCCGCCGCTCAGGAGCGACCGGATGGGGGCGAACGTGTCGTTCGTGACGTGACCGCTCCAGGCGAGGTTCCACAGCGCTTCTACGACCGAGACCTCGTTCTCCGCGCCGATCGCCTCCCGCAGCTGCGCCGCGAAGTAGGCGCCGCCCGATCCGAGCGCCGCGAGGAGCTGCGCTTCGAGGGATCCCTCCTCGGGACGCTCGTCAGCGAACGGCACGGTGAACGGGGCGAGGTCGGCGGGGTGCAAGGACACCCACCCGTCGCGTCCGGGGAGCGCGCCGTGCCCGGCCCAGACGACCTCGCCGGCGCTGGTGAGCTCGTCGAGCATCCCGGGGGAGTAGTCGCGCACGCGCTGCGGCAGCACGAGCGACTCCCACGCGCTCGCGGGGATCGGCACGCCGGCCAGCTGCTCGATCACCGCGGCGACGCCGTCGATGCCCTCGAGCGGGCGGGCCAGGTGCTGCCATTCCGGCAGGAACCGGGCGAACGCCGTGGGCGGGACCGGCTCGACGCTGCCGCGGATCGCCGCGAGGGACCGCATCCGCAGCCGGCGCAGCACCTCGGTGTCGCACCACTCGGTCTCGTCGCCGGTCCCCGCCGCCCGGGAAGGACCGGCCTCGGGCAGGAAGTATCCGCTCGTGACCCGCCCGTCCGACTCGAGCCGCTGCAACGTCTGCCGCACGATCGCCGGGCCGAGTCCGAACCGGGCGGCGACCGCGGACCCGAGGAACGGGCCGTGCGTGCGCGCATGCCGGGCGACGAGGTCGCCGAGCGGATCCGCGACCGGCTCGAGGAAGGCGACCGGGATCCCCACCGGGAGCGGCACGCCGAGTGCGTCGCGCAGGCGCCCCGCGTCCTCGATCGCGGCGACCCGGCGCACCCCGCCGATCGTCACCTCGATCGCCCGGCGGGCGTCGACGAGGGCGGCCAGATGGGCGGCCGCGTCGGCCTCGGGCGCCGACGCCCCGGACGCGTCCGAGGCGGATCCGGCCCCGTCGAGAGCCTCCGGGACCGGTTCCAGCCGCGCCGCCGCCTCGGCCGCGTCCAGCGGGCCGAGGATCCGCAGCAGATCAGCGACGCCTTCGACCCCGCGCGCCCGCCGGGAGGGATCCAGCCGCTGCGCCTCGCGCTCGAACTGCGCGATCACGTCCGGGTCCAGCAGCTCCCGCAGCTCGACCGTGCCGAGCAGCTCGCCCAGCAGGGCGGGATCCACGGACAGCGCCGCGGCCCGGCGCTCGGCGAGGGGCGAGTCGCCCTCGTACATGAACGCGCCCACGTAGCCGAACAGCAGATCCCGCGCGAACGGGGACGGCTGCGGCGTCTGCACCTCGACGAGCCTGATGCGCCGCTCCGCGATCCCGGTGGCGAGCCGCCGGAGGGACGGCAGGTCGTACACGTCCTGCAGCACCTCGCGCAGGGTCTCCAGGATGATCGGGAACGTCGGATGCTTGCGGGCGACCTCGAGCAGCTGCGCCGAGCGCTGCCGCTGCTGCCACAGCGGGGTGCGCCGATTCGGGTTCATCCGCGGCATGAGCAGGGCGCGGGCCGCGCACTCGCGGAACCGCGAGGCGAACAGGGCGGATCCGCCGACCTCGTCGGTGACGATCCGCTCCAGCTCGTCCGGGTCGAAGACGAACAGCTCCGCCCCCGGCGGCTCCGCGTCGGCGTCCGGCACGCGCACGATGATGCCGTCGTCGCTCGCGACCGCGGATCCCTCCACCCCCAGCCGCTCGCGGATCCGCGCGTTCACGGCGAGCGCCCACGGGGCGTGCACGGTCTGCCCGTACGGGGAGTGCAGGATCACCCGCCAGTCGCCGATCTCGTCGCGGCCCCGCTCGACGGTGAGCGAGCGGTCGGTCGGCAGGGTGCCGGTGGACTCCTTCTGCTCGTTCAGATGGGCGAGCAGGTTGGCCTGCGCGCGCTCGTCCAGGCCGGCGGCGGTCAGCCGCTCACGGGCCTTCTCCGGCGTCGCGCCGTGCACCTCGCGATTGAAGACGCCGAGCGCCTCGCCGAGCTCGAACGGCCGACCCAGGCCGTCGCCGTGCCAGAACGGCACCTTGCCCGGCTGGCCGTAGGCGGGGAGCACGTTGACCCGGTCGTGTGTGATCTCCGCGATCCGCCAGCTCGTGGTGCCCAGCGTGAACACGTCGCCGACCCGCGACTCGTAGACCATCTCCTCGTCGAGCTCGCCGACCCTGGCGCCGGTCGTCTCGCCGGCGACGAACACGCCGAACAGGCCGCGATCCGGGATCGTCCCACCGCTCGTGACCGCGATCCGCTGCGCGCCGGGGCGCCCGGTGAGGGTGCCGGCGTCGCGGTCCCAGACCAGCCGTGGTCGCAGTTCCGCGAACTCGTCGGAGGGGAACCGTCCGGCCAGCAGGTCGAGCGTCGCCTCGTACGCCGAACGGGGCAGCGCGGCGAAGGGCGCACTGCGCCGCACGGTGTCGAACCACTGCTCCACGTCGAGCGGATCCAGGGCGCACGCCGCGACGGTCTGCTGGGCGAGGATGTCGAGCGGGTTCCGCGGCACGCTGATCGCCTCGATCTGCCCCGCGAGCATGCGCTCGGTGACGATCGCGGTGTGCAGCACGTCGCCGCGGTGCTTGGGGAACAGCGAGGCCCGGCTGATCTCGCCGACCTGGTGCCCGGCGCGGCCCACGCGCTGCAGCCCGGAGGCGGCCGACGGCGGCGCCTCGACCTGGATCACGAGGTCGACCGCGCCCATGTCGATGCCGAGCTCGAGGCTGCTCGTCGCGACGACGCAGCGCAGCACGCCCGACTTCAGCTCCTCCTCGACGATCGCGCGCTGCTCCTTCGAGACCGAGCCGTGGTGCGCCTTCGCGAGCACCGGATCAGCCCCGGCGGTCGAACCGGCCTGGGCCATCATCGCGGCCGGCACCATGGCAGCCGGGAGGTCCAGCCCGATCCGCTCGCTGTAGATCTCGTTCAGCCGCCCGGTGAGCCGCTCGGCGAGACGCCGGGAGTTGGCGAACACGATTGTGGAGCGATTCGCGAGGATCCGGTCGACGATCGCCTCCTCGACGTGCGGCCACACGGATCCGGTCATCTCCGTGTCGGTCCCTGAGCCCGTCGAAGGGCCGAACGCGTCGGCTCCTCCGGCCGGCTGGTCGACGCGATCCGCCCCGGCCGGCCGCGGCGTGTCCGCCGTGCCCGGCGGAGGGGGAGGGTTGAGCATGTCCTCGATCGGCACGACCACCTGCAGATCGAACGTCTTGGATGCGCGCGGCGCCACGATCTCCACCGGCTGCGCGCCGCCGAGGAACCGCGCCACCTCGTCGATCGGCCGCACGGTGGCGGAGAGCCCGATCCGCTGCACGGGCCGGAAACCGGCGGCGTCGGGGGCGGACGCGCGGCGCAGCTGGTCCAGCCGCTCCAGGCTCACGGCGAGGTGCGCGCCGCGCTTGGTCGCCGCCACCGCGTGCACCTCGTCGATGATCACCGTGTGCACGTCGCGCAGGGTCTCGCCGGCCCGGCTGGTGAGCATGAGGTAGAGCGACTCGGGCGTGGTGATGAGGATGTCCGGGGGATCCGCGACGAGCTTGCGCCGGTCGGAGGAGGTGGTGTCCCCCGAGCGCACGCCCACGGTCACCGCGGGGGCGGAGACGCCGAGCCGTCGCGCGGACTGGCCGATGCCGATCAGCGGGGACCGCAGGTTGCGCTCCACGTCCACGCCCAGGGCCTTGAGTGGCGAGATGTACAGGATCCGGGTGCGGCCGGAGCCCTCGGCGGCCTTCTTTCCCCGCGCCTTGCCGGTGGGCGCCGCGAACAGCGCCTCGGGTTCCGCCGCCTCCGCGGTGCGCTCGCGGAAGACCCGGTCGATCGCCCACAGGAACGCCGACAGGGTCTTGCCGGATCCGGTCGGCGCGACCACGAGCGCGTGCTTCCCGCTCGAGATCGCCTCCCACGCCCCGGCCTGTGCCGGCGTGGGCGCGGCGAACGCCCCGCGGAACCAGTCCTGGGTCGCGGGAGTGAAGCGGTCGAGCACGTCGCTCATCCGTCCATCTTCGCCGCTGCCACCGACATCGGGCGCGGATCCGCCCTGGGCGCAACGGCCTGCGCGTCGGCGCGTCCCCGTGCACAGGGATCCTGTCGCGGATCTCCAAGCCCGCGTCGGCGCCCGGTGCGAGCATGGGGGCATGGCCGAGCACACGACGAACTACACGAGCACGTTCATCGAGGTGGCCGAGGACTGTCCGGCCGATCACGCGCAGGAGCCGCCCGCGGGCGAGACGCCCACGATCGCGGAGCTGCATTACCGGATGATCGCGGATCACCCGTTCCAGCACACCTCCGACGACGTTATCTTCGCGACCTGGGCGCTGCGCCGGGGCATCGACCCCTCCGACGCGGCGGCGCGCACGGCGTTCTTCGCGAAGGGGCAGGCCTGCCTGCGCGCCTCGCCGCTCGGCAAGCGCTACGGCTGGGGCGTGCTCAGCGACGCGGACGGTCGCGTGACCCTGGTGCCGCGGGAGTCCGAGGAGTACGCACTGCTCGCCGCGGACCCCGCACTCGGGCACACCAGGGCGATGCGCGCGAAGCGCTCCTGACCGCAGCGATGCCTAGCGGCGCTTCTCCGCTGGGATGAGGATCCACAGCACGAGGTAGACCCACAGCGGCAGGCCGGCGAACACCATCAGGATGACGGCGAGCAGGCGCACGAGGAAGACCGACCAGCCGAAGCGGTGGGCGAGACCGGCGCAGACGCCGGCGATGACACGGCCCTTGCGGGGGCGGACGAGGTCGCTCATGGCCTCATCCTGCCCCCGCCTCCTGGGGGGCGCCTGGATCCGGATGCGGCGCGGCCGGGCATGCCTCGCGTATGCCGGGCGCGCCGTACCGCGCTTCGAAGTCAGGGCAGGCGGTTCGCGGCGGCGAGGTTGGCGCGCAGCTCCTCCGCATTCTGCCGCGTGACGTAGGCAGGGCGGTCGCGCTCGAGACGCCACGACTCGCTCAGCGGGCCGGCGCTCACGGTGTCGAACCCGAGCCGGTCGTACAGATCGGTCACGAATGCCACGGCGTCCTCGGCATCGCTCGCCGTGCCGAGCGCGCGTCGATCGGGCGTGCCGGCCGGAGACCCCGTCGTCAGGATCTCATCGGCCCTGATGTGGTTGAACGCCTTCACGACCTTCGAGGTGGGCAGGTGCTCCTGCAGCAGCTGCGACGTGGTGGTCTCGCCGCGGTCGAGGGCCTCGATGTGGCCGTCCCGCTCGAAGTAGTAGTTGTTCGTGTCGAGCACGATCTTCCCGGCGAGCGGAGCGACGGGAACGTCCGTCACGGCCTTCAGCGGAACCGTGACCACCGCGACGTCGGCGGCCTCGGCGGCTCCGGTCGCGGTGGACGCCGTCACGCGCGGCCCGAGTCGCCCCACGAGCGCGTCGAGCGTCTCCGGACCCCGTGAGTTCGCGATCACGACGTCGTAGCCGAGACCCGCGAGGGCCTCCGCGACGGCGCTGCCGATGTGTCCTGCTCCGATGATTCCGATTGTCGTCATGACGTGCGCAACAGCGGGGTGCCACGAGCGCATTCCCGATGCGTCGGAGAACTCCGCCGCCTGCGGTCAGGTGTCGAGCGTCACCTCCGTGAGCAGGCCCTCCGCGTCGAGCTCGAGCGTCAGGTCGAGATCGAGCCGCCGCAGGAACGCGTCGTCGTGGCTGACGACGAGCACCGCGCCGCGGTATGCGCGCAGCGCCTGCACGACCTGATCCACGGTGTCCAGGTCGAGGTTGTTCGTCGGCTCGTCGAGGACGACCAGGTGCGGCGCGGGGTCCGCGAGAAGGAGCGCCGCCAGCGCGACCCGGAACCGCTCCCCGCCGGACAGCGCGCCGACGGGCCGGTCCATCGCCGCCCCGCGGATGAGGAACCGGGCGAGCCGGTTGCGCAGCTCCTTCTCGGGGATCTCCGGGGCTCGCGCGGCGATGTTCTGCACCACGGTCGCGGTCTCGTCGAGGCCGTCGATCCGCTGCGGCAGGTATCCGATGCGGTCGGTGTGCGCGACACCACGGAGGGGTTTCGGCACTGCAGACCTCGACCGATGCTCCGCGGCGACCGCTTCTCCCGCATCGGACTCGGCGACGTGTTCCGAACTCAGTCGATCCGAGGGTGCAGCCGCGGTAACGCCGCCGAAAGCCCCCGAATCGACTGAGTTTCGCACGCCGGGGGAGGACCACTCCGATGCCGACCCGGTCGTTTCGGGCCAGACGGCCGGCCCTGCGCCGTCCGAGTCGGAGCCGGAGCCGGGGCCGGAGCCAGGGCCGGAGCCGGGCCCCGCGACGAGCCGTCGCAGCAGCGTCGTCTTGCCGACGCCGTTGCGCCCGATCAGCGCCACGCGCTCCGGACCCTGGATTGTCCAGGACCGCTCGGCGTCGCCGATGGTGGCGATGCGGCGGCTGCGCGAGACGCCGGGATCCGGCAGCTCGATCTTCATCGTGGCGTCGTCGCGCACCCGCCGTCCGGCCGCATCGAGGGCGGCGAGGGCGCTGCCCTCCTTCTCGGCGACCTCGGTGCGGAGCTTGCCCGCCGAGACCTGCGCGGCCATCTTCCGCCCGTTCATGACGATCTTCGGCTCGCGCTTCTCCTCGTACGCCTTCTTCGCCATCTGCGAGCGGGTCGCGAGCTTCAGCTCGGCCTCGATCCGCTGGCGCTTCTCCTTCTTGAAGGCCTGCTTGGCGTCCTTCTCGGCCTGCCTCGCGGCGTCCTGCTCGGCGTCGAGCCACGCGCGCCATTCGGAGTACGGTCCGCCGAACACGCTGAGCTCGCTCCCGTACAGCTCGGCGGTGTCGTCCATGAGCTCGAGCAGCGACACGTCGTGGCTGACGACCACGAGCGTGCCGCGCCAGGTGCGCACCATCTCGGCCAGGCGCGCCCTGGCCCCGCGGTCGAGGTTGTTGGTCGGCTCGTCCAGCAGCGTGATCGGCGCCCGGCGCGCGCGGATCCCGGCGATCGCGACCAGGACGGCCTCGCCTCCGGAGAGCTCGCCGACGGTGCGGTCGAGGAACGACGGATCCAGGCCCGCCTCGGCCAGCGCGGCCTCGGATCGCGCCTCGACGTCCCAGTCGTCGCCGACCTCGTCGAAGCGGGCCGCGTCGACGTCGCCGGCAGCGATGGCGCGCACGGCGTCGAGCGCCGTCGCCACGCCGAGCAGCTCGGCCACGCGGGCGTGCGTGTCGAGCGTGAGACGCTGCGGGAGGTAGGCCACGTCGCCGGTCGCGGTGATGCGGCCGGAGGTGGGGTCGAGCTCGCCGGCCACGAGGCGCAGCAGCGTCGATTTGCCGGATCCGTTGCGTCCGACCAGGCCCGTGCGGCCCGTGCCGAAGGCTCCCGACACGGCCTCGAGCGCGGTGGATCCGTCGGCCCAGCGGAAGGTGACGCGGTCGAGCACGACCGCGGAGGTGGGGGCGGGTGATGACATGGGGCGACTCCCGGAAAGTGTTCGGGGTGCGCTGAAGCCGGGTCCGGTCGGACCGTCACGAGAAGGACGGTCCAGGGAACCGGAGATGCCTGTGCCGAAGCAGCGTGGGCAGGAAGGAGTGTCGGATCAGCGCGTGGATGGAACGCGGAGGCGACGACTCAGATCAAGGGACTTCCTTACACGGCGGACAGGACGCAGAAGACGATACCGGGAGGACGGCGGCTCGTGCAACCCGGGCGTGTCGCGCGGCGCGGAGGTCCGTCGGATGCCGGAGCGCAGGGGGAGATCTACCCTGGAGGAATGAGCGAGCAGCGGCCGGCATCCGGCGAGACGATGCGGCGGATGGGACTCGGCGCGGGGCTTGCGATCGGGATGGGCGTCGGGGTCGCGCTCGGCGTCGCGTTGGGCAACGCGGGCGCAGGCGTCGCGATCGGCCTGGGGATCGGCGCCGCGGTCATGGTGCTGTTCACGAGGGCCGGCGCGCGCATGGAGCGCGAGGAGCATCGCCGCCGCGCAGAGGCCGAGGGTCGTGGTGGACCGCAGAGCGGACCCGATCCCGAGGCCCCGAGGCCGGACGCGGCAAGCGGGGGCCCCGATCAGCCCTCGCCCGGCGCCTGAACCCCGTCTCGCCAGCGCTCCAGGAACCGGTGCACGTCGGCCAGCTCGTCTTCCGACACGCTGTGCGTGAGGCCCTGGTACACCCGGCCGGACAGGTCCGTGTGCTCGGGAAGCCACTGCGCGGTGTGCACGACCAGGGCGGGAGGGATGACGTCGTCGTTCGTGCCGCGTCCCCAGAACACCGGGATCCCGCGGTCGCGCAGCGCCTCGTCGTCGGGCAGCTCCCCGGGGGCGGCGTAGCCGCTGAGGTTCACCACGGCAGCGATCCGGTCGGGATCCTGACGCAGGGCCTGGATCGCGACGGACGCCCCCTGGGAGAAGCCGAGCAGGGCGATCGACGGGGCGTCCGCGGCCTCTGCGTCGAGCCAGCGCAGTACCGCGCCGGCCGCCGCGGTCACCGAGCCGGGATCGCGGCGTTCGAGCTCCTCGATCGGATACCAGGACCGGCCGGGCATGGGCCAGGGCGCGGTGAGCGGCGCCGGGAGCGCGGCCACTGCGACATCGTCCGGCAGGAACGGGACCAGTGCGAACAGATCGCGCTCGTCGGATCCGTAGCCGTGCAGCAGCACCAGCAGCGGCAGCTGCTCGCCCTGCCGGGCCCAGCGCACCGCGCTGCGGTCGATGTCCACGGTCTCCGCCATGCGTCCATCCTGCCCCAGACGCGGACGGGCTCGGCGCGAGGGGCCGGCGGCTTCGGACGGATCCGCGGCATCGCTGGTAGAAATGGACCATGGCGGTACGCACACCCGACCCCGATCCGTCCGACGACGACGGCCTCCCCGACGCGCTGTCCGCTGGGCTGGGCGGCGGCTTCGGCGGGCTCGGGGCCTCGGGGGGAGCGAACCCGGGCTGGCTGACCGACTTCGAGCTCGCGCAGGCGCGCCGGCGGCTGCCGATGCTCTACGTCGAGGCGGTGCCCGTGCGCACGGACGGGTCGGGTCAGGTCACCGACATCGGGATCCTGCTGCGGGCGACGCCGCTCGGCGAGATGACCCGGACGATCGTGTCCGGCCGGGTGCGCTACGGCGAGACCGTGCGGGACGCGCTGTTCCGCCACCTCGAGAACGACCTCGGGCCGATGGCGTTCCCGATGCTGCCGCCCTCGCCGTCGCCGTTCACGGTCGCCGAGTACTTCCCGATCCCGGGCGTCAGCGCCTATCACGACGACCGCCAGCACGCCGTCTCGCTCGCGTACGTGGTGCCGGTGACGGGCACCTGCGAGCCCCGGCAGGACGCGCTCGAGGTCACCTGGTTCAGTCCGGAGGAGGCGGCCAGCGACGCGCTCGCCGCCGAGATGGAGGGCGGCAGGGGCACGCTGATCCGTCAGGCGCTCGCGCACCTGGGTCTGCTGCGCTGACGTGCCGCCGACGCACGATCCGGATCCGCCCGGCTGGACGCCGGAGGTCTGGCGGACGCCGGAGTTCCTCGCGGAGCTCGAGGAGTGGGTGTCCCGCTCGGTCGGCGAGGTGCGCTCGCTCCAGCGCGTGAAGGACCGTCCGTGGGCGGCCGTGTGGCGCGTGGAGGCGGAGGCGGGGACGCACTTCGTCAAGCAGAACTGCCCCGGTCAGCAGCAGGAGGCACGACTGGTCCGGCTCCTGGCGCGGATCGATCCCGAGCGGATCGTGCCGCCGGTCGCGGCGGATCCGGAACGGGACCTGCTGCTCACCGCCGATCAGGGCCCGGTGCTGCGGGAGCACCCGCGCCGGTCGGAACTGCAGGGCGCGCTCCTGCGCGAGGCGATGCTGCTGGCGCGGGCGACCGTCCCGTACGTCGACGCGCTGGGGCTGACCGTCCTGGATCCGGCAGGGATCGCGGGGTTCGCCGAGAACGCGCGGGCCGGCTGGCGGATCCCCGACGGGCTCCGGGCGCAGGCGGACCGCGCGGTGGCGGCGGCCGAGCGGGCCGGAGACGAGGTCGCCGCGCTCGGCCTGCCGCTCGCGCTGCAGCACAACGACCTCCACGACGCGAACGTGTTCGTCTCGGAGGGCCGGATCCGCTTCTTCGACTTCGGCGACGCCGTCGTCTCCTCGCCGCTCGCCGCACTCCGCTTCCCCACCGAGTCGGCCGCGGCGGCCTTGGGCACCTCGATCGACGACCCGCGGGTCCGCCGCCCGCTGGACGAGGCGCTCGAGGTCTGGAGCGATCTGGCCCCGCTCCCGCAGCTGCACGCCGCCCTGCCCGCCGTGTGGCGGCTGGCCGCGCTCGCCCGTGCCGAGTCGTGGCATCGCATCCTGGCGTCGATGCCGTCGCGATACGTCGACGAGCAGTTCCGCGAGGCCGACGCCGAATGGCTGGCCGAAGCGGCCGCCTGATCGGCCCGCCGCGCCGAGGCCATGGGCCGGGGGAGCGCTCCGAACCGGATGCCTACCGGGTCGTCTCCTGCGCGACGAGGGCCACGAGCGCGTCGATGTCGGCCTCGGTCGTGTCGAAGCTGCACATCAGGCGCACCTCGTTGCGCGCGGCGTCCCAGTCGTAGAACCGGAACGTCTCGCGCAGCCGGTCCGCCACGCCCGCGGGCAGCGTCGCGAACACGCCGTTCGACTGCGTGGGCTGGGTGAAGCCGACGCCGTGGATCGAACCGTCCGCGACGCCCGCCTCGAGCGCGGTGCGCAGGCGCTGCGCCATGGCGTTCGAGTGCCGGGCGTTGCGCAGCCAGAGGTCGCCCTCGAGCAGCGCGATGAGCTGCGCCGACACGAACCGCATCTTCGAGGAGAGCTGCATGTTGAACTTGCGCGAGAAGGTCAGCCCGTCGGCCGCACCCGGGGTGAGCACGACGATCGCCTCCCCGAGCATCGCGCCGTTCTTGGTGCCGCCGAAGCTCAGCACGTCGACGCCGGCGTCGCGGGTGAACGCGCGCAGCGGCAGGTCGAGTGCGGCCGCGGCGTTGGAGATCCGGGCGCCGTCGAGGTGCAGCTTCATGCCGCGCTCGTGCGCGTGATCGGCGAGGGCGCGGATCTCCTCGGCGGTGTACAGCGTGCCGACCTCGGTCGACTGGGTGATCGAGACCACCAGGGGCTGCGCGCGGTGCTCGTCGCCCCAGCCCCAGGCCTCGCGGTCCACGAGCTCGGGGGTGAGCTTGCCGTCCTCGGTCGGGACGGAGAGGATCTTGAAGCCGCCGATGCGCTCGGGCGCCCCGCCCTCGTCGACGTTGATGTGCGCGGTCGAGGCCGCGATCACCGCGCCCCAGCGGGGCAGCATGGCCTGCAGCCCGGTGACGTTCGCGCCGGTGCCGTTGAAGACCGGGAACGCCTCGACGCCCTCGCCGAAGTGCTGGCGGAACACCTGCTGCAGCCGCTCGGTGTAGGCGTCCTCGCCGTACGCGATCTGGTGGCCGTCGTTGGCCGCCGCGATCGCCGCGAGCACCTCGGGGTGGATGCCGGAATAGTTGTCGGATGCGAAGCCGCGCAGGGCGGTATCGTGCAGAACGCTCACTGGAAGATCCTATCGGCGGTTCAGTATGCGGCCTGAGGGCTCAGGCCAGGTCGATGATGCGGTCGTTCAGGTCCGCCGCGTCGGCGTCCCACAGCCCGACGAGCCGGGTCGCCACCTGGTCGATCGCGTCGTCCAGGCCGCGCACGCGCAGCACGACCGCGGCGGCACGAAGGGGTTCGTCGGCGTCGCGGGCGGCCTTGGCGAAGCCCTGGGCGACCGCACGCGTCCACGCTTCGCTCGCGGCCTTGACCGCGGCGTAGTTCGCGCCGCCCGCGAGCGGTCTGGCCACCGCGGTCGACGAGATGATCGCGAACCGCCCCGCCGCCGAGGCGCGCAGGTCGGCGTCGAACGCACGGCTGGTCACCCGGACGGTCGTGAAGGCCCGCTCGAGTGCGCCATAGTCCTCCTCGGTCTGCCCCGCGAGACCTCCGCCGCCGCGCCAACCGCCGACCAGGGGGACCAGTCCGTCGACGTGCTCGCCGTCGTCCGCGAGGCGGGCGGCGAGCGCCGCGACCTCGGTCTCGTTCGTGAGCGAGCAGCGCTCGATGCGGAGGGATCCGGGTCCTTCCGCGTCCGTGGCCGGCTGCACGGCGGCGGCGAGGGCGTCGAGCTTGCCCCGATCCCGCCCGACCGCGATCACCCGCGCGCCGGCGGCGATCAGGGCCCGGGCGATCGTGAGCCCGGCCGGGCTCGTGGCCCCGGCGAGGAGGACGGTGCGTCCGGCGACGGTCATGACGTTGGCCTTTCGGAATGCGGGGCGGAGCGGGCGTTCGGGGCGGACCAGGGCGTGCGCGGCACGATCCGTGAGACATCATTTCCTGCATGAGACACCACGTCAGACGTGGTGTCTCATGCAGGATCTGGTTTCTCGCGGTTGCCGGAGTCTCCGCAGGTGCGTCAGGCGTCGGTGCCGGGTCTACAGATCGGTGCCGCGGATCCCCACGGTCGACTCGATGACCGGCTTCATCTTCTTGTCGAGCGTCTCGAAGAACATCGACAGCGGGAACTCGTCGTCCAGCATCGCGTCGGTGTAGCCCTTGGGGGCGCCGGCGAGGATCTCGTCGCTCAGGCCGCGGGCCCACTGCGACGCCGGGTGCGGGGTGAGCGTGCCGCGGACGAGCTCGTACGCGGCGAGCCAGTGCGCGATCTTCGGACGGTCGATCGAGTGCCAGTACAGGTCGTCGATCGCGTCGCCCAGGGCCACGACGGCGTCCGGCACGTTCGCCCAGTCGAACGCGAGCGCGGTGTCGGTCCAGTGCAGCACGCCGCGCTGGTGCAGCCAGGCGAACAGCAGCTGGCCGCCGACCGCGTCGTAGTTGCGCGTGCGGTTGCCGGTGATCGCGAAGCGGAAGATGCGGTCGAAGATCACCGCGTACTGCACGAGGTGCGCGTAGTCGTGCATCTCCTGCTCGGTCGCGGTGAGGTGCTCGCCGGCCGCGATGCGGGCGTCGAGCGCGCGCTCGATCTTGACCGACTCGCGGAACGCGGTCATGTCGCAGCGCATCTCCTCGAGGGAGTACAGGAAGAACGGCATGCGCTGCTTGATCATGAACGGGTCGAACGGCAGGTCGCCGCGCATATGCGTGCGGTCGTGGATGATGTCCCACATCACGAACGTCTTCTCGGCGAGCTGCTGGTCGTCGAGCATCGCGGCCGCGCGCTCGGGCAGGTCGAGGTTGGTGATCTCGGACGCGGCGCGCACGACACGACGGTAGCGGGCGGCCTCGCGGTCCTGGAAGATCGCGCCCCAGGTGAAGGACGGGATCTCACGCATCGCGACGGTCTCCGGGAAGAGCACAGCCGAGTTGGTGTCGTAGCCGGGGGTGAAGTCAACCAGGCGCAGCGAGACGAACAGCTTGTTGCCGTAGTCGCCGGCCTCGAGGTCGGCGATGAACTCCGGCCAGATGGTCTCGACGATGAGCGCCTCGACGAGGCGGTCGCTCGAGCCGTTCTGGGTGTACATCGGGAACACGACGAGGTGGCGGATGCCGTCGACGCGGTGCTGCTGCGGCTGGAACGCCATGAGCGAGTCGAGGAAGTCGGGTACGCCGAAGCCCTCGTCGACCCAGCGCTCGAAGTCCTTGATGGACGCGGCGAGGTACTCCGCGTCGTGCGGGAACGCGGGGGAGAGAGCGCGGATCCCGGCGATGATCGCGGCGACGTGCGCGCGTGCGGTCTCGTGGTCCTCGGCGTTCGGGACGGATCCGTCCTTGATCTGCAGCGGGCGGAGCGCGATCGCGGCGTCCTTCAGGATCCGCCAGGCAGCGCTCTGCTCGACGACGGTGGCGTCCTCGACGACCTCGGGTTCGCCGATGAGAGCGTTGGTGTGCGTGGTGGTGAGGGACATCGGGACCTCCGATCGGAGAAAAGCAGGAAATATTCCGGCAGAATCAGGTTGACTCAGATATTATTCCATCTATGGACGATCCTGTCGACCTCGCGATCCTCACCGCCCTCTCCCGGGACGGCCGGGCCACGCTCTCCCAGCTCTCCGAGGCCGTGGGACTCTCGGTGTCGGCGGTGCAGTCGCGGCTGCGCAGGCTGGAGTCGCGCGGGGTGATCTCGGGATACCGGCCGGTCATCGACCCGGAATCGGTCGGCAGGCCGCTGGCCGCGTTCATCGAGATCACCCCGCTCGACCCTGCCCAGCCCGACAACGCGCCGGAGCTGCTGGAGCACCTCGACGCGATCGAAGCCTGCCACTCGATCGCGGGGGACGCGAGCTACATGCTGTTCGTGCGGGTGCCGTCGCCCCGCCACCTCGAGCAGCTGGTCCGCGACGTCCGTCTGGCGGCGAACGTGAGCACGCGAACCACCGTCGTCCTGCAGACGTTCTACGAGCACCGTCCGATCGTTCCGGCCGATTCTCCCGCGCTGTGACGCGGCGTCCGTCCCTCCGCGGGTGTCCCTCCGCGGTCGACGGGCCGGCCTCGAGGCCTGTGAGCGACGGTGTCCTGCGGGAGTCGAGACGGGACAGGAGACGGGTCCGTCGCACGACGCGATTCGCGAAAGTGAGTCGGTCTTCAGGGGCTACTTGTCCCAGGGGTCCGTCGGCGGCAGGCTCCGGAGTGCCCGTTCGTCGTTGACCAGTTCCGTGATCAGCGCTCGCTTGGCTGCGGTGTAGCTCTTCCCGTCCGTGTGATCGACGAGTGATTCCTTGAGCGCCTGGTAGCGGGAGCGGGCCGTCGCGTCTCGCAGCAGCCGATCGCGGAAGAGTCTCTGGTTGCAGTGCGTCCACTGCTCGGTGGTGAACACGTGCAGGATGTGGGTCCGCCGCTCGCCGGAGCTGCGGACGTAGACCGCGTGGCTCTTCGGGCCGTCGGTGTGCGGGCGATAGCCGGAGTCTGCGAGTGGCGGTCCCAGAGCGAACGGATCGGTGGCGGAGGCGGCGCGCGCGGCCAGGTCGATGATCGGCTTCGCCAACAGTGCGGGGATCGCCGTGCTGCCGATGTGCTCCACCGCATCGATCCGCCCCGCGAGCAGGGCCCGGAGCATCGACGCCTCGCGGCGGAAGGCGTGCGCCCATTCGGGGTGATGCGGCTGCAGATCGATCATCGGCGCTCCATCATCGGCGCAAGACTCCTGTCCGAATTCGTTCCGTCAACGGCTTCCGTCAACGGCTTCCGTCGATGGGCAGGACCTGTGAATGAGACCGGCTTGCCGGCGGCGCGGGCGTACGCGATCTCGCCTCGGGTCGACTCGCCGATGTACCCGCCGGGATTGACGACCAGGACGCGGTCGGCCATGTCGATCTTCCGCAGGTGCAATTCGTCCAGGAGTGCCTTCTGCTCGGCCGAAACCGCCTCTCCCGCTTCTGCCGGTGCGAGGACGATGATGCCGGCGAACGTCAGCTCGCTCTGTGCTGCACGCATCTCGTGCAGAAATCGGATAGACCCGCAGATGCAGACAACCTCAGGCCGGTCGGGCATGGGCTCAGTCTTTCATCGAACGGCGAGCGTCCGGGCTCCTGCGATGAGCGGACGGTGCTTCGTCCTCACCGTGAGCGGATCCTCGAGACCATCGTTGCCGTCCGCACGCGGTGAGAGCGTCAGAGCGCGCGTGACCCACTGGATCGTGGCGGCGTCAGAACGGCGGGAGTTCGCGATCGGGTGGCGGATCGGCGTCTGAATCGTCGATGGTGAAGGTGACGGGTGCGGGTGGTTTGTCGATGTAGGTGGATCCGGT
>NZ_JBQEOZ010000008.1:0-179845 GCF_052045495.1 Microbacterium sp. 22242 | reverse complement strand
CCTTGCCTCCGTGGAGGAGGCGGTCCGCGGTGTCGCCGAACCGCTTGAACAACGCCTTCAGCTTCTCGACCAGCTCACCCAGCTTGCGGATCGCCGCCACCAGATCCGGGATCTTCTTCGAGAACTTCGCCGCCAACGCCGACACCCGCGTCGACGCCTGCTCGATCACCAACGGCGTCGCCAACCCCAGACTGAACACCAACTCCGCCGCATACGAGATCAGCGACCCCACCAACTGCGCCAAAGAATCCCGCACCAGATCATGCACCACCTGCACGATCGTCGACGCCATCTGCATCCCCGCCGCCATGCCATCCGCCCACGACGCCGCACCCTGCAGATGCTTCACCACATCCCGCTGAAACACCAGATACGCCCGCACCGCCGCACCATCCGCCGCGTCCAGATCCCCCAGCACCGTCGACAGATCCGACGCCGACCGCCGCAACTGCGCCCCCACATTCGTCCACGTCTGCGCGAACCCCGCCACCGCACCCGAATCCCCGGTCAGATCATTCAGCCAGCCCTTCAACGGCTGCAGATGCTCCATCAACCAGCCCAGACCCGCCGCGATCAACGACCCCAACGGATCCGAGACCGCCGCCACCGTGTCCATCACCGCACTGAACGCCGCGAACCCGCCCGCAACCCAGTCCCCCGACTTGATCGCCGAGACCAGCGCCTCCCCATCCTCCAACAAGAACGTCCCCTGCAACGGACTCGTCGTATCCACCGGCCCCGCCACCAACGGATTCGGCGGCGTCACTGCGCCCTCTCCAGACCGCCGTGCAGACCCCGGTAACGCCCGGAGAAGTCCTGCTCCATCGCCTCGAAGTCGCTCACCACGCCGAGGAACTCGGTCTCAGCCCGTCCCAGCATCGCCGACACCGAACTGATCGTTCCCACCGCGACCTGCGACACCAGCACTGCCGGCGGCACCAGGAACGAGCACATCACTCCGAACGCTCCGCCTGCGAGGTTCAGCGAGCTCGCGGCGTCCTGCGCCATCCGCACGTCGCTCGCGACCCGCCCCACCCGGGCCGCGTGCCGCCGCCCGAGCTCGAAATCCAACGCGATCTGACCAGTCATCAGCGGTACTCGATCCCATCCGGCAGCCCGTCCGACTTGGGCGCCCTCGCTTCGATCTCCGACCTCAGATGCGCGACAGCCGGATCGTCCTCGCCGAACGCCTCCGCCGCGATCCGCGCGGCCCGCGCTCCTGCGGCCTGCTGCGCCTTCACCGACGTGTCCACGATCATCCGCCCCAGCGCCCGCGCGCCGAGCTGCAGCGCGGCCTCGCTCAGGGTCACGTCGAGCAGGCGCCCGGAGGCGTCCACGGCGACCGTGACCTCGCGCCGCAGAGACGTGGCCTGCTCGCGCACGGCCTCGATCTCCGACCGCACTGCGGATGCGGCCTCGGCGCGCTGCTGCGCCTGTTCCACCTGCACGGCGAGGCGCTCCTGCACCTCCTCCGCGGTCATGCCCTCGAAGAACCCACTCACCACAACCACCTCAGTTCTCTTGCAAACACTCCGGTCCGGCCATGCTGCATCGGCAAGCTCGGACGACGAGCAGACGGTCTCGCACCACTCAAACTATTCGAGGAACACCGGGACGGTCGATGGGGAGAAGTGCCCATCGCGGGCCGGGACCCGGGACAGCACATCGGTCCCGGCCCGCCCCTGCCGCTCAGTCGCCATCGCCGGTGTCCTTGGCCCGATCGAGCGCGAGCCGCGCGGGGTCGATCAGCGCCAGATCCTCCTTCGTGACCAGCCGCGAGGCGATCACGTGCTCCACGAGCCGCGCCCGCCGGTTGGTCGCGGACCCGCGCGCCCCGCCGCGCATGCCCGGCACTCCGATCCGATCGAACTTGTCGCACACGTTGTCGAGCTTGCGGTTGAACCGGGTCACCGTCCACTCCAGGCGTGCGNCGCTCGACGGAATCGAGCTCATTCCGGATCCGTCGCGACGCAGCAGGGGCTCGGCGAGCGCCAGGAGCAGCTGCTTCTGGCTGATCGTCAGCGGCACCTCGCCGATCGTCGAGTCGCCGTCTCCGACGAGATCGTGATGCACCGGGCGGAACGTCGGCTCCGAGGAGTGGATCGTGAAGTCGTACGTGGTGGGGCCCGCGGAGAACACCACGTTCGTCCTCGCGAAGACCAGCGGCAGGCGCGCACCCGGCGCGAGCCAGGCCTGCACCCCGCCGGTCGCGTCGGTGACCGTCGCCTGCAGGCGGGTGCCGATGTTGGCCAGCCACCACAGTCCGCCCGACTCCATGATCTCGAGGAAGTGGCGGTGCAGGAACAGGTTGTCGTCGATCGCGAGATCGCCCTCGCGTCCGACCACGAACCGCCCACCCGGCTCGATCGGGAAGTACTCTCCGGCGAACTCGACCGTCACCGGCGCGGGGGCGCCGGGCTCCGCGATCGCGCCGGTCACGGCAGGCACCCCAGCGCCGGGTTCGAGCTGCGGCCGTCGCTGCGGCGCAGCTCGACGGTGATGCAGGTGGTCTGATCCTTCTTGAGGGTCGTGTAGGCCACCGGGGTGTCCACGGTCGTCGCCTGCCCCGGCCCGCTCGCGAGCGACTCCGCGACCACGTACTTGTCGCCCTCCTCGGGGTGCGGGTTGGTCCACGTGAAGCGGACCGTCCCGTCGCTCTGCTTCGTGGCGACGATGTCGGTCACCTGCGGGATCACGTCGGACGTGACGTCCTGAGGATCCGCGCTGGTCGGGGCGGGCTTCGGAGTCGGCGGGTTCGCGTTGAGCATGTTCACCGCGAAGACCGACCCGCCGGTGAGCACGACCACCGCGGCCGCTGCGACGAGCCCCCACACCAGGCCTCGCCGGACGCCCGGGCGAGACGTCCCGGTGTCAGAGGCCGGCTCCGGGCGCGATTCCGCCCCGGGTTGCGGGTGCGGGTGCGGGTGCGGGGCGTACCCGCCGGGCGCGTCGGGCGCTGCGGAGGGAGCGCCGGCGTACGCGTGCACGGCCGGAGAGGCCGCTGCCGNCCGTCGGAATCGGCCGGGCGGGCGGACTGCGCGGGGCCGGGGCTCACCACCTGCGGAGGACGCACCCGGGTGGGGTCGTCGTCCTGCGGCGCGAACGGAGCCGGAGCACGGATCACCGTGGCGTCGGTCGCCGCCGGCTCCGCGGGGCCGGGCGGGTGATCGAACCGCGGCCCCGGGGCGGTCGGCGCGACGGCAGGGGCCACCGGGCTCGTGATCGCGGACGGCCGGGTCGCGGTGTGGCTCGGGTCGATGCTCACGACCTCGCGGACGCGCGTCAGGCCGTCGTCGTCCTCGTCCGAGTCCGGCTCGACCGGATGGTCGTCCATGATGTCGATCGGCGTCACGGAATGAGACAGCTCGATCTGGATCTTCTGCAGCGCACGCGCGAACGCCACCGCGCTGGGGAAGCGGTCCTCCGGGTTCTTCGCCATCCCGCGCTCGAGGGCGCGGCTCAGGCTCTCGGGCACGTCCGCACGGCCGAGGGGCGGCAGCGGCTCGGTCTCGATGCGCGAGATGAGATCCGCGCCGCTGTTGCGCTGGCCCGGCCTCTCGAACGGCGAGCGGCCGGTGAGCAGGGTGTAGATCGTCGCCGCGAGCGCGTACACGTCCGAGCGGACGCCCCCCTGGGGCGGGTCGCCGAACGACTCCGGCGGCGACCAAGGGATCGACATGCCGGCGGCCTCGCTCACCGCCCCGGTCGTCGACGCGATCCCGAAGTCCGTGAGCGCGGGGCGGTTGTAGGCCGTGACCAGGATGTTCGCCGGCTTGATGTCGCGGTGCAGCACTCCGGCCCGGTGCGCGGTCTCCACCGCCCCGGCGACCTGCACGCCGACCCGGAGCGCCTCGGCGACGTTGAACGGCTCCTTGCGGGCGCGCTGCTGCAGGTTGGGGCGCGGGCAGTACTCCATCACCAGATAGGGGCGGCCGTCGTCCGCGACGCCGGTCTGGTAGATCGTGACGATCGCGGGATGCGTGGAGAGCATCGCCATGACGTTCGCCTCGTCGGAGAACTCCTGGGCGGCGCCCGACGAGAGGCGGTCCGCGAGCAGCACCTTCACCGCCACACGGCGGCGCGGCATCTGCTGCTCGTAGAGGAAGACGTCAGCGAACCCGCCGGTGCCGAGGGGCTCGACGTAGGTGAACCCGGCGAGCCGGGGAGGCGGAGACGGCGGACGGCTCACGGCAGATCCTCGAACGCGACGGTGACGCCGTCGCCGAGATCGATCACGTCCCCGCTGACCACGATCGTCTGCTCTCCCGGGTGCAGCCGGACCGGATCGGCGCCGGGCCGCAGCAGGGTCGATCCGTTGGTGGTGTGCAGGTCGAGCACGACCACCGCGTCGGCCTCGGGACGGATCTCGAGGTGGCTGCGCGAGATGTCCTGCTGCGGGCTGTCCACCGCGATCAGGTGCGGCAGCGTCGCCCCCGTGGAGCGCGTCGCGCGCGGGCGCCGGCCGATCACCACCGTGCGGTCGAGGGCCACGACCTGCCCGGTGGACATGCGGATCCGCGGCCCGTGGGACGGGTCGGACGCAGGGGACGCGGCGGGGCTGAACGACGGGGCCGGGTGGGAAGCGGGATCGGGGATGTGCTCGGGGGCGGCCCCGCGCAGGGCGCGGGCCTGGGCGAGCGAGATCGTCGCGCCGTCGTGGTCGCCGTCGTCGGCCTCCTCGAAGACCTCGTTCGCCGGCTGCTCGGCGCCGCCGACCGGGCGGAGGTCGAGCGTGTGGCCGCCGAGCGGAGGGGCGATGGTATCCGCGGGGGGCATGATCGTCTCCACCGGGACCGCGTTCGGCGAGGACGGCGACAGGACCGTGTCGTCGACATCGTCGTCGTGCGCGAAAGCGGGCGACGGGGTCGACCACTGCTCGGCGCTTCCCGCGGCCGGGATCGGCTCGGGGACCTCCATCAGCGGAACGTCCGCCTCGGCCACGGGGACCTCCACGGCAGGAGCGATCGGCTCGGGAGCGGGCTCGTCGAAGGCGGGCTCGTCTGAGGGGTGCTCGTCTGAGGGGTGCTCGTCTGAGGGGTGCTCGTCTGAAGCGGGCTCGTCTGAAGCGGGCTCGTCGGCCACCGAGTCCGACGCGGCGGGCTTGTCGTCCAGCGGGGTCCCTTCGACAGGCTCAGGGACCGGAGTCGGCTCAGGCTCAGGGATCGGAGTCGCCTCAGGCTCAGGGACCGGAGTCGCCTCAGGCTCAGGGACCGGAGTCGCCTCAGGCTCAGGCTCAGGGACCGGGGTCGGCTCGGGGACGTGCTCGGGCTCATCGGGCCGGGCGGCCTCCCCCTCGTCCAGCGGGGTCCCTTCGACAGGCTCAGGGACCGGAGTCGGCTCAGGGGCCGGAAGAGCCTCAGGGACAGGCTCCAGCACGGATCCGAACCCGACCCGGGCCGCGCGGACCACCCCGGACACGACCGGCAGGGCCACGTCGTCCTGATCGTCCTCGACGAGGATCTCGGCGCCGCGGACGGCCGGCACGAAGCGCTCGCTCCAGGTCGTGACCTCGGCGCCGGTGATCTCCTGCTCGGTCCCGGCCCCGACGACCCGGGCGCTCACCCGGCCGCGGACGGCGACCCGCGCGTGGTCTCCTTCGCGGACGACGGCGGCGAACGGCGGGATGGCGGCGAAGGATCCGCCGCCGGCGGCGGTGAGCGCATCGACCACGTCGGAGAAGGCGATGTCGTCGGAGCCGACGCGCTCCCACAGCCGCGCGACGAGCTCCGGCGCGGAGTCCGGAGGAAGCGCGACGACGGCGTTCGGGCCGATCAGCAGAAACCAGGTTCCCGCGCGGTAGACGGCGTTCATCAGCGCATCCCTCCCATGGCCTCGGCGCGCGGTCGCGTGTCCGAGTCGATGTCTTCGTCGTCGATCCCGGCCGCGCCCCCGGCTCCGGGCCTGGTCGTCACGTGGATCGCGTCCACGATGACGGCGGTCACGTTGTCGCGTCCGCCGAGCTCGAGCGCGCGGGCGATGAGCAGATCGGCGGCGGCCTGCGGATCCTCGTGCCGGAGCAGCGCCTCTCGGATCTCCTCGTCGCCGACCTCCGAGCTCAGCCCGTCGGAGCAGACCAGGATCCGATCCCCGACCGAGGCGGGGATCATCCAGTAGTCGGCCTCGCCGGTGCTGCCCGCGCCGAGGGCCCGGGTGATGATGTTGCGGCGGCGATCCCGCTGCGCGTCCGCAGCCACGAGCTCGCCGGCGTCGATGAGCTCCTGCACGACGGAGTGGTCGACCGAGACCTGCTCCAGCACGCCTCCCGCGAGGCGGTAGGTGCGGGAGTCGCCGATGTTCAGGGCGAGCCAGTAGCCGACGCCGTCCACCTCGGCCACGGCCACGCCGCTGAGCGTGGTGCCCGCGCTCGTCGCGCCGCCTCCCGCGATCGCGTCGACGGCCGCCCTGGCCCGGGCGAGGGCGAAACTGATGTCGTCGATGCTCAGCGAGCCTCGGCCCTGCAGACCGCGGAACTCCGCGATCACCGTGGTGCTCGCGACATCGCCCGCTTGGTGACCGCCCATGCCGTCGGCGACCAGGAACAGCGGCGCCTCCGCGAGATAGGCGTCCTCGTTCAGCGCGCGGCGCAGCCCGGTGTGGGTGGCCGTGCCGACCCGGGCGACGATGGGAGCGGTCATGCGTAGCCTCCGACCGTGACGATCCGTTCGCCGATCTCGATCGCGTCGCCGAGACGGATCCGGACCCGCTCGCCGGGCGGGCAGGCGACGCGCACGCCGTCGCGCACGATCGTCATGCCGTTCGTCGAGTGCCGGTCCATCACCCAGCCGCCCGCGGCCTCGGCCGCCGCTTCGAAATGCGTCTTCGACAGCGAGAGCGTCTCGTCGCGGACCACCACGACCGCCGCTCCGGGCTCGGGTGCCGGGTTGCGCCCGAACAGCGTCCGGCCCGAGACCGTCGCCCTGGCGCCGTCGTCCCAGACGAAGAGCAGACGGTGGCCGGGGATGCTGATGCGGGTGCTCTCGAGGTCGTCGTGATCGTCGGACGACTGCATCACCGGCGCGGACGTGGCCGGCGCAGGACCGGGGGCCACGGCCGGGGCCGCTGCCGGCTCCGCCGGGACGACGGGCGCGACCGGGGCGACGGCCGCCTCGGGCCCCGACACCGCCGCAGGTGCGGGGGCGGGGACGGAGGGGCTGATCCCGGGAACGACCGTGATCATCGCGCTCTCCGCCTCCTGGGCGACCCGCGCCGCCTGCACGGCCGCGGAGGTCACCGTCGCGTCGAGCGGATCGGCGCCGAAGCCGGCGTCGACCGGCGCGTATCCCGCTGCGCCCGACCCGTGTCCGGCGGGCGCGTACCCGGAGGCGCTCGGCGCGTGCGGCAGCGTGTGGCCGGTCGCGGCACCCCGATCCGCCGGGTCGTGCAGCACGGCCGGCTCCTGCGTGAAGGACGGCTGCTCGAAGGACGGCTGCTCGAAGGACTGCTGCTCGAAGGACGGCCCGGGAGCGGGCTGCGGCGGCGCGAACGCCTCGCTCGGGGTCGGGATGAACGGCATCGCCGTGGTCACGGGCGCCGCGGCCGCGGGCTCGGCCTGGCGCGCGGGCGCGGCGACCGCGTCGCGCGCGTCCCGCACCAGCGCGCCGGATGCGCGGTCGTGCCAGCCCTGATACCGGCCGGATCCATCGAACAGCGGCGTGAAATAGCCGACGACGATCGCCGTGCTCAGCCCGAACACCACGTTGCGCAGCAGCGCGCGTCCGAACCCGAGCGGCGCCCCGGTGTCGGCGCGCACGACCCGCAGCTTCATGATCCGCATGCCGACCGATGCTCCGGCGCCCTGCAGGATCGTGGAGACCACGAACCATGCGATCGCGACCGCGAACGTGGCGCCGAGGCCCAGGAGGATCATCGCGAGCACGCCGGAGAGGGAGCCGGGGGCGGATCCAGCCGTGACGCCGAGGGTGATCCCGTAGCCGACGACGACGATGACCCCCGCGATCGCGAGATCGATGAGGCACGCCACCGCGCGGCGCGCGATCGGAGCGATCGGTCCGATCGGGGTGTTCGTCATGGGGTCTCGCTCTCGGGTCGGGCGCCGTCGGGTCGGGTCGGCGTGCTCTCGATCGTGCCAGGTCGCCGTCGCGCGGCACCAGAGCCGAGCCGGATCCGCTCCGTCGCCGCCTCGCGCAGATTCTGCACGCCAGACGAGATCCGCGATCCGCCCATCAGCGAACGCAGGCTGAGCCTGGCCAGCAGGCGGCGGCGCCAGCTCGCGTTCTTGCCGAGGCCTGCGACGATGTCGTCGACCTCGCGCCAGAACGCGTCGACGTCCTCGGGCGAGGGCTCGGCCGGTCCGAAGACCTGCGCGTCGGCGTGACCGGCCAGCGTCGTGACGGCCGGGACGGTGAGCGCGGTCGCGACGGTCACCGCCTCCTCGGCCCTGGTCGCACCCGCCGGGATCCGGGCCCCGTAGTCGACCGCGCGGTCGGTGAGCTCGTCCCAGCCACCGCTGATCCGGTCGGCGGCCTGCGCGGCCGCGCGGCGGCGGCGACGGCGGGCGGCCTTCCACGCGCCGATCACGATGAACGGAGCGGCCAGGATCGCGAGCACCAGCAGCACGCTGCCGCCGATCGCGAGCACGGCGCCGATGATCCCCAACAGGTTGTTCGGGCCGTCCTTGTTGCCGCGCTGATCCGGCACGGTCGGCGGAAGGTCGACGGGCGCCTGCGGCGGAGGCGGCGGCTGCAGCACCTGCGGCTTCGGCACCACCTTGGGCTTGGTGATCTGATCCTGCGGGACCTTGTCCTTCGGCGGGGTCGGGTCGAACGCCACCCAGCCCGCCTTCGCGAAGTTCACCTCGACCCAGGCGTGCAGGTTGTCGCCGTTGGCCGAGAACGTGCCGCTCTTGGCGGCGCCCTTGTCGGGGTAGAAGCCCATGACCACGCGTGCGGGGATGTCGAGCGAACGCGCCGCGAGCGCCATCGCCACCGCGTACTGCTCGTCGTCGCCGATCATCTGCTCGCCCGCGATCAGCGTCGAGATGCGCTCCTCGGTGTGCCCCGCGCGGGACAGCGCCTCGCCCTGCAGACCGTGGCTGAAGAATCCCTCCTCGGAGAATTTCTTCGTCAGCGCCCTGACCTGCGCGATCGGGGTCTTCGCGTCCGCGACGGTCTGCGAGGCGAGATCGGTCAGCTTCTGCGGGATGTCCTGCGACGCCTTCGGCATCGAGACGGCGCCGAACGCGAGCCCCGCGAGCTGCTTGTCGGACCAGGTCCGGGGGATGGTGGTGTCGACCGTGTAGGTGTCGCCCTTGCCGAGCTTGGTGGTGGCGACGGCCGTGCTGGTCGACTCGTTGTAGAACGTGCCGCGGCGGAGGGACTCCGCGTCCGAGCCGTGGAAGTCGATCCGGCTGACCTCTCCCGCGTCGGGCAGCCACACGCCCCGATAGGAGTCCATCGTGAACGTGAGCGTCGCGTCCGCCCCTGTCGCGTCCGCGGACATGTTGTCGCGGATCGGGCTGAACGCCCCGGAGGAACCGACGCCGGCGTCCGACACGTCGTAGACGACGCCGTTGTAGGCGTCCATCGTGCCGACGCGGACGCGCGCTCCGGCGGGCAGGCCCTTGACCGTGAACAGGGTGTCCTTGCGGTGGTCCTTCACGTAGCCGCGGTACGACTGCAGCGGGCTCGCGTACTGGTGCAGGTCGAACGGCGGCAGCACGACGTCGCGGAACACGTGCCGGGGACCGGCGAGCGTGGCGGCCGTGGCGACGCCGGTGCCGGCGAGCCCGGCGACGACGAGCACCGCGGCGCCCGCGAGCAGCCGACGCCGCAGCAGCGCCGAGGAGCGGGATCCGTCCGACGGGGTCATCCGGACGGCCGCGTCTGCCGAGGCGCCCGCGCCCCGCAGCGCCAGCCAGGCCGCGCTCACGAGCGCGAAGACGACGCCCTGTGCGATCGGAGCCGCAGGATCGGGCACGCCCATCGCGATCACGAGCATGAGGTGCGCGCCGGCGGGGATGAGCGCCCACGCCACCCGCCGCAGACGCAGCGCGAGCGCCGCGGCCGTCGCCGAGGCGACGAGAGCCGAGAGGAACGGCACCAGGCCGTACCCGTCGCCGACCGCGACCGGCGCCACGGTGGTGAGCATCGCCTTCCAGCTGGTCACGGCGCCGGTGGCGAGACCGCCGAGGGTCGACCCGGTCGGGACGAATCCGAGCAGCGTGGTCTGCGGCAGGGCGAGCGCTCCGCCGAACAGGAAGTACGCGACCAGCACCAGCCCGGCGGTGGTCAGGATCCCCCATCCGCGCCAGGCGCAGAGAAGGGCGACGCCGAGGCCGAGAAGGAGCCCGCCCAGGGCGGCGGGCAGGTAGGACGGTCCGGCGAAGGAGGGCCACCAGCCCACGATCCCGACGCCGATCAGCACGGCGACGGCGACGAGGTCGATGAGCGTGCGGCGCACGCCGAGGGGAACACGGGGCGCTGTCGCGGCCGTCGGGATCCGTGGACTCCTGGGAACCCTGGCGGTCTTCGCGGCCTTCCGGGACGGGGCGGGAGCGGTCATGCGAGCACCTTCCCGAGGGCGAGCGGCAGCTGCTCCAGCGCGCCGACGGTGATCACGTCGGCGTCGCCGATGCGGCGGAGGGCGGGGGCGGAGCCGTGGCGGGCGACGATCGCCAGCACGCGGGAGCCGAAGGGCAGCCGCGCGCAGGCCGTGCGCAGCTCTTCGGGCGACGTGCGGCTGCCGCACACGAGGACGACGACGCTGGAGAGCGGCATGTGCGCGGCGACCGTGCCGGCGAGCGCGGACAGGGCGCCGTCCTTCGCGCGCCCGCTCTCCACGCCGGCGAGCGAGTCGAGCAGCTGCTTCCCGGTCCCCGCGGGGAGCGATCGCCCCTGCACCCGCAGCTCGACGTGCTGCGAGTCGCGGATCGCGCGGAGCCCGACGGATCCGGCGAGCGAGATCCCCAGCTCGAACTCGTCCTCGTCGAAGTAGTCGGCCATCGACCGGCTGAGACCGATCACGAAGTGCGAGCGCCGCGTCTCCTCGTACTGGCGGACCATGAGCACGCCCGTGCGCGCCGAGGAGCGCCAGTGCACCCGGCGCAGGTCGTCGCCGGGCTGGTACTCGTTCAGGGCGTGGAAGGAGACGTCGTCGCGGGACAGGTCGGCGGCGGGGAGGCCGTCGAGGTCGCGCAGGAACCCGAGCGACTGCCCGTCGAACACGATCGTGCGGGGGTGCACGAACAGGTCGATCGGGTCGTCCCTGCGGTGCGCCCGCTCGAACAGGCCGAGCGGATCGCCGCGCACCACGCTGACGGGCCCGACCGAGACGACCCCGCGGCGGTGGGTCGGGATCGCGAAGAGCTCCTCCGCCTCCTCCCCCGGCGCGAGCCGCTTGATCGCGAACTCGCCGCGGCCGGCGCCCACAGGCAGCACCACGCGGGAGGGCAGGATCGCCCTGCTGCCGCGGTTCGCGAGGGTCAGCGCGCCGACCGCGCGCTCGCCCACCACGACCCTGGTGCGGGCGAGGTCGAGGTGCACGTCGTAGGCGGTGCGGCCGATCAGGAACAGCGCGCACAGCGCGAGCACGACCGCCAGCACCAGGGCGATCACGGTGAGCTCGAGCCAGCCCAGCGGCAGCGCGATCAGCAGGGCGGCGACGGCGACGCCGAGCAGCACCCAGGCCAGCGGGCGCACCGCCGAGGCGATCAGCCGCAGCCGCGCGCCGACGCGGGCGAGCAGCAGGCCGGCGATGTCGCGCCAGCCCGCCTCGCGCTCGGATCCGGGGATCCGGGCCTCTGCGGTCGTGGTCATGTCGTGCTCTCTGTGATCGGTCGGTGCGGGTCGGGGTCTGAGGGTGTCGGAGGGATCCCGTGCCGGCGGCTCGTCCCTTCCACAGGCTCAGGGCCGGGGCTCGGGCGCCGCAGGCGGTCAGGCGGCGGCGCGCGCCTGCGGCGCCGGGACCTGCTCGACGACCCGGGCGACGACGGTCTCGGCGGTGGTGCCGGCGAACTCGGCCTCGGGATCGAGCAGCAGGCGATGCATCCAGACCGGCCGGACCAGCGCCTTCACGTCGTCCGGCAGGACGTAGTGGCGCCCGTGCGCGGCGGCCCACACCTTCGCGATGCGGACCATCGCGAGCGCACCGCGGACCGAGACGCCGAGGCGGATCGCGGAGTCGGCCCTGGTCGCCTCGACGAGTTCGGCGATGTAGCGCAGCACCGCCGGCTCGACGTGCACGGCGGCGGCGAGGTCGGCCATGTCGGCGACCGCGCTCGTGGTGATCACCGCGCTGAGTCCCGCCGACGGGTTGCGGTCTGCGGCGCCGGCGAGGATCGTCGCCGTGATCTCCAGGCTGGGGTAGCCGATCGACGTCTTGATCAGGAAGCGGTCGAGCTGCGCCTCCGGCAGCTTGTAGGTGCCGGCCTGCTCGATCGGGTTCTGCGTCGCGATCACGAGGAACGGGCGGCCGGCCTCGTGCGCGACGCCGTCCACGGTCACCCTGGACTCCTCCATGACCTCGAGCAGCGCGGACTGCGTCTTGGGCGACGCGCGGTTGATCTCGTCCGCGAGCACGATCGACGCGAACACCGGGCCCCTGTGGAACTCGAAGGTGTGCGTGTTCTGGTCGTAGATCGTGACGCCCGTGACGTCCGACGGCAGCAGGTCCGGCGTGAACTGGATGCGCGCGCTGGAACCCTGCACGGTCGCCGCCAGGGCCTTGGCCAGGCTGGTCTTGCCGGTGCCCGGCGCGTCCTCGAGGAGCACGTGCCCCTCGGCGAGCATCGACGCCAGCACCAGCCCGATCACGTCGCGCTTGCCCTGCAGCGCCCGGTCGACGTTGTCGACGAGGCGGGTGAAGGTCCCCTGGAACCAGGCGGCCTGCTCGGGGGTCATCGTCATCTCGGTTGTTCCTCTGATCTCAGTTCACGTCTGCGTCTGCGCCGCGGTCGGGACCGCGGCTAAGCATGTGGCCAGTAGTTCTTCTCGGTGTCGACGGAACCGCCCCAGCCGATGATGTCGATCCACACGTCGACGCCGTCGCGGCCCTTCCAGCAGCCGATCTGGGTCGAGCCGGCGCCGTCGAAGTTGACCCGGTACGACGCGCTGCCGATCTGGCCGTCCACACTGGAGTGGCAGGTGACCGAGTAGGTGCCGATCTTCAGGTTCTGCCAGTTCACGACGAAGTAGCGGCACCCGTTCACGCAGCCGCTTCCGGCCGCGCCGCCCTCGGTCACCCAGACGCGCGGCGGCGGCGGGCTGTCGGTCTTGGCGGAGTCCGAGACGATCGCGGACTGCTGTCCCGCGGTGTCGAATGCCTGCGCCTTGATCGTGTGGGTCTGGTCGTAGCCGTTGCCGACGGTCCTGGATCCGCTGTTCCCGAGGGACTGCCAGCCGTTGCCGTCGATGTTGACCTTGACCGTGACGTCACGGCCGTTGCGGGCCGGCGGGCTCCAGCTCAGCGTCACGCTCTGACCGTTGTTCACGGCGCGCACCGAAGGGTTGCCGACCGGGCCGTACGGCTGCAGATTGCCCTGCGAGCCCGCCGCTCCCGGCTGCGACTCCTGCCCGCCGACGACCGAGTACGCCCGCACGGAGACCGTGTAGGTGCCGTTGTTGGCGGCGTAGATGTTCGTGCCGTCCCAGTTGCGGCTCCAGCCGCTGCCGAGGGAGTACTCGTAGTGCGTCTCGGACGGGCTCGCGCCGTTGTAGTCGGAGAGCGTGTACGTCACGGCGATGTTGTTGTTCCCCTCCTTCGCGGAGGTGATCGTGGTCTGTCCCGGCTGGCCGAACGCCCGCTGCGCGTTCGACACGCCCGACCAGGCGCCGGCGCCGGCCTTGTTGTTGCCGCGCACCTGGAAGGTGTAGTCCGAGGTCGAGTTGCCCACCGTGACGTTCTGGGTGTTCGTGGTGCCGGGGATCCCCGAGATCGTGCGCACCACGGATCCGCCCTGCAGCACCTGCAGGTCGTAGCTCGAGATCGCGTCGCCGTTGGGGCCGGCCGCGCTCCAGGTCACCGTCATCTGCGACTGGCTGCCCACCGAAGGAGCGCTCTGCGCGGTCGGCGTGCCCGGCGCGGTCGGCGGACCCGCCGGGATCTCCGCCGCCGACCAGCCGCTCCAGCTGGACGGCTCCGGCGCGCGGTTAACCGCCTGCACGCGCACCTGGTAGTTCGCGCCGTTCTCCAGGCCGTCCCAGTGCAGCGAGTTGCCGGTCACGCCCGTCTTCTGCGCCACGCCGCTGGGCGGCGCGGGCGAGATCTCCAGGTTGTACGAGCTCACCGGCGATCCCGGCGTGGTCGGGGTGGTCCACGACACGTCCAGCGACTTGTCGCCGAACTTCAGCGTCGGCGGGTTCGGGGTGTCGGGGCGCGCGTCCGGCCGCGCGACCGCGGAGGCCGGCGACGGCTTGCCCTCGCCCACGCGGTTGGTCGCGGTGACCGTGAACGTGTATTCCACGTTGTTCGTCAGCCCGTCCAGCGTGCACGTGGTCGAGGCGCACTGCTTGTTGTAGGAGCCGCCGCCGGCGGCGCGCACGGTGTACCCGGTGATCTCGGCGCCGTTGTTCGACGGCGGCGCCCAGTTCAGCACCACCGTGCGGTCCTGCACGCTGGTCACCTGCGGCGCTCCGGGCGCGTCCGGCACGCCCTGCACGGTCACGACGATGCGCCCCTCGACCTGGCGGTCCGGATCCTTCGTCGCGTCCTGGATCCGGTAGCTCGCGACGACCTGCCCGATGAAGTCGGCGGCGGGGGTGATCACGACCTTGTCGCCCTGGACGGACGAGTTCGCGGAACCGGTCTGCACGTCGACCGACATGATCTTCAGCGGCTTGTCCGGGAACGGGTTCACGTCGTTCTCGAGCACGGGGATCGTCACCGGCTTGCCCTGATCCGCCTGCGGGACCGTGTCGGTGTTGGCGACCGGGAGCGGGCGCGTCGACGCGGCGACCGTGACCGAGACCGTGCCGTCGACGGGCGGCGTCTTGCCGTCCGTGATCTTCAGCTTCACCGTGCTGCCGCTGCCCTTGGGCGTCGACGAGTCGGCGGACACCTTCAGGGTCGAGCCGTCCAGCTCGGCCTTGATCCCGCCGTCCGGCTTGCCGGAGATCTCGTAGCTGATCTTCTTCGCGTCGCCGGGATCCGGATCCTTGGTGAGCGCGGCGAGGTCGACGCTCTGGGCGGGCTCGCCGGCCGCGACCGAAACCTGCGCGTTCGTGAACGCGGGCGGCTGGTTGTCGGGCGGGAGCACCGTGATCGGGATGCTCAGCGTGGCCTTGCGCCCCTTCGGGTCGTCCGGCCCCGTGCCGTCGGTGACCTCGAACGTCAGCGCGTCCTCGCCGAAGTAGCCCTGCTTGGAGGTGTACACGAGCGTGTGCTCGTCCTTGATCAGCGCGGCGCCGTTGCTGTTCACCGCGCTGACCTTGTCGGCCTGGGTGATCCGCGCCTGGCCGCCGCCGGCGACCGAGACGTACTGGGAGAGCGGCAGCTCCTTGGTCTGGCCGCTCTTCACCTCGACCGGCTTGGTGGAGGTGAGGGTCGGCGCGAGCTCGCTGAGCGCAGGGACGAAGATGAAGGCGGAGGCGGCCTGCTTGTCCTGGTCCGTGATCGTGTACGGGATCAGCTGGCGCTGGTCCGTCACGGCGACCTGGATCTTGCGATTCGGCAGCACCTTGGCGGAGTCGTCCTGCACGCTCAGCTGCAGGTCGTCGATCGTGCCGTCCGGATCCTCGTCGTTGTCGAGCACCGGCACCTCGACGCTCTGGCTGCTGCCCTTGACGTCCGAGGCCTTGATGCGGTCGTCGCGGGCGATCGGCGGCACGAGCGGCACGTCGTCGGCGACGGTGATCTGGACGGGGGCGGTGGCCGTCGCCCCGTGCGAGTCGACGACCGTGTAGCCGACGGAGGTCTGGATCGGGCGGTTCGGCGCGGTGATCAGCACGCGGTCGCCCGAGACCGTGGCGCTCAGCCCGTCCACCCCGGACGGGAGCTCGAGGCCGTTCTTCACCAGGCCGATCGTGTCGCCGTCGGGGTCGGAGTCGTTGCCGAGCACCGCCACCGCGACCGTCCGGCCCGGACGCATGGTCACGGAGTCCTTCACCGCGTACGGCGCCTGGTTGATGTTGGATCCGGGCGCGATCCCGACGTGGACCGTCGCCGTGGCGTCCTTCCCGAGCCGGTCGCGCACCTTGTAGGTGAAGGAGTCGATGCCGCTCGCGTTGTCGAAGGCCTGGTAGGTGAGGAAGTTCGATCCGACCTCGGTGACCTGGCCCTGCTTCGGCGCCGAGTCCAGTCCGACCAGCTCGACCGAGTCGCCCTCCGCGTCCAGCCCGTCCAGCGGCACGGCGATGCGCACGCTGGTGCCGCTGAGCGCGCGCACGGTGAGGTCGTGCGGCCGGGGCGCGGTGTTCGTCTTCTCGTCGACCGGGAGGACCTGGATCGTGATGTATCCGGCCGCCTTCTGCCCGTTGGAGTCCACCGCCTCGTAGGTCGCGTAGACGGTGCGCGCCGTGCTGCCCGCCTTGAAGCGCACCGTGTCCTGCGACACGAACGCCTCGCCGAACTTCGGGTCGACCAGGGGCTCGACGAGCTTCGGGGCGACGTGCAGGGTCGTGCCCGGCGCGTGCTTGTCGTTGTCCAGGACGTGGATGGTGACGACGTCGCCGGCGCGGACCACCGCGGTGTCGTCGTTCGCGACCGGGGGCTCGAGCTTGGCGGGGGCGGGGATCGGGATGACGATCACGTCGCCGTCCGCGGTCTTGGATCCGTTCGAGATCCGGTAGCTGATCCTGGCTTCCTTGTCGAGGTTGCCCTGGTCCGTGATCCGCAGCGTCTCGTGGTTCAGCACCGACACCGCGATCCCGCTGTGCGGAGGGACGGTCACCGACTGCACGACGAGGATCCCGCCGGCCGGGTCGATGTCGTTGTTCAGCACGCCCACGAGGGTGTCGCCGCCGGTGGGCAGCAGCGCCACGTCCCGCACCGCGATCGGCGGCGCCTGCTCCGCGGTCTTGTCCAGCACGTCGATGCGGACCAGGCCGGGCACCGCGTTCGGGCCCGCGCTGGCCAGGTACTGCACGTAGTAGACGCCGGGGTTCGCGGCCTGGAAGGTGAACGTCCCCTCGGCGAAGTTCGGGACGAGCGTGGCGCCGGGCGTCTCGTCGACGCGGGCGAGGCGCAGCTGCTCCTTGCCGGAGCTGGAGTCGTTCGCGAGCGGGGTCGCGGTGACCTGCTCGCCCGCGCGGGTCTGGTAGTGGTCGGCGTTGGTGACCGGCTGCGTGGTCCCGGCCGGGCGCACGTCCAGGTTGATCGTCCCCGTGCCGAGCTCGCCGAGCGCGTCGGCGACCACGATCTTGATCTCCTTGCGGCCCGGCGGGCTCGCGACCGCGTGATAGCTGAGCTGGCCGTCCGGGGTGAAGTCGACCTGGTCCCCGGGGGCCGCGATCACGTCCTTCAGGTACATGTCGTCGCCGTCCGGATCCAGCCAGTCCGGCAGCGCGTTGTACTTCAGGGTGCCGCCGACCTCGACCGTCATGGTCGGGGTGCGCTGCTGCTTGGGTGCCGCATTCGTATCCCAGCCGTGCACGTCGACCGCGACGGTCGCCGTGGCCTTGCCGCCGCGACCGTCATCGGCCTGGTACTGGAAGGACGCGGATCCCGAGGCGTTGTCCGCCACGGCGATCTGCAGGGCGCCGCCGTTGTTGATCGGCTGCACCTGGCCGATCGAGGGCTGCGCCTGCGTGAGGGACGCGACGAGCACGTCGCCGTCCGCGTCGGTGTCGTTGTCGAGCACGGGCAGCATCGTGGTGCGGCCAGGCCGCACGCCGAAGCGGTCGTCGTGCGCGACCGGCGGCGTGTTCTCCGGAGTGCGCTTGGGGAGCGTGGTCTGCACCTGGTCGTCGGTGGTCTGGTCCTGCTTCTCGGTGTTCCCCTCCGGCGGGACGATGTCCTGCCAGTTGTCCACCCGCTGCAGGTTGTCGGTGGCCAGCCACGCCGCGCCGCTCGCGGTGTCGTTCAGCACCACCACGTCGCGGTTCACCCGGAACACCAGCGAGGTGCTGCTCTGCGCCCCGTCGATCGTGGTCTTCAGGTCGTTCCCCGAGCCGATGCAGTCGCGGATGAACTTCGCGGACCCGCCCCATGCGGCGTAGGTGCACCCGCTCACGAACACGGGCGCCGCGGGGGAGCCGGTGCCGCCGGCCTCCTGCACGGAGGGCTCGGAGCCGTCCAGCGGCACCGAGATCAGCGCGTCGGCGGTGGAGATCGCCGCCACCGTGTTGTCGTCCGAGGGCTGCTGCAGCACGGCCGCGTCGAGGCTCTTCAGCGCGCCGCCCTTGAGCTCGGTGCGGTGCCCGTCCGCGTACACGGCCTTCGCATCCGCGTCGAGCACGACCGGCGTGGAGCCGACGACGGTGATGGTGGGCTTCGCGCCGCGTGCGAGGTCGATCCCCTCCGTGGCGGTCGGCTGCAGGTCGCCCTGCGCGTCGATGTGCACGGTGACGATCGAGCGCTGCTTCGCCGAGACGGCGTAGACCGTGCCGTCGCGGCCGACTGCGACGTCGGCGTTCGGTCCGAGCGTCGCGGCCGGCTTGGTGCTCGCGGCTTTGAATCCGCTCAGCCCCGACGCCGGCAGCACCCAGAGCTTGCCGTCCTTCGGCTCCAGGATCGCGACCGTGGTGCCGCCCAGGGCGGACTTGGCGCCGCCGGGGACCGAGACGGCGTCGCCCATCACGACGCGCGCGGGGTCGATCGTCGTGAGCGTGGACGAGGAGCGGTCGGTCACCAGCACCGTGCCGCCGGCCTGCAGCACGTCGTAGTCCTCGCTGGCAGCGCGCAGCCCGCCGTCGAGCACGCGGGACTGGTTGTTGAAGTGCCCGACCAGCAGGCTCGAGGTCTTCGTCAGCCAGACGCCGCCGTCATGCAGGTCGACCTCGGCGGTCGGGTTGCCCTCGTAGGCGAATGCCATGCCGGCGACCGCCACGCTCGCGGCCGCGACGCCGGCGACGGAGGCGAGGGTCTTCGGACGCATCCGCAACCACGCGAACGACTTGACCACGAAAAAGACCCCCCGGTTGGACCTGCCCAGCAGTCCCATGAGCGACATTCAGGGGACTGTAAGAGTGTAGACCGCGATTCCCGGCGTGCACGATGGGGAGAACTGCCCAGGTGCGGGTGCCTGTCCGGCTGCTAGGAGTAGCGCGGGGGGACCCAGAGCAGCTGGGCGGCGACGAGGCCGCGATCCCGGCTGACGATCTGGGCACGGCCCGGGATCGACGGGACCGCCTTGATCTTGCCGATCAGCGGCCCCTCTTCCGGGCTGCCGCTGAGCAGGATCCCGGTCGCGCCGAGGTCGGTCATGCGCTGGATGATCGGGTCGTACGCGGCGCGGCTCGCGCCTCCTGTGCGACGGGTGAGGATCACGTGCAGGCCGAGGTCCCCCGCCTGTGCGAGCAGCGGCGCGAGCGCCGTGATCGGGTTGCCCTGCGAGGTCGCGACCAGGTCGTAGTCGTCGATCAGCACGAAGCCCTCCGCCCCGGTCCACCAGGAGCGGGTGCGCAGCTGCTCGGGAGTGACGTCAGGGCCGGGGATGCGGCTGCGGAAGAACGCGGCCAGCTCTCCCATGCCGCCCTCGGCCAGCTCGTGCGAGGTGAGGTACGCCCCGAGGTACTCCTGCGGGATCTCGCCGAGCAGCGCGCGCCGGTAGTCGACCGCGAAGATCTTGGCCTGGTTCGGCGCGTAGAGCCGCATGATCTCGTGCACGACCCCGCGCAGCATGGACGACTTGCCGGAGTCCGCGTCGCCGTACAGGTACAGCAGCGGCTCGGCGAGCGGATCGATCGAGAAGGGTGCCAGGTTCGCCTCGTCGATCCCGAGCAGCAGCTCGCGCGGCTCGGTCCCGCCGGCATCCCGTGCGGCGAGCGCGCGCAGCTCGTCGTGGGTGATGCGGTCCGGCAGCAGCCGCAGCTTGGGGCCTGCCGGGCCGCGCCACGCGGCGCCGACGCGCCGCTGCAGGTCGTCGACGCCGTCGGCAAGGGAGGACGCGTCCTCGATCCCGTCCACCCGGGGCAGCGCGGTCAGCATCTGCAGGCCGCGCGAGTTCAGACCGCGGCCGGGCAGAGAGGTCACGTTCGCGGCGGCCTTGCGGTCGACCTCGGAGTCGCTCGCGTCTCCCAGGCGCAGCTCGATCCTGGTGCCGATGAGGTCCTTGATGTTGGCGCGCACCTCCATCCACCGGGACGCGGTGAGGATCACGTGCACGCCGTAGGTGAGTCCGCGCGCGGCGATCGCCTGGATCTCCGGCTCCAGGTTCTCGAACTCGGCGCGCAGCGTGCCCCAGCCGTCGACCACGAGGAAGATGTCGCCGTAGCCGTCGTCGACGGATCCCTCCGCGCGGCGCCGCCGGTACGTGTCGATCGAGTCGATCCCGTTCTGCCGGAAGTAGACCTCGCGCGCGTTCAGCAGCGAGGTGATCTCGTTGATCGTGCGGCGCACCACGTCGGGCTCGGACCGGGTCGCGAGGCCGCTCAGGTGCGTGAAGCCCTGCATGCCGGCGAAGCTGCCGCCGCCGAAGTCGAGGACGAAGAACTGCACCTCGTGCGGGGTGTGCGTGAGTGCGAGGGCGACGACGGTCGTGCGCGCGAGGGTGCTCTTGCCGCTCAGCGGCGCTCCGACGATCGCCATGTGCCCCGCGGCTCCGCCGAGCGAGATGACGAGGTCCTCGCGGCGCTGCTCGAGCGGCACGTCCACGATCCCGAGCGGTACGGTGAGCCCGCCCACCGCGCGCCAGCGCGGCGAGACGAGTCCGAGCTGCGGATCCTCGACCAGGTCGCCGAACAGGCCGCCGAGCGTCGGCGGGATCTCCAGCGGCGGCAGCCAGACGCGGTGCGCCTCCGGGCCCCGGCCGCTCATCCGCTCGACCGCGATCTCGAACGTGTTGCGGGTCTCCTCGGGTTCGGCGGGCCGGCCGGCGTCGGCGACGGCCTGCTCCTCGACCGGCTGCTCGCGGATCGGCACCGGAGCCGCGGTGAACAGCTCGACCGCGGCGTCCTGGCCGCCGCGGCGGGCGGACCCCACGGCGCGACGCCGGCGCGGGGGTGTCCCCGACACGTACGCGGCGCGGAACTGCGTCATGGTCTCGGTGTCGCTCTTGAGGAAGCCGACGCCCGGCTCCGGGGGCAGGTGATACGCGTCCGGCACGCCGAGGACGGCACGGGACTCGGATGCGGAGAACGTGCGCAGGCCGATCCGGTACGACAGGTAGGTGTCGAGGCCGCGCAGCTTGCCCTCCTCGAGCCGCTGCGAGGCGAGCAGCAGGTGCACCTGCAGGGACCGGCCGACCCGGCCGATGTTGACGAAGCTCTCCACGAACTCGGGCTTGGCGGCGAGCAGCTCGCTGAACTCGTCGGCGACGATGAGCAGCGCCGGCAGCGGCGCCAGATCGGTCCGGCCGCCGCGGCGGGCCTTCTCGTAGTCGGACACGTTCGCGAAGTTGCCGGCGGCGCGCAGCAGCTCCTGGCGACGCACGACCTCGCCCTGGAGCGCGTCCTGGAACCGGTCCACGAGCGAGAGCTCGCTGCCCAGGTTGGTGATGATCGCGGAGACGTGCGGCATGCCCGACATGCCCGCGAAGGTCGCGCCGCCCTTGAAGTCGACGAGCACGAAGTTCAGCTGCTCGGGCGAGTGCGTCAGCGTGAGCGCGAGCACGAGCGTGCGCAGCACCTCGGACTTGCCCGACCCGGTGGCTCCGATGATCAGACCGTGCGGGCCCATGCCGAGCTGAGCGGACTCCTTGATGTCCAGGATCAGCGGGGCGCCGTCCTCGGTCTGGCCGATCGGCACGCGCAGCCTGTCGCGCTCCAGGCGGGGCGCCCACGCGGTGTCGAAGTCGACGTCGCGCACGTCCGGAAGGTCGAGGAGGTCGACGAGCTCCGCCTGTCCGCGCAGGACGGCCTTCTCCGCCGCGGGGGACAGCGCGGTGGGCTGCGCGGAGATCAGTCGCCGGGCCGTGGCCTCCGCCTCGACGATGGTGATCCCGTCGACCTCGAACGGCCGCGCCAGGGCCTGCCTGCTCACGAGCTCGGCGGCGCCGTGCTGCGTCGCCGAGAGCGCGAGGCGCAGCGTGCTCTGGTCCTCGAGCTCGCTCCACCGGGACGGCAGGTCGATCACCGTGACGCCGGCCACGCCGTCGACCAGGGTCGAGGTCTGCACACCGTCCGTGAGCACGACGATGTGCGGCAGCGGGGGCGATCCGGCGCCGCGCGAGAATCGCGGGCGCTCCCGCATCCCGGCCGGCAGCAGCTCCTCCAGCTCGCTCATCCGCGTTCCGATCATGCGCGCCGGTCCGAGGGCGTCGCGCCCGGTGCGCGAGTGGGTGTGCGGCAGCCACTTCGCCCACTCCCACTGCGGCAGCACGGCCTGGTCCGCGGCGATCACGATCTGCACGTCCTCCGGATCGTGCATCGTCGCCACGTGCAGCAGCATCGCTCTGGCCAGGCTCCGCGCCTCGTCCTCGTCACCGGTGACCTCGACGCGGGCGTAGTCGCGCAGGGCGACGCCGAGCGGCAGCTGCGTCTGCGTCGAGTGCGCGAGCATGAACCGGTGCGCGGCGGAGGCCGCGACCGGATCGAGCTGCGCGAGCGGGGGCAGTTCCGGCGCCTCCAGCGTGATGCAGAGCGGCTGGTCGCTGAGGCCCACGCGCACCGAGAGGAAGTCCGGATCCGCCGGCGAGCGCTCGCCGATCCTGGTGCGGTCCTCGGCGACGTACGGCAGCGCGGCGGGCGCGGGCAGCTGCCAGTTCGCCGCGCGCCGCTGCTGACGGGCGGCCACGCGGACCGACTCGCGGAGCTCGGTGAGGTAGGCGAGGTACTCCCGGCGGGCCGCGAGCGTGGTGGCCTGCTTCTGGGACCGCTGGCGCCAGCCGTTCACGAGCACGAAGCCGAGCGAGGAGACCAGCACCATGCCGCCGATCAGGAACCCGCCCGGTCCCTGGTTCGTCATGCCGACCATGACCACCGCGCCGATGCTGCCCAGCATCGGCAGCATCGAGGTGAGCAGGTTCGACCCGCCGTCGCTGGGCTGCAGCTCCGGCGGCGCCTGCACGGTGAGCTTGCCCGAGGGGACCCGCGGTGGTGCCAGTCGCGGACCCGTCATGCGTTCTCGCCTCTCTCGTCGTCCCTGCCGGATGGTGCCGCGCCGGTCAGGAGCAGGCTGACCGTGAACACGCGGTCGCCGATGCGCACGCGGTCGCCGTCGTCGAGCAGCGTGCGGGCGCCCGGGGGGAGTTCCGCGCGTCGGCCGTCGTCGGCGAAGATGCCGGATCCGTTCGTGGATCCGAGGTCGGTGGCCCAGGTGCGGCCGCGGGAGTGCTCGAGGCGCAGATGGGTCTTGGACACCGTGCTGTCCGGATCGTCGACCGCCACGAGCTGATCGCCGGGCTCGGACGGCGCAGGGCGGCGCCCGAGATTGACGACCGCCGGCAGGTCGATGCGCACGCGCTGTCCGGTGTCGAAGCTGAGCAGCAGGGCTTCACCGCCGGCGGGACCGGCCGCGGGCGCGGTGCGCGGTGCGGCCGGCGCGGGCGCGGGAGGTGCCGGGACCGGAGCCGGGGCGGCCGGGCCCGGGACGACGGCGGGGCGTGCGCCCAGCGCGGGGACCGCGGGGGGCGCCGGCGCGGCCGGAGCCTGCGCGGGCGGTGCGGGCGTGACCGGAGCCTGCGCGACCGGGACCTGCGCGACCGGAGCCTGCCGGACAGGGACGTGCGCCGCCGGCACACCGCCCAGGACCGGGATCGCGAGGCCCTCGTCGTCGTCCAGGGCGGGTCGTGACGAGGTGCTGAAGACCAGCGGAGGGGCGACGGTCGCCGACGGGGCGGCCTCGGCGGCGACGGCTCCCCGGCGGGGCACGGCCACGACGACCGTGCCGGCGGCCCGGTCCGCCCAGGAACGCCGCTTGCCGCCGGCGTCCCAGGCGCTCGACGCCACGACGATCCACGACCCGATCCCGATCATGAAGCCGGCGCCCGTCACCAGCGCGCGCACGAAGGCCCGCCCGGTTCCCGGCGAAGACGGGGCGTCGTCGCGCGCGGCGCGCAGCCGTAGCAGCAGGTTCCCCGGCGTCGCCCCGGTGCGGGCGAGCGCGACACAGAAGCCGATCGCGAGCTGCAGCGCCACCACGATCGCGAGGGTCGCACTGTGCGCGCCCAGCAGCACGGCCACGGCGACGGCGCCGATGAGCAGCGCGTCGATGGTGAACGCGATCAGGCGCGCGCCGGTGGAGGCCGGGCCGCCCGCGAATCGCGGTCCGAGTGCCCCTCCGCCGGACACCGCCACCGCCGACGGGGCGGGCGGAGCGGTCGTGACGAAGGCGGGTCCAGCCGGGGCAGGCCCAGCCGGCGCAGGCCCGACCGGTGCAGGTCCGACCGGGGCAGGCGCCGAGAACGGAGCCGGGATGTATCCCCCGGCGCGCGTGGCTGGAGCAGGCGCGGCTGCGGGGGGCGCCGCCGGCGCGCGTTCCTCCCGACGCCGGCGCCGTGAGGGTGCGGGTGCACCGGGGTCGATCACGGAACGGGGCTCCGGAACGCCGGCCGCACCCCCGGGCGTTCCCGGACCCCCCGGATAGGCACCGTTTCCGCTCACGTTGCCATCATTCCACGCAGCAGGGTGAGCACATCGGCGTGCAGGAGCGCCGCCGGCAGCGCCAGCGCGACCGCGAGAGACTCCACCGCGTCGCCCACGCGCGACCAGACCAGGGAGCGCGCACCGCGCGACACCGGACGGGTCACGGCCACCGCGATCACCGCGGCGACGAACAGGCCGGCCGCGCCGAGGAGCATGCCGTCGCCGCCCCCGGCACGGAGCCACGGCAGGGTCGCGGCACCGGCCGCCAGCACCGCGACCGAGACCACCAGCACGGCGACGGCGGCGGCCCGCGGAACCCAGCGCAGCAGACGGGAGGTGGTGTGCCGCGGGATCAGCAACAGGGCGAGGACCGTGCACGCGACCAGCGCGATCCCCCCGGCGAGGACGAACGGATCGTCCCGCCACGGTCCCTGCATCGCGAACGGCGTGAACACCGTCGCGGCAGCGCCGAGCAGCACGGTGCCGGCCGCGAGCCGGGCGGAGGAATCGTCGACGACGTCGCGCACGACCTCCTCGCGCACCTCCGTGACCGGCTCAGGGATCGTTCCGCGCACCGTCCACCGGCTGCTCATGAAGTGCTCGTAGTCGATGAACGCGCCCTCCGGCAGGTTCACCAGGGCGCTCGGCAGCGCGCGCAGCAGCAGCGGGACCAGACCGAGGCTGATCGCCGCGGAGTCCGCGACGCTCCCGTGCACGAGAAGCACACAGCCCCAGACGGCGGCGAACACGACGAGCAGGATCGCGACCGTCCCTGCCGCAGCGCGCACGCGCCGGATCCCGGTGAGCAGGGCGAGCAGCGAGGTCGTCACGGCCGAGCCGAGCAGTCCGGTCGCGACCGCGAGCTGCGCTCCCGACTCCAGGCCGGCGGGGATCAGCAGGGCGCCGGCGGCGAACGAGAGCGCGCCCGGTGCGAGCACGCCACGCAGGGCGAGCGTGTCGACGGTCCGCTCGTCCCGCGCCCACACGGCCGCGGTGACCGCGGCGGCCGCCGCCGCGATCAGGGCGGTGACGAGACGGGCCCAGGGCTGGATCGCGGTGGTCCCCGCGGCGGCCGCCAGCAGGAGCAGCGCGATGACCGCGAGCAGCAGCCATCGCGAGCCGTGATCGGCCCGCCCCGTCTCGTCGTCACCGCGACGGCGGCTCCGTTCGGGCCGCGCCGCCGGCCGGGACAGGTCCACCACCGTGTACAGGCCGCCCTCGATGAGCTCCTCGCCGAGGGTCGAGAGATCCACCTCGTATCCCAGCGGGTCGAGCACGGCGAACCCGGATCCCGAGCCCGCCGCGGCACCGGCCAGCCTCGCGGCCAGCCCCTGCGCACCGAGGACGTCGCCGAGCGGTTCGTCGAGGGGCAGCGCGAGATCCACGCGCGCCAGCTCCCCCGCCAGCGCGATCCGCCGACGCTCGATCACCCCTCCGCTCACCACAGCACCATATCCCGCTCACTACCCGGGGCTCGCCGATGCTCCTCGGACCGCCGGGCCCCGTGCGCGGCCTCGTGCGGGAGCCTCACTCCGGCGCTGGCTCGTCGCGGGAGCCGGCGCCGGCGCTCTTCGAGCGCGCGATCGGCTCCTCGTCGTCCTCCAGATGAGGGGCGATCGGGCCGTCCGATCCGTGCCCGGCGCGCTTCTTCGCCTCGCCCGAGGCGGCGCCGCCCTGGCCGCCGACCATGCCGCCGCCGGATCGGGAGCCCATTCCGGTCGCGCCCTCGGCCGCCCCGGATCCGGCACCACCGGCACCGCCCAGCCCGCCGGTGGTCCCCGATCCGAGCAGACCGCCCGGCTTCAAGGCCGAGAGGCTCGCGCCGCCGCGGAAGCCGGCGAGCCCGCCGCGCACACCGAACGCGAGCGCTGCGGCTCCCCCGCCGCCGGCCGCGCCGCCGAGAAGCCCGCCCGGCACCGAGCCGCCGACACCGCCGGCCGGCATCGGACCGAGACCGGATCCGCCTGTCCCGCCGCCGCCGGGGACGTGCCCGCGCAGGTCGGGATCGTCGATCGTGGGCCGGTCTCCCGGATCCGTGCCGTCACCGGGATCGATCGGCGAGTACGGAGGGTAGTCAGGCCCGCCGGTCAGCCCGCCGCCGTTCCCGCCGCCGGGCAATCCGCCTCCTCCGCCGGGGATGTACGGCCCGCCCGGGTAGCCGCCTCCCCCGCCTCCGGGCGCGCCCGGGTATCCGCCGCCGCCACCGGAGCCCGAATCAGCGGGAGGGGTGGAGACCGGCGGGTAGACGTAGTTCGGATCCATCAGGGACTGGCGCGCCTGCGCGATCTTCTGCGTGGGCTCCTGCATCGCGGTCCGCACCGCTTCGACCTTCGCCTGCGCCGCCTGCTCGCGCTGCCCGGCGAGATGGTCGGTGATCGTGGTGAGCGCGGTGTCGGCCGGGAGCGGGCCGAGGCCGGGATAGACCACGGTGCCCCCGGTCTTGATCAGGTTGACCCAGAACGGGGGGACGCTGCCGCTGGGGAGCTCGGCGCCGGACAGCACCGACCGCCGCGACGTGTTCGCCGTGTCGATCGCATCGACGATGACGCCGACGATCTTCTCGATCCTCGCGAACTTCGTGCGCATCTCGGCGACCTGCGCGCGCGCCGTGTCGCCGGCCGTTCCCTGCCACGCGTCCTTCGCCTCGACCAGCGCCTTCAGCGCGGAGTCGAGGGAGGACAGCGACAGCTGCAGCGAGGTCGCCTCGGGGATCCGCCAGTCCTCGATCTTCCCGATCGCTTCCCATTCCTGTTCGGCGCTCGCGCCGTCGTACCGACCGGTCATGCTTTCCCCCCGTCATGGAAAGGCGCGACAGGCGCCGCGCCTTCTGTGCTCATGGCTGCTTCCGGACTAGCGGCGACGCCGGCCGGCGCCGTGCGTCGCCGCCGCGCCGCGATCATGGCGGCCGCGATGGCCGCCGCGAGCAGCAGCACCGCGGCGCCGCCGCCGACGGCCCACGGCAACCAGGTGCCGCCTCCGGTCGACGGCTTCGAGGCGGCAGCGGGCGCTTCTGTCGACGTCGGCGTCGGAGTTCCGACGGTGCCGCCCGCCGCCCGCACATCGTCGGCGCTCGGGAGCTTGTTCGGCGTCGTGGTGTCGAACAGCGGATTCACGTCCGGGTACTTCGTCGGATCGTCCTTCAGCATGTAGGTCAGCGAGATCGCCCCGTACCCGAAGTCGCTGCTCCACTCCGGCGCGTGGTGCTTGCCTCCGGTGTTGCGGATCATCGTCTGCAGCAGCTGGTCGCCCGTCGCCTTCGGATACTTGCTCTTCAGCACCGCCAGGAAGCCCGCCACGATCGGGGTCGCCAGCGACGTTCCGCTCGCGAGCGACTGGTCGTCCCACGACGCTGCGGATCCCTGCTGCAGGATGCCGATCCCCGGGGCGGCCACCTTCACGTCGTTGCTGTCGTTGGGACGGGTCGTCGTTCCGGTGGTCGTCGTCATGATGTTCCCCGCGGCGTCGAAGGCCTGCACGCCGACGGCCCCGTTCGCCGCGGCCGGCCAATCGCCGGTGAACGCGCCCTGCGTGTCCGGGAGTCCGCCGACGACGACGACGTCGTGGGCGAACGCGTATGCCAGGGCTTCGTTGATGCCGACTCCGGTGCCGATCGAGACCGAGATGATGTCGGCGTGGGCGTCCACCGCCTGCGTGATCGCCTCGGCCATCGGCGTCTCCTTCTGGTTCACGCCGTTCGCGTCCGGGCAGACGAGGGTGCGGTTCTCGTCCACGGATCCCACGGTGCTGTAGTACAGCACGCGCGCGTCCGGGGCGACCCCGCGGATGGGGAGCTGCCCAGGGCCGGTCTTGCCCGTCCCGACGATCATCGCCGTCGTGTTCGTCCCGTGATAGGCGACCGCGTAGTCCGTGGACCGCGGCGGGTAAAGCGACCCGTCGGGCTTGTGGCAGATCGTCTTCGGCGACACCTCGATGTCCGCCCCCTGCAGCATCGGCACATCCGTGTTGATCGGGCCGTCGATCACCGCGATGGTGACGCCCTTGCCGGTGTAGCCGGCGTCGTGCGCCTCCTGCACATGCCCCCGGTCGTAGTACCACGAGCCGGAAGACAGATCATCCGCCGCCGATGCGGGGACCGCGCCCACGCCGACGAGCGCGGCGACCAGCACGGCGGCCGCGCCCAGGCGCACGGAGGAGGTTGTCGTCATCGGTAGGCGCCGTTCGAGGCCGTCTCTCCCGAACCGGTCTTCGGCGCGGGCGGAACGACCTGCTGCTCGGCCGAGGCCAGCAGGGACAGCAGGATCTTGCCCTCGTCCGCCATGGACGCATCCGCCTCGACCAGCTTCGTCACCGCGGCCTTGATCTCGTCGTGCAGATCGTTGACGCGCGTGACCACGTCCTGGGTCGTCGAGCTCAGCTGCCGGGCGGCGAGCCCGATCTCGGTGCGCAGCTCCGCGGTCACCGCGGACTTCCCGCCCTTCGACTCCGCCAGCGACGACGGAGCCGGGAACTCCTGCAACGACTTCAGGATCTTCTTCGTCAACATGAAGATGCCGTCGATGTCGACGGCGATCGGACCAGCCATAGCCCCCCTCTTTCCCTCCGTGGACGATTCCTCGTCACCGCTGCCCGCCCCGCATCACGCGACGAGCACCGGTGACGCCGCGGGCACGATCCGGTGAGGATCGCGCCCGCGGTCACCCCTGCTTACTGGAAGCGCTTGGCCGACGAGTTGTCCCGGGAGACGTACTCGTGCGACATCTCCTGGGTCTTCGTCGCGATCTGCTCGAGCAGCTGCTGGAGCTCGGTCAGCGACCGGGTCCACTTGCGCTGAGCCTCGTCATAGGCCTGCTGCGCCGCACCGCTCCACGAGCCGCGGAGCTTGGTGACCTCGGACTCGAGCTTGTCCAGCTCGGTGCGGATCCCGCCCGCGCCCCTGCGGATCTCGCCCGACAGCTGGGTGACGCTCTCCGGACGCACTGACATCGACTGCATGATGTTCTCCTCTAAACCTTGTGTCTCGACGCTCGTCAGCCGGCCATCATCGAGCCGAGGCCCGAAATGGTCGAACGGTGCTGCTCTTCCGTGGCCTGCTGGTCGCGCTCGGTGCCGCCCAGGGCATCCTCGAGCGTCACCAGCACCTCGTTGAGCTGGCGGGTCTTCTCGTCCCAGGTGTTCATGAGGCCCTGGAACAGACCGGCAGCCTCGCCGGACCAGTAGCTCCGGGCCTGCTCGATCTCGCCGCGCACGGTCTTGACCTGCTGGTCGATGCCCGCCTTCGCGGTGTTGACCGCCTGTGCACCCTTCTTGAGGGCGCCTTCCTCTGCGGCAATGGTGTCAGCCATAACTCACTCTCCTCCGGTCCAGTTCGGCAGAGGACTCGTGACCAGGATTCGCCCGACCTGCAGCCGGTCGATCCGGCGGCCCGTCCCCCACGAAGCAGGTTAGACGACCCCATTACCGTTGGCCAATGGGGAGTACTCCCCATCCTCAGGAGGCGGAGCACGCCTGCCCATCGGGAGCGCCCCGGGTAAAGTGAAACCGCTCATGCCCGGCACGGCGACCGGGGAAGACGAGGGGGGACTGCGTCCTATGGAACAGGGCAGCGCTGCGACAGGAGCCGTGCTCAGGCTGTCGATCGTCAGCGACGACCGGCGGCTGGACGCGGGAGTCCCGGCGCACGTGCCCCTGGTCGAGATCATCCCCGGTTTCGCCCGCAGCCTCGGAGTGCTGGATCCCACCCTCGCGCACGGCGGCTACGCGCTGCACCGCGCGGACGGCACCGCACTCGATCCCGCCCGCGGCGCACTCGCGCAGGGCGTGCACGACGGCGAGCTGCTGACCCTCGTCCGGGGCGGCCTGGTGCCGGCCCCGCGCGTCTACGACGACGTGGTCGAGGCGGTCATCGACGCGACCAGCGAGCAGCACGGGGTGTGGAGCCCCAAGGACAGCGCACGCACGGCGCTGTTCATCAGCCTGACCTTCCTCGCGCTCTGCGCGCTGCTGCTCGTCGCGAGCGGGGCGGGGGTGCTGTCCGCGGTGATCGCCGGCGGCGGCGCCCTGGTGCTGACGGCTGCGGCGGCCGTGCTGATCCGGCTCGACCAGACCGAGGCCGGTCACGCGCTCGGGCTCGCGGCCGCGGTCTTCGGCGGAGTCTGCGGATTCCTGTCGATGCCGTTCGCCCCGGTCTGGGGGTGGCCGTTCGCGGCCGCCGGCCTGGGGATGCTCGTCGTCGGCGGGGTGAGCCTCGCGGTCGCGAACGACAAGCCGGAGATCCACCTCGTGCCGATCGTCCTCGGCGGCGCGATCGGCATCACGGCCGCGGCGAGCGCCCTGAGCGGATCCGTCGTCGCGCCCTACGCGCTGATGCTCGCCCTCACCGCCACTCTCGCGAACGGCCTGCCGTGGCTCGTGCTCACCTCGACGCGGATCCGCGTGATCTCGCCGCAGAGCGACACCGAGATCTTCGGAGAGCCGGCTCCGATCGACGGCGACGACGTGAAGCGCCGCGCCGCCGCGGGAACCCGCGCACTCATCTCCCTTCGCGCCGCGCTGGGGATCGCCGCGCTCGTCGCGACTCCCCTCGTGGCCGCCCAGGGGCTTCCGGGCGCGGCGCTGTGCCTGCTCGCGTTCATCGGGATGATGTTCCAGTCGCGTCAGGTGCACGCCCGGCGCGGGGTCCTCGTGCTGATGCTGATCGGCGCCCTCGGTCTCGCCGCCACCGGTCTCACGGTCGCCCTGGCGCTGCCCGACCTGCGGCAGAGCCTGCTCGTGGTGCTGCTGGCGGCGACCATCATCCTGATCGGGCTGACGCTGATGCGGCCGAAGGCGCGGCTGCGCCTCGCCCGCGCCGCCGACACGGTCGAGGTGGTCGCGATGGCGCTCGTGCTGCCGCTCGGCGTCGTCACGGCGGGGCTGCTGTAGACGATGGCGACCAAGAAGGATCTCATCGAGGCGCAGGGCTTCAGCCGTCGACGGCTGCTCTCGGCGTTCACGTCCGGCGCGCCCGGCGGCAAGGAGCTCGAGCCGGCCAAGCCTCTGCGCGCGGTGACCGCCGGGATCGCGCTGACCGCGATGGTGCTGCTCGGCGGCCTCTTCTACGGGATGCTGCGCCCCGGTCTGCCGCAGGGCTGGCAGGATCACCGGCTCATCGTCGCCACCGACACCGGGGCGCGCTACGTGTCGGTCAAGGGCGTGCTGCACCCGGTCATCAACACCGCGAGCGCGCGCCTGCTCATCCCCGCCGGCAAGTTCTCGGTGATCAAGACGGATCGCGACACCCTGGCGAAGATCCCGATCGGCCCGTCGCTCGGGATCCTCGGGGCCCCCGACGCCCTCCCCTCGCCATCCGCGCTGCGCAACACCGGGTGGACCGCCTGCGTGGACGGCGGCGGAGCGCCGGCCGTCGCCATCGGCGGCACGGCCGATGCGGCGCCCGGCGACGCGGGCACCGTGGTGCGCCGCGGCGACGACCTGTTCGTGATCTCGGGCGGCCTGCGGCACGCGGTGCCCGCCGCGTCCGCGGACGCCGTGCTGCGCGCCGCGGGCCTCGGCACCGCCCGCATCGCGGACGTCGACGGACGCTGGCTGAACCTGTTCGCCCCGGGCAGCGACTTCGCACCTCTCGTCCTGCAGGGCGCGGGCGCCAGGATCCCGAACAGCGACCTGGTCGGCGGTGAGATCGTGCACGTGCAGGGCCGCCCCGCCGACGAGCGCTACGTCATCACCGCGGACGGCAAGGCAGCGCCGCTCACGCCGCTCGCCTACCAGCTCTACCTTCTCGGCAGCGGCGCCGACCGCGGCCAGGTCAGGGACCTTCCGCCTGCGCAGCTCGCGGCGCTTCCCACCGGGTCGAACGCGGGCGACGCCGACTGGCCGGCGAATGCGCTGACACCGCTCGCCGCCGACTCCGCCGCCTGTGCGCTGCTCGCCCAGGACGGACGCACCGTGCTCGCCTCGACGACCGCGAAGCTGCCGGACGACCGCAAGACGCCGCAGGTGAAGGTCGGAACCGGTGCGCTCGTGCAGCTCGGCGCCGGCACGACCGCGATGCACCTGCTGATCGACGGCTCGGGCACCGCCTACGCGATCGCGGGCGGGAAGGACGCGGTGCAGCGCCTCGGCTATGCCGCCGGCGACGTCGGCCGGGCGTCCGACGCCTGGGTCCAGTTCTTCCCCGCCGGCCCCGCGCTCTCCAGCGCCGCCGCCGGGCGCACTCCCTCGGCCGCGAGCGGCGGATGAGGCGCACAGCGGGTGTCCTCGGCGCGGCCGCGCTCGCCGTGGCCGGCGCCCTGATCGGGCCGGCCGCGACACCCGCGTTCGCGGCCGACGACGCCTGCCAGCCGGGGCACATCGTGTTCACGCCGAACACGCCGCCCGCCCTGGAGACCCTGAACGCTGCGGCGGCGAACCAGCGCGCGACCGGTCGCGGCATCACCGTCGCGATCGTCGACTCGGGCGTCGATGCGGCGAACCCCCATCTGGCCGGCGCCGTGACCGGGGGCATCAACCTGGTCGGCGACGGAGAGCGCGCCGACGGGCTCAGCGATCCCCTCGGCCACGGCACCGTGGTCGCCGGCGAGATCGCGGCACGGCGGGTCGCGGGATCCGGCGTCGTCGGCCTCGCCCCTGAGGCGAACCTGCTCTCGGTGCGCGTCTTCCGCAGCGACGCCGACGACGACGTGAAGAAGGGCTTCGGTCCCAGCGCGGGACGGATCGCGCAGGGGATCCGCTGGGCGGTCGATCACGGCGCGCGCGTGATCAACGTGTCGCTCAGCATGCAGCAGGATGCGCCGGAGCTGCGCGCCGCGGTCGCGTACGCCGCCGGACGGCACAGCCTGGTCGTGGCGAGCGCGGGCAACCGCGCCTCGGCGCCGGACGCGCCGGACGGAGTGCGCTTCCCCGCCGGATATCCGGACGCCCTCGGCGTCACCGCCGCGGGCGACGACGGCCTGGCCACCGACGACTCGATCCACGGACCCCAGGTCGCCGTGTCCGCCCCGGGCGGGAACGTCCTGAGCACGGCCACCGGCGCGGGCGACTGCCAGTTCGACAAGGTCCCGTCGTCCAGCTTCGCCACCGGCTACGCGAGCGGGGCGGCGGCGCTCGTCGCCCAGGCGCATCCGGACGAGCCGGTCGCCGGCTGGATCTACCGGCTCACCGCCACCGCCCTGCGTGCCGACGCCGACCGACGTGACGACCGCGACGGCTGGGGCCTCGTGCAGCCCGCCGCGGCGATCGACCTCCTTCCCGACGCCAGCATCCGCGGGCCGGCGAGTCCGTTCTCCGACACGAGCGGGAGCGCGGTGCGGCCGCAGGGGGCGCGGGTGAGCGCCGATTCCGAGGCCTCGCCGTTCCTCGCGACCCAGCAGGCCGCGGTCCTCGCCGGCGTGGCGGCGGCGGCGCTGCTGGGACTGCTGACGACGCTGCTGCTCCTGCGCCGCCGCCGGACCGAGCTGGCGGAGGCTTCGGCCACCGCCGCACCCCGCGAGGGCGGCCTGCTCGACCGCGAGAAGCCGCAGCCGTTCTGAACCGGGGCGTGCTACGCCGCGGTGTCGTGGACGATCAGCATGCCGACGTCGCCGAGCAGGATGCGCCCGTGCACGACCGCCGACGCGCCCGGCGGCAGCGCTTTCTCGGCACCGTCCTGGCCGACGATCCGCACCCCGTTCGTCGATCCCAGATCGGTCAGCCGCCAACCGCCGCCGTCGCGGTCCAGGCGGGCGTGCGTCTTCGAGAGCGTGCGGGTGACGTCCGCGATCCGCACCGTCTGATCGCCGGATCCGCCCGCGGGAGCGCGGCCGAGGACGACTCCCCTCCCGGTGAGCGGCACCCGTGATCCGTCGTCGAGCACGAGCAGCCAGCTCTCCCGGATCGGCGGCGCGTCGGTCACCGGGGCGTCGGTCGCCGGGGCGTCGCTCGCATCCCCGCCCGGAACGGCGTCGATCAGCGCGGGCTCCGGGGCCGATGTCGGGATCGCGTAGCCCGAGGCGTCGCGCGCCGGAGCGGGCCGCGGCGACGCGACGCGCGTGCGGATCCCGCCGGTCTGCGGAGCGGATCCGCTCGTCTCGGGAATCGGATCCGGGCCGATCGCGAGCAGAGTGGCCCAGAGCGGAGGGATGAGGACGGCGAGCGCGGTGAACCCGGCGCCGTGCCGGAAGCGGGCGCCGATGCGGTGCGCCGCCACGATCTTCAGGAAGAGGCCGTAGAGCTGGACCACGGGGATGAAGAAGAAGATGACGCCCCACGGCGCGACCCCGCCGCGGGCGAACAGCTCGGCCTCGTTCAGGACCGGGACCCAGCCCTTCCAGCCTTCTCCGCCGAGCCGCGGGAACAGCGCGGACAGCGCGATCGCGTACCAGATCCAGAGCCCGATCCCGATGAGGACGCAGGCGACGGCCGCGACGGCGAGCACCGCAAGCAGCGCCGGGTCGACGGGCAGTGCCATGCGGGGTCCCCCCTCCGTGTGGTCCGCTCCGTGTGGTCCGCCGTCCAGCCTAACCGGGCACGGCTGCCGCAGAGGTGCGCGCCGTAGGCTCGGAGGGTGTTCCTCGATCCTCTGCTCCGCCGCGCCGAACCGCTGCTGCTCCGCGTGGATCGCGTGGCGGGCGGACGCCATGCGCACCTCAGGATCCCCGAGACGGACCGCCTCCATCCGCGCACCGTGCGCGCCTTCCGGTGGACCTTCTGGCTGCTCTCCCTCGAGCTCGTGATCGGTCTCGCCGCGGTCGTCGTGGCGATCGTGATCGCGGCGAACGCGCACAGCATGGCCGCCGTCCCGTTCGCGGTGTGGATGCGCGCGCTGATCGTGCTCGCGATGACGGCGACGCTGTTCTACTTCGCCTGGCGCGCGGCACTCGGCTGGCGCTGGGCGTATCAGCGGCTGCGCCTGTTCGCGCAGATCTTCCCGGTGATCACCCTCGTGATGGCGGCGATCCCCGGCCTCTACCCGGCCTGGATGGTGACGGAGCAGATCGTGTTCAGCCTGATCATGATCGGCGTCGCCGACTTCCTCACCAGCGACCACATGCGATCGGCGTACCGGAAGCCGGAGCAGGAGCAGGACACGGTGACGGGAGACGACACGACCGCGCCGGCCTGATCACGCCGCCCGCCAGCAGCCCTCCAGGTGGTCGTCCACCATGCCGGCCGACTGCATGAGGGCGTACATCGTGGTGGGGCCGACGAAGCGGAACCCGCGCTTGCGCAGCGCGGCGCTCATCGCTTGGGACTCCGGGGTGACCGCGGGGACCTCCCCCATCGCCCGGGGCCTGGCGCCGCGGCGCGCGGCCGGCGCGAACGACCACATCAGCGCGTCGAGCTCGCCCTCCGCCATCTCGCGCACGATCCGGGCGTTGCCGATCGTGGCCTCGATCTTGGCCCTGTTCCGGATGATCCCAGGGTCCGCCATGAGCCGGGCGATGTCGTCGTCGCCGAAGTCGCCGACCAGGGCCGGGTCGAACCCGGCGAAAACCTCACGGAACCGCGGCCGCTTGCGCAGGATCGTGATCCAGCTGAGGCCCGCCTGGAAGCCCTCGAGCGCCATCTTCTCGAACAGCGCGCGGTCGCCGTGCAGCGGACGACCCCACTCCTCGTCGTGATAGCGGCGGTATTCCGGATCGTCACCGGCCCACGCGCAGCGCGTGCGCTCGTCGTCGGTCGTGCTCGCAGGATCCGTCATGCATCCAGGCTAGGCGAGGTCGGGGACATCGCGGCGAGAGCGGACCTGCGGCTACCGTGGGGGAACCGGCAGATCGAGGGGGATGTCATGAGAGCTCCGGGCACCGTGGTGCGGATCGTGTGCGCGTTCACCGGAGTCGTCGTGGCTCCGATCGCCGTCGGGCTCATCTCGTCGGGCGGCGGGGCGTGGGCCATCGCGCAGATGCAGTTCAGCTACCGGCGCACAGGACTGCCCCTCGACAGGCTGATCGGGCCGACGCTGCTGATACTGCTCGGCCTGCTCCTGCTCGCCGGTGTCGTGCTCACCGGCCTGTTCAGCGCGACCGGGCTGATCGCCGCGGGCGTCGTCGGCATCCTGCCCGCGCTCGGCACCCTCGCGCCCGGCGCCGCTCTCGGCGTCTTCACCAGCCGGCTCGTGCCGATCCCGGTCATCGAACCACTCGCGCACGGCCTGCCCGCCGCGATCCTGCCGCTGCTCGGCTTCATGGGGCTGACGCTCGTCACGGTCCGCCTGCGGCCGCCGAGGGAGAGCGCGGCGACCGCGCTGCTCGGCGCGGTGACCGCGCTGCTGGCACTGGCGCTCGGCGGCGTGCTGCTGATGTGGGGCGTGCAGCTCGGCATCAGCCGCGCCTTCACGAACTTCGACACGCGCTTCCACCCCCTTCCGGCAGCGCTGGTGCTGCTCGCCCTGGTGCTGATCGGCGTCGGCGTCGGCGCGAGCCGGTGGTCGTGGTTCGCCCTCGTGCTGCCTGCCATGGTCCTGCTCGTGCTCAGCCTGATCAACGTGCTGTCGTTCGCGCTCTACGCCGCCGGACCCCGCGACATCGCCCAGCCGACCGGCACGTTCCTGATCCTCGGCGGCGGCGTCGCGGTCGCCGTGGCCGAGCTGGCCTTCACCGCCGTGCTGCTCGTGCTCCGCGCGAGGACCCGGCGGATCGGCCCGACGACGGCAGCCGGTCCAGGACTCGCAGCCAACGCCGTCCCGGGAGCGCATCCGGCGGGCATGGGCTATCCGGCGGCGCCCCCGCAGACCGGTCTCACGGGGGCGCAGCCGAGCGCGCCGCCGCCTCCGGCTCCGCCCGCTCCCCCGGCGACCTGAGTCGCGCTCACGCCGGCAGGTATCGCTCCAGCGTGGCGAGCCGCGGCTGCGATCGCGGATCCGCGACCGCCGCCGCACCGACGGCGCACGCGGCGGCGAGCGCCCGATCGGCCGGGATCCCGGAGGCGAGGCCGACCGTGAGCGCAGCGCAGAACGCGTCGCCCGCGCCGACTGTGTTGGCCACCTCGATCTTCACCGCCGGCGCCGCGGCGACCTCGATGCCACCCTCGAACAGCTTCGCGCCGTCGGCCCCGTATGTGACCGCGACGCGACGCGCGGCGCGCAGAGCCGGCAGGAGCGCGTACTCGGTCTCGTTCACGATGATGAGGTCGGCCCGTTCGACGACGGCCTCCGGCAGCTCGCGGGCAGGGGCGGCGTTGATCGCGAGGTAGCCCCGCACCCGTCGTGCCAGCTCTGCCACGACGTCCATCCGGATCTCGAGCTGAGCGAGCACGGCCTCCTCAGCCGCGAACTCCACACCGTCCAGGCTGACCTCTGCGTTGGCGCCCTCGCACACCGCGATCTGGTTCTCCCCTGCGGCGTCGACCACGATGAGCGCGACCCCGGTCGCCTCGTGCCCGGTGCGCACGTCCGCGACGTCCACGCCCACCGCCTCGAGCTCTGCGCGCATCCAGGACCCGTCGAGGTCGGCACCGGTGGCGCCGATCATGCGCACCCGAGCCCCCAGCCGTGACGCGGCCACCGCCTGGTTCGCCCCCTTGCCACCCGCCTCGCGGACGAGACGCCCTCCGCCGATCGTCTCCCCCGGTTCGGGGAGCCGCTCGGTGCGCGCCGTGAGATCGACGTTGATGCTGCCGACGACGGCCAGCGCCAGGGGTGTGGTCATGAGGTCTCCTGAGCGGCGGAAGGATCCGGAGCTCTCTGCTGCGCTCAGAGCTGGCGGGCCTTCTTCAGCGCCTTCTCGTCGACCGGGGCGTCGCCGGAGGCGTGCAGCTCCGCGTAGTAGGAGCGGGCCTCGTCCTGCCGGATCTGCTCGGCACCGGACGCGAGGGGTGCGCGCACGTGCTCCGGCTCGTAGCCGAACGCGTTCACGAGGTCGAGCGCGTGCGGGCGCAGCCGGGCGCAGAGCCGGTCGATGTAGCGCGAGACCGAGGCGGCGCGCTGCGCGGAGAGGCGGCCGTTGATGAGGTACCAGGAGAGGTGCTTCTCGATGAGCTGCAGCCCGAACAGGTCGCGCAGCCACCGGAGCACGATGCGGCTGCCCTCGTCCTCGGTGCGGGCGACGGCGTCGGTGAACGCCTCCCACTGCAGCAGCTCGGCGTGCGCGCGGGCCGCCTCGATGAGCTCGGTCTGGTTCTCGTTGAACAGGCGGGCGCCGAGCTCCTTGTCCTTGCCGCCGGCGCGCAGACGGCCGGCGATGTCGGCCACCATCTGCTGCACCCGGTCGGTGAGCAGCTCCTGCTGCTGCTCGGCGCGCAGGCCGTTCTCGACCGAGCGGGCGATGGATCCGAAGTCCGCGACCGACTGGCCGAACTGGCGCAGACCCGCGCCGTGGAACACCTTGCCCGCGGTCTGCCCGACCGCGTACTTCGCCAGCGCGGCGGCGTCCTTGCCCTTGAACTGCTTGGCGAAGTCGGTGAGCAGGCGCTTGCCGACGAGCTGCAGCAGCACGTTGTTGTCGCCCTCGAACGTGACATAGATGTCGAGGTCGGCTCTCAGGCCGACGAAGCGGTTCTCGAACATGAAGCCCGCACCGCCGCACGCCTCTCGGCACTCCTGGAGGGTGTCCAGCGCGTGCCAGGTGGACAGCGGCTTGAGCGCGGCGGCGAGCGTCTCCAGGTCTTCGCGATCCTGCGGGGTGTCGGTGCGGCCGGAGAAGACGCCGTCGAACTTCTGCAGGAACTCGTCGTGCGCGAACAGCTGCGCGTACGTGGTCGCGAGCCGCGGCAGCAGCCGGCGCTGATGCTTGCCGTAGTCGAGCAGGGTCGTCTCGGATCCGTCGACGCCGGTGAACTGGCGGCGCTGCGTCGCGTACGTGATCGCGATCTGCAGCCCGAGCGCGGAGGCCCAGGAGGCGGCGCCGTCGAGCGAGACGCGGCCCTGCACGAGGGTGCCGAGCATCGTGAAGAAGCGGCGGCCGGGGCTGTCGATCGCGCTCGTGTAGGTGCCGTCGGCGGCGACGTCGCCGTAGCGGTTCAGCAGGTTGGTGCGCGGGATCCGCACGTGGTCGAAGCTGAGCCGGCCGTTGTCGATGCCGTTCAGCCCGCCCTTGAGCCCGTCGTCCTCGCGGCCGATGCCCGGCAGATCCTGCCCGTCCTCGCCCCGCAGCGGCACGTAGAAGCAGTGCACGCCGTGGTTGACGCCATTCGTGATGAGCTGGGCGAACACCGTCGCCGCGACGCCGTGCAGGGCCGCGTTGCCGAGGAACTCCTTCGTCGCCGCCCGGAACGGCGTGTTGATGACGAACTGCTCGGTCGCGGGGTCGTAGGTCGCGGTGGTCCCGATCGAGGCGACGTCCGAGCCGTGCCCGATCTCGGTCATCGCGAACGCGCCGGGGATCTCCAGGCTCATGATGCCGGGCAGCCATGTGTCGTGGTGCTCGGCGGTGCCGAGCTGCAGCACGGCCGAGCCGAACAGGCCCCATTGCACGCCCGATTTGATCTGCAGGCTGGGGTCGGCCACGACGAGCTCCTCGAAGCCCGCGATGTTGCCGCCGTTGTTCTCCTCGCCGCCGAACCGCTTCGGGAACGCACGGTGCACGGCGTGGTTCTCGACGAGGAGGTGCAGCTGGCTGAGCACGCGCTCGCGGTGCTCGTCCTTGCCGAGGGAGTCGTCCCGCCAGAACGCCGGATCCTTGATCATCTCCCGCGCCTCGCGACGGGTGTCCGCCCAGGTGCCGAGCAGCAGGTCGCCGACCGCGCCGACGTCGACGCGAGGGATGGCGCCGGTGGACCGGGGGCTGTCGTGCTGCGAGCTGCGGGAGCGAAGGGCGACGTCGACCATGAGGATCCTCTCGAGAGGTTTCTGGGATGCCTTCATGGTAGGTCTGGCACAACGTGAGGCGAAGGCGGCTGTAGAGCTCGTCCAACTCGCCGTGGCCCTGCGGCCGGACGGCATTGTGCTGAAGCCACAGCGACGGCTTCAGCGGATCAGTCGGTACCCGCGCACCGGGTCGAAGCCGTGGATCTCCCTGGTGTCCAGCGCCGCCATGAAGTCGAGCACCTCGGCGGTGACGATCTGGCCGGGCACGAGCACGGGGAACCCGGGCGGGTACGGCGTCACGAATCCGGCCGACACCGGACGCTCGCCGCTCGCGACGCGGTCGCGCAGCACCTGCGGCGTCGCGTACTCGATCAGCTGCCGACGCTGCCCGTCGTAGAACGCCGCACGCAGGTCGCCGTCCGGGAGCCCTGATCCGGCCGCGTATGCCGGAGCGAACGCACTGAAGTCGGGCAGCGGCGGCACGCCCGGCCCCTCCTCGATCGGCGGGCGCTCACCCGAGGCCCGCTCGCGTTCGAAGCGCTGGGCCAGCTTGACCAGCACCTCGACGAGGTACGCGATCGCACTGCGCGAGGTGCCGATGTTCGTCATGAACAGCACCGTGTTGCGGCTGGTCTTGTTGACCTGGATCCCGTACTCGTCCATCAGATGGGTGTGCTTGAAGGTGTCGCCGTCGACGCCTGTGCGCGTGATCTCGATCGTGACGCGGCTCGGGTCGATCACGAACTCGTCCTGCTCCCAGGCCTGCCACATCTCGGCGAACCCGTCGCGCAGCGGCATCGGACGCCATGTCCGCCGGTACTGCTGCGGGATCAGATCGCGCGCGCTGAGCACGCGGAAGGTGCGCCGCAGCAGCGGATGCCGCGCCACCGATCGGGCGAGACTCGTCGCGAGGTCGAGCTGACGCTGCACGAGCTCGAAGCCCTCGAGCTCGACCTGACGTCGGCCCAGGTCGAGCGAGGCGAGGATCTGATAGTTCGGCGACGTCGAGGTGTGCGTCATGAACGCCTCGTGGAAGGCGTACTCGGCCTCGAGCGCCCAGTCCTGGTCGTAGACGTGGATCATGGATCCCTGCCGCAGCGCGGTCAGCGTCTTGTGCGTGGACTGCGTGGCGTAGACGCGGATCCGGGCGTCGGGCGGCGGGATCAGCTGCTCGCTCATCCAGGCGTCGTCGTCGCGAGGCTCGCCGGTCGCCGGATCGACCAGCCGCGTCTGCTGCTCACGGTGGGCGGCGGCGTGCTCCGCGGAGCGCAGCCGCTCCGCCAGGCGCTTCGCCGCCGCCATCGCGGTGCGCTGGCGGGTGATCGGATGGAACGCGGCGAACGCGAACCACGCCTCGTCCCAGAGGAACACCAGGTCGGGCTTGATCGCGAGGCACTCCGCCATCACCCTGGCCGGGTCGTAGACGATGCCGTCGAACGTGCAGTTGGTGAGCGTGATCAGGTGCACCTCGTGCAACCTGCCCGCGGCGCGGTAGTCGAGCAGCACCCGCTTGATGCGGTCGATCGGGACGGCGCCGTAGAAGGCGAAGTCGTTCAGCGGGTAGGCCTCGAGGTAGGCGGTCCGTCCGCCGGTGAGCATGAGCGCGTGGTGGTGCGACTTGTGGCAGTTGCGGTCCACCAGCACGACGTCGTCCGGTTCGACGAGCGCCTGATGCACGATCTTGTTGGCCGTGGAGGTGCCGTTCGTGACCAGGAAGGTGCGCTGCGCGCCGAAGGCCCGCGCGGCCAGATCCTGCGCCTTCTTGATCGCCCCCGTCGGGGCGAGCAGCGAGTCGAGGCCGCCCGAGGTGGCGGAGGTCTCGGCGAGCAGCAGATTCATGCCGTAGAAGTCGGCGAGATCCCGGATCCACTTCGAGCTGACGACGGATCCGCCACGCCCCACCGGAAGCGCGTGGAAGACTCCGACCGGCCGCCGGGCGTGGTTCTGGATCGCGTCGAAGAACGGCGTGTCGTAGAGGTGCGAGACCCGGCGCAGCAGGGACAGGTGCAGCTCGAGCTGGTCTTCGCGGCGGAACACCCGGCGGAACCGGTGCGTCAGCGCGCCCGCAAGATCCTCGATGTGCGCACCCGCGACCAGGTACAGGTCCACTTCGGGCCGCAGCGCATGCAGCGTGTCGGCGAGGCGCAGCACCCGCTGCACCGACGGGATCGAGCTGCGCGCGGCGGCCGGTGCTGCGGCCGCCTGGGCGTGGGCGAGCTCGATCGTCGCGCGCAGGTCGGGACTCAGCGACTGCCGGCTGCGGTCGCTGAAACCCGGACGGACGATGCAGGCCAGGATGCCGGGGTTCGTGAGCAGCGCCGCGATCGCGTCGTCGGCCGAGGGCACGATCACGAGGTCGTAGATGAAGTCGTCGGCGCCGGTGCGCAGCCGTCGCATCTCGGCGTGCACCCCATCGCGGTCCGCCTCGGTGGTCTCATCGACCAGCAGCACCTCGAACCGCGTCCGGGTGTCGTGGTCGTCCTGCTGTTCGGCCAGCTCGACCTCGTCCGCCGTCGGCTCGGTCTCGCCCGGCACCGACGTGCGGCGCAGGCGATGCACCACCCGGCCGATGCGCTCGAGTGCTCCGGTGGGGTCGCCGTGCTCGATCAGCTTGCCGATGCGGCGCACGTAGCGCTGCCCGAATCCGGCCCAGTACAGCTCGATCGCCTCGAGCGCACGGAGGTTCCGCCGGATCTCTTCCGCGTTGGCCACGGCGTCGCGCGCGTCCCCTTCCAGGGCGAGCCGCTTGACCGCGAAGCGCAGGAACTCCCAGGCGTCGGAGCGCAGCCGCCAGGTGCTGACGGGCATGCCGGGGTCGGGTTCGAGCTGCTTCTCGGCGATGCGGATCATTCGCGGCACTCCTTCGTGCTGCTCTGCCGGGCCTGACGATCGGGACCGTGTGGACCCCCATGGTCGCACTGTCCCGGTGCCGTGGCGAGAGTGTTTCACCGGGAGCGCCCAGGCGGCCTCGATGGCGGTGCCGACCGCGGTGCTGCGGAGCGGTGTTGCGGAGCGGTCAGCCTGCGGCGGCGATGACCTCGAGCACGGCTTCCCCGTACGCCTCGCGCTTCTTCTCGCCGATGCCGCTGATCCCGACCAGGTCGTCCGGTCGGCTCGGCCGGTGCTCGGCGAGGGCGCGCAGGGTGGCGTCGCCGAAGACGACGTACGCCGGGACGCCCTGCTCGCGCGCGGTCTGCGCCCGCCACGCGCGCAGCGCCTCGAAGAGTCCGCGATCCTCCTCGGCGAGCGCATCGGCGGCGCTTCTCCTGGCCGCCCCGCCCGACCCCTTCGACACCCGGGAGATGACGTCGTGCCGCAGCCGCACCGGCGTGGTGCCGGCGAGCACGCCCGCGCTCGCCTCGCTGATCGCGAGCGTGCCGTATTCGCCCTGCGTCTGCATGAGTCCTTGCGCGAGCAGCTGCCTCACCACCGAGCGCCACTGCGCGTCGGTGAGATCGGCGCCGATCCCGTAGGTGGCGAGCTCGTCGTGCCGGAACTTGCGGATCTTCTCGGTCGAGGCGCCGCGGAGGATGTCGATGAGGTGTCCGGCGCCGAACGACTGCCGGCGCTCGCGCTGCAGCCGCACGATCGTGGAGAGCAGCTTCTGCGCGGGCACGAGTCCGTCCCAGCCCTCGGGAGGGGAGAGGCAGGTGTCGCAGTTGCCGCACGGCCCGGACGTCTGCCCGAAGTAGCCGAGCAGGTTCTGACGCCGGCAGTCCACGGTCTCGCACAGCGCGAGCATGGCGTCGAGGTGCTGATTCTGCCGCTGCTTGATCATGCGGTCGCCGTCGCCCTGCTGGATGAACCGGCGCTGCTGCACGACATCGCCCAGGCCGTAGGCCATCCAGGCGACCGAAGGCTCGCCGTCGCGACCCGCGCGGCCGGTCTCCTGGTAGTAGCCCTCGACCGACTTGGGCAGGTCGACGTGTGCGACGAAGCGCACGTCCGGCTTGTCGATCCCCATCCCGAAGGCGATCGTGGCGACGACGATCACGCCCTCGTCGCGGAGGAAGCGGGACTGGTGCGCCGCCCGCGTGGCCGCGTCGAGGCCCGCGTGGTACGGGATCGCGTCGAAGCCCTGCGCGCGCAGATACTCGGCGGTCTGCTCGACCGAGGAGCGGCTGAGCGCGTAGACGATGCCGGCGGCTCCGCGTCCGGTCGCTGAGCCCGTCGACGGGTCGGCATCCTGCTGGCTGCGGATGAACGCGACGAGCTGCGTGCGGACATCGACCTTGGGATCGATCCGGTACTGGATGTTGGGCCGGTCGAAGCTCGCGACGAAGTGCTTCGCGGCGGGCAGCTGCAGCCGCTCGGTGATCTCGCGGTGCGTCTCGCGCGTGGCGGTCGCGGTGAGCGCGATCCGCGGGACGCCGGGGAACCGCTCCGCGAGCCCGCCCAGCGCGAGGTAGTCGGGCCGGAAGTCGTGACCCCACTGCGACACGCAGTGCGCCTCGTCGATCGCGACGACGCTCAGGCAGCCGCGCTGCAGCAGCGCCAGCGTCTGCGGGTTCGAGAGACGCTCGGGCGCGACGTAGAGCAGGTCGATCTCGCCCGCGAGATAGGCGCGCTCGACCTCCGCGCGATCGGCCGACGTCTGCGTCGAATTCAGGTAGGCCGCGCTCACGCCGTTGGCACGCAGGGCGTCGACCTGGTCGTGCATGAGGGCGATGAGCGGGCTGACCACGAGGCCGGTGCCCTCGCGCACGAGCGCCGGGATCTGATAGCAGAGGCTCTTGCCGCCGCCGGTCGGCATGAGCACGACGGCGTCGCCGCCCGCCACGACGTGGTCGATGGTCTCAGCCTGGTCGCCGCGGAACGCGTCGTAGCCGTAGACCGCCTTCAGCGCCTCGAGCGGCGTCGGGAAACGGCTGGGCGCGGGCCGGCCGGCCGGTGCGGACGAGGACGGGCGCGCGGACGAGGACGGGCGCGCGGACGTGGCCGTGCCCGCCCGAACGGATGACGGCGCCGCTGTCCGCGCCGTCGCCGGCGCCGGAAAGCTGCCCTGCGGCACGGCTCCCGGCGAACCGAACCACTCGCCCTCCTCCGGCGGCGCATCCCACGGCTCGTCGAGCGGCTCGTCGGACCACGGCAGATCCGCATAGGGGTCACGCGGATCGTTCTGGGGCATGCCTCCAGCGTAACGAGCGCCGCGGACACTGAGGGCTCCCATCCACAGGCCGACCGGCCCGAGGAGCCCGCGTGGGCCACGCAGTGCAGTTCCACAGGACTATGTCGGCTCTGCAGGATCCAGGGGGCGCGGATCCTGCGTCGGGATCGCATTCGTCCTCCCGCGCCGGGCGCCGCGGATCCCGCCTCGCCACCGGCTCACGGGCATAGGTTGGACCAGAGCCCGGCCGCGCCCGGACCCGCCGGAACCGCACGACACCGCATGAAGGAGCACCATGCCCGAGATCGCCGTGACCCTGAACGAGGCGGCGTCCCGCTACGAGATCAGCAGCGACGGCGCGCTCGCGGGATTCGCCGAATTCCGCCGTCGCCCGGGCGAGATCCTGTTCACGCACACCGAGGTGGATCCCGCGTTCCAGGGCCAGGGGCTCGCCGCGAAGCTCGCCGCCGCGGCGCTTGCCGACGCCGTCGCAATCGGGGACACGATCGTGCCGTATTGCCCCTACATCGCCAACTACCTGCGCACGCACGACGTGCCGGGTGCGTCCGTACGCTTCCCCGCACTGCCCGAGGAGACGGCGTGACTCTGCACGGGTCCCGCGCCGCCGTGCTCGCGGCCCGCGAGGTCCCGCTCGGCGGCGTACGTGCGATGAATGTGCAGCGCGTGCTGCCCAGCAAGGACGTGCCCACGATCGGCGCGTGGTGCTTCCTCGACCGGTTCGGGCCCGCCGAGGTGCGCATGCGCGTGGAGCCGCATCCGCACATCGGCCTGCAGACGGTCACCTGGCCGCTGGTCGGAGAGATCCGGCACCGCGACACGATCGACAGCGACGTCGTGCTGCGACGCGGGCAGCTGAACCTGATGACCGCGGGGAACGGCATCGCGCACTCCGAGTACTCGGTCGGCGAGGACGCCGGCCCGCTCGACGCCCTGCAGCTGTGGGTCGTGCTGCCCGACGGCGCGGCGACAGGGGCCCCCGGCTTCGAGCAACACCTCGCCCTGCCTGGCCTGGCGCTGCCGGCGGAGACCGGATCCGACGCCGACGTCACGGTCGTGATGGGGTCGTACGCGGGCATCGACTCCCCCGCCACCGCGCACACGCCCATCGTCGGCGCGGAGATCCGCCTCGAACCGGGCAGCCGGGTGACGCTGCCTCTCGAGAGCGCCTGGGAGCACGGCCTGCTGCTGGTCGACGGCGACGCCCGCGTCTCGGGGACGGAGCTCGCCGAGGCCGCCCTCACCGTCGACGACGTGCTGTTCCTCGGCGACTCCCGCGACGCCGTCACGGTCTCGAGTGAGGCCGGCGCGCTGCTCTTCCTCCTCGGCGGCGAGCCCTTCGAGCAGGACCTGGTGATGTGGTGGAACTTCGCCGCCCGCAGCCACGAGGAGATCGCGCAGGCGAGAGAGGACTGGGAGGCCGGATCCGAGCGCTTCGGTCACGTCGTGGGCCACGGTGACGAGCGCGTCCCGGCGCCGCCGATCCCGCCCGTGCGTCTGATGCCGCGTCGCCGGCGGATCTGAGCGCAGGGCCAGACTCCCCGTTCGGCCGCCCGCCGCCGACGCGGCCGCGTGGGCCCCGGGTAGCGGTGATTCCCGGGTCCACTCCGCCACCCGCGCTCTTGCGGTGGTCGCGTCCGTGTCGTATCCTCACTACAGACCGAGTGGTCGGTCGGTAACTTTTCTCAATGAGGAGGACGGGCATGACCCAGAACAACACCGCCGCAGACGACTCCGCGGCGCCCCCTACGTTCGCTGCACCGACCGTCCGCGCACGGCCCCTCGTGGTCGCGACGATGATCCTCGCTCGGTTCGGGCTGATGCTTCCGCTCTTCGCGGTGCTCTCCGCCGGGCTCGTGCTGAAGCTGCAGTCGCTGCTCCCTGCGGCTCAGGTCGTTCCGAATCTCGGCATGATCACGTCGATCGGAGCCGTGGCGGCGCTGCTGTTCGACCCGGTCTTCGGGCGTATCAGCGACCGGACGATGAGCCGCTTCGGCCGCAGGCGACCGTGGCTCGTCATCGGGATGTCCGGCCTGCTGGTGACGCTCGTGGTCATCGCGATCGCCCCCACGCCGCTGGTGATCGCAGTCGCATGGATCCTGGGTCAGATCTCGGTGAATGCGGCGATCGCCGCGCACACCGCGTCGGTCGCCGACCAGCTGCCTCCGGTGCAGCGCGGCAAGGTCAGCGGAGCCATCGGGGTGGCACAGCAGGCGGCCTCGCTGGGTGCCGCCTACGCCGCGCAGATGTTCACGGCGCAGATCCTTCTCCTCCTGCTGATCCCCGGCATCATCGGCCTCGTCCTCGTGCTGATCTACGCGATCGTGCTCCCGGACCAGCCTCGCCCGTACCCGGCACGATCGGACGCAGGAGTGCTCACGGTGCTCAAGACGTTCTGGGTGAACCCGATCAAGAACCCCGACTTCGGTCTCGCCTGGTGGTCGCGATTCCTGGTCGTGCTGGCCAACTTCATGTTCGTCACGTTCCGGCTGCTGTGGATCCAGCATGAGCTGCGGCTCACCCCGGGGCAGGCCACGCAGATCATGGCGACCGGCGTACTCTGCTTCACGATCGCGCTCGTGGTCGCCGGCCAGGTGGCCGGTTGGCTCTCGGACAAGCTCGGTCGGCGCAAGGTCTTCATCATCGGCTCTGCGGTTCTGTTCGCCGCCGGAACCCTCGTACTCACCCAGGCCGCGACGCCGGCGATGTTCTTCGTCGCCGAGACCGTGATCGGCGTGGGATTCGGTGTCTACGTCTCCGTCGACCTCGCGCTCGTGCTCGACGTGCTGCCGGATCCGGAGGAGACCGCGAAGGATCTCGGCGTCTTCAACATCGCCATGGCGGGCCCGCAGGTCATCGCCCCGGGACTCGCAGCCTGGATCATCGGCCTCACAGGTTCGAACTACGACGCCATGCTGATGACGGCGGCGGTGATCGCGCTCGCGGGAGCGGCGCTGATCATCCCGGTGCGGAAGGTGAGATGAGACGATGACGGGCCAGCACACCGCAGGAGCGTCCGTGAGGGACATGAACCCGAACGCCGAGGACGAGGAGCTCATCGAACAGGCCATGTCGGCACTCTCCCTCCCGGAGAAGGTGAGACTGCTGTCCGGTGCCGACAGCTTCTCGCTGCACGGCGAGCCGGAGATCGGGCTCGAACCGGTCGTCCTCTCCGATGGCCCGACCGGCGTGCGCGGGCCTGTCGTGGTCGGCGGTCGAGAGAGCTGCCTGCTGCCGAATGCGAGCCTGCTCGCGCAGACCTGGAGCGCCGGCGCGCTCGCCGAGGCCGCCGCCATCCTCGCCGATGAGGCCGAGGCGCAGCAGACCCACGTCGTGCTCGGCCCGACCATCAATCTGCACCGCTCCCCCCTCGGCGGCCGGCTGTTCGAGGCCTTCAGCGAAGATCCGCTGCTCACCGGTCACCTCGCCGCGGCGTACACGAACGCACTGCAGCGCCGCGGCATCGCCGCGAGCGTCAAGCACTTCATCGGGAACGAGTCGGAGACGGAGCGCACCTCGGTGAACGTCTCCATGACCGAGAAGACGCTGCGCGAGGTCTACCTCGCGCCCTTCGAGATCGCGATCCAGGACGCGGACCCCTGGACCCTGATGGCCGCATACAACGACATCAACGGCGTGCCCTCGACCGAGCAGCATGCTCTCCTCACCGACGTGCTGAAGACCGAGTGGGGCTACGACGGCGTGATCGTGTCGGATTGGTACGCGACCACGTCCTCGGCGGGCAGCGCCGTTGCCGGTCTCGACCTCGTGATGCCGGGTCCGGTGACCCCGTGGAGCGAGCAGCTCGTCGACGACGTGCGCTCCGGCGCTGTGCCGGAGACCGTCGTCGACGATCACCTCCGGCGTCTGCTGCGGCTTGCCCGCCGCGTCGGCGCGTTGGGCGAGACCCGCAGCTGGGCGACCGACATCCCTTCCCCGGCCGGCGCTCTGCGGCGGGAGCAGCTGACCTCCCTGGCGGCGAGGGGGATGGTGGTGCTGAAGAACCAGGACGGCCTCCTTCCGCTGCCCGCAGAAGAATCCGTCGCACTGATCGGCCGTCACGCGGTGGACACGATCGCCCAGGGCGGCGGCTCCGCCCAAGTGCGCCCACCGCACGTCGTCTCGGTCGCGGAGGGGATCCGGCGCCGCACAGCGAACGTCGTCGTCGTCGACGGCGTCGAGACGAGGAAGACGCTTCCGGCGGCACGCCCCTCGCTGGTGCGCGATCCGGAGACCGGCTCACGCGGAGTGCGTGCGCGAGTGCTCGACGCCGCGGGGCGCGTACTGCACAGCCGACACCTCGACGTCGCCGAGCTCGAGGACAGCCAGACCGGTTGGCTGGAGGGCGCCGAGCGGATCGAGTTCTCCGCCCTCCTCGACGTGCCCCTCGGCGGCCCGGTACAGCTCGGCACGCGCGGCCCAGGAAACTGGCGGATCGTCACCGACGGCTTCGAGGACGAGTACCGCATCGACTACCACCCCGGGCCGGGCGGCGGATTCTTCCGCCCCGCCAGCCATGCCTCCACGGTCATGGTCCAGCCGGGCCAGCAGGTCACGGCGAGCGTCGGCCGCGAGGCGATCCCCCGGATTCTCGGTCTGGTCGTGGGCGAGGCTGCGCGCTCGTCCGCCTCGGCCATCGCGGAAGCGGCGGCCGAGGCGACCGGAAAGACGGCGATCGTCGTGGTCGGGCTGACGACCGACCAGGAGACCGAAGGGCAGGACAAGACCACGCTGGCGCTGCCAGGAGACCAGGACGCCCTCGTCGCGGCCGTCGCCGCCAGCGCCGACCGCACTGTGGTCGTCGTCAATGCGGCCTCGCCCGTGCTGATGCCGTGGATCGACCAGGTCGATGCGGTGCTGTTCGCCGGGCTGCCCGGCCAAGAGGCGGGTGACGCGATCGCGGCGGCGCTGTTCGGCGAGGTCGCCCCGGAAGGACGACTCGTCACCACCTTCCCTCGACGCAACCGCCAGGGACCGGCATGGACCACCGCTCCGAGGGCCGGCATGCTCACCTACGATGAGGGCGTCTTCCTCGGCTATCGCGGCTGGGACCAGCGCGCCGAGGAGCCGGCGTTCTGGTTCGGACACGGCCTGGGCTACACGACATGGGAGTACGTCTCGCCGGAGATCGTGCCGGCACCCGATCACCTGCTGGCCGGCGTCCGCCTCACTGTGCGCAACACCGGACAGCACAGCGGCACCGAGACGGTGCAGGCGTATTTCCGTCCGCGCCGGGCAGAGGAGCCGATCCGGCTGATCGGCTGGGCACAGGTCACCCTCGAGCCGGGCATGTCGGCGAGCGTGACAGTGCCGTGCGACCGACGGCTGCTGCGCCGATGGGACGAGCAGGAGAGCGGGTGGCGACCGGTCGGCACCGGATCCCTGATCCTCGCCCGAGGCCTGGGCGACGTCCGCGTTACGATTCCCGTAGAGGTCGCCCGGGACGAGAACGGCGCCGGCCGCTGACGCCGAACGAGAGGTGCATCTTTGTCCTTCCCCCCGCGGTACACGATCGAACCCCAGACCCGTCGCCCGCGGCGACGAGCCGAGGAGAGCCGACGCCAGATCGTCGATGCTGCGGTGGATCAGATCGCCGATGCGGGCTTCCACGGCATGTCGATCGCGGAGGTGGCCGCAGCGAGCGGGATCTCACAGTCCGGGCTGCTGCACCACTTCCCCTCCAAGGCTGCTCTGCTGGCCGCGGTGCTCGAACGCCACGAGCACGACGACAACGAGTTCCTGTTCGGAGACGGCAGCACGCCATTGGGCTGGGCCGCGTTCGACGCGCTCGTCTCGCTCGCCGCGCGCAACTCGACGCGACCGGAATGGGTCGCCGTGTTCGTGCGGGTCTCGGCCGAGGCGACCGAGGCGGATCACCCCGCGCACGACTGGCTGAAACGGCACTACTCGAGCACCTCGTCGTGGCTCGTGGAGGCCATCGAAGACGGCGTCCGGTTGGGATCCATGCACCCGGACATGCCGGCTCGACTGGTGTCCGGCAACACGATCGGCCTTCTCGACGGCATCCAGCAGCAATGGCTCGTGAACCCGAAGGGGATCGACATGGTGGCGCACGTGCGCGAGCACGTGCACCTGCTGAAGAGCCGCTGGGCGCTGCCCGCCTCCGCCTGACCCGTCGTCTCCGCCTCGTCGCAGCCGCAGGAACAACGACCTCGGCATGCCGAGGACAAGGATCCGTGATTTCCGCCCGCCTACGAGAAGACGATCTGGAGCACGGTCAGCGCGGCGACGGCGAGGACCAGGATCGCGAAGGATCTCTGCAGCACGCGGTTGCTGACCCGGCGCGCAAGACGTGCGGTCAGGAACGCCGCGGCCATCGACGGGATGACGAACGTGAGCGCGACGCCCCAGCCGACGGTCGACGTGCCCGCATGCGCCGCGATCCCAGCGAGCGAGTTGACGACCGCGATGACGAGGGACGTCCCGATCGCGCGATTCATCGGCATCCCGAGCGCGAAGACGAGCGCCGGAACGGTGATGAATCCGCCGCCGATACCGAGAAGGCCGGTCAGAAAGCCGACGAGGAGACCGACGGCGAGTGCGCGCACGATCCAGCGCGAGGGGCGGACATCGACGTCCTCAGCAGTTCCGCGCCCGCGCAGCATCTGGACACCGGAGGCCACCATCAGGAGGGCGAAGGCGAGCATCGTCGCATCGTCCGGAAGCAGACGTCCGATGGCTGTTCCGGCGAAAGCCGCCGGAACGCCCGTCGCCAGGACGACGAGCGCGACCCTTCCGTCGACTCCGCCGCGCAAGCGCGGCACCAGGGCCGCCACCGGGCCGATCGCCCCCATCACGAGGGACGTGGACACCGCCGCCTCCACAGGGATACCGACGAGATAGACGAGCGCCGGGACCGCGAGGATCCCACCGCCGGCGCCGAGAAGACCGGTCAGAGCGCCGATGCCCAGGCCCAGCATGATGAGGCTGAGGAACATGTACGGCTCCATCCATCGATGCCTTCGCCGAGCGCGAAAGCCGACGCCGGCGATCCTCACTCTAACATACCGACCGACCACACGGTCTGTATGGGGAGGACCGAGCCACGCAGAACCCGGGTCGGGCGGGCAGCATCGGCGCCGTCACGGGGCGCGAGAGGCGGAGGCTCAGTCGCCGACGCCGGGCACCTCCGGTGATCCGCCGTCCGTCTGCGAGGCGACGAACTCCGCGAGAAGATCGCGCAGATCAGTGCGCTGCCCGGCCGTGAGCCCGGCGAACAGCGGGGTCGCCGCAGCACCCGCCAGGGCCCTCGCACGCCCGAGCAGCTCACGGCCCGCCTCCGTCAACTCGACGAGGTTGACCCGCCGATCCTCGGGCGAGACCCGACGGCGGCACAGGCCGCGATCCTGCAGCTCGTCGATCGTGCGCACCATGGTCGACTTGTCGCTCCCCGCGCGATCCGTGAGCCTGCGCTGGCTCACCGGGCCCTCCGCCGCGAGCGACATCATCGCGCCGAAATGGCGCCCCTGCAGGCCGAGCGGCTCCAAGGCGTCGTTGACGGTGACTGCGGCGATCCGGTGCGCCCGTCGCAGCAGCGCGCCGATCTCGAACTCCACCCGTTCACCCCTGCTCACCCTTGCAATCCTATCTCGAACAAGATAGTTGTAGATGAGACGATCTCAAAAGAGAGGAGATGTCGTGGCGACGAATGCGCACCAGGGCGACGCGTACACGAGGGATGCCCGAGCGTCCGAGCGCACCTGGACGCGGTGGCCGTTCCGCCTGGCGAGCACGGTCGCGGCAGTGCTCCTCGGCGACCAGGCGGTCTTCGCGGGACAGTTCCTGGCCGGCTCCTACCCCGCCCTGCTCACGCATCGCGAGAACGCGACGTATGCCGGCATCGCGGTGCTGGTCGCCCTGGCCGCGGCCGTGCTGATCCGCTGGCCTGGACGCGGTCCGTGGTGGCCGGCGGCCGCGACGCTCGGCCTGTTCGGTCTCATCGCGCTGCAGATCGTGCTCGGCTTCGCGCGCGCGGTCGCCCTCCACGTGCCGCTCGGCGTTGGCATCATCGTGCTCGCCGTCGGCCTGACGCTGTGGTCATGGCGGAACCCGCCCCGACCAGGATCCGGCGCCGAGACGGGTGCTGCGGGCGCGTCCCGCTCGGGCTCTGCGCCCCGTCACGACGTCGCTCAGGACCCGCGATGATCGAGCTCACCCGTCGCCGCCTGCTCGGGCTCGCGGCCGGCCTCGGCGCCGCCGCGGGGGTGGGCGTCCCGCTCTTCACCGGCGTGGCCGGATCATCCTCGACCGGCGTGCTGCTGGCCAGCGAACGCGCGCGTCCGCGGCCGTTCACGAGTCCGTTCGCGGTGCCGCCGGTGCTGGCCCCGACGCGCCAGGACGACGAGACCGACTACTACGAGCTGGTGCAGCGGCCGGGACGCGCCCGGATCCTGCCGGACGTCGACACCCCGATCTGGGGCTACAACGGGATCTTCCCGGGTCCGACGATCCACGCGAGACAAGGGCGCTCGGTCGTCGTACGCCACCGCAACGAGCTCGGCGTGCCCGTGGTCGTGCACCTGCACGGCGCGCAGACCCCGCCCGAGAGCGACGGGTACCCGACCGACCTGATCATCCCGCCCGGCTGGCGGATGCCTGCGCCCTCCCCTGCGATGCCCGAGGACGCGAGGGCCAGAGTGGTCACCGGCGAGCGGCTGTACTCCTACCCGATGGATCAGCGCGCCGCCACCCTGTGGTACCACGACCACCGGATGGGCTTCACCGGCGCGAGCGTGTGGCGGGGTCTCGCCGGCTTCCTCCTGATCCACGACGACGAGGAGGAGACGCTTCCGCTTCCCCGCGGATCCCGGGACCTGCCGATCATGATCGCGGACCGCTCGTTCGCCGCCGACGGGTCCCTCCGCTATCCCAGCCTGGATCCGGCGCTGATCGACATGCCTGGCGTCGAGGACGCCTACACCGCCGGCGTGCTCGGCGACGTGATCCTGGTGAACGGCCGGGCGTGGCCCCGCGCCGACATCGATGCGGCCCGCTACCGGCTTCGACTGCTGAACGCCTCCAACGCGCGGCGGTACCGGCTCGCGCTCGATCCCCCGCCGCCCGGCGGCGGGGGCCTGGTCCAGATCGGCTCAGACGGAGGCCTGCTCCACCGCCCGATCGCCCATGACGCGATCGAGATCGCCCCGGCGGAGCGTTTCGACGTGGTCGTCGACTTCAGCCGCTACCGCCCCGGCCAGCGTGTGATCCTGCGCGACGAGTTCGAGATCGGGCCGACGTCGGCCGTCATGCGCTTCGACGTCGGGGATCCGGCGCCCGACGACAGCCGGATCCCGGAGACGCTCTCGCCGATCCGGTCGCTCAGCGCAGCCGACGCCTCCGTCCAGCGCAGCTTCTTGTTCCGCAACCTGGGCGGGCAGATGGGGTGGCAGATCAACGGCCGCCCGTTCGACCCCGGACATGCCGACGCCACCGTGGCGCTGGGCAGCACCGAGGTCTGGCGACTCGTCACGGACTTCCACCATCCGATCCATCTGCATCTGGCGCAGTTCCAGGTGCTGTCCCGCGGGCTCTCCGGACCCGGCCCTTACGACCACGGCTGGAAGGACGTGATCGACCTCCGCCCCGCCGAGGAGGCCACGATCGCCGCCCGCTTCACCGGCTACCGGGGCCGATACGTCTTCCACTGCCACAACCTGGAGCACGAGGACATGGCGATGATGGGCAATCTCCTGGTGACGTAGGACGTGTCGCGGAGCCGCAACGTCGTCGAGCGCCGCGTCAACCGCCTCGAGCAGTGGCGCGGTGTCGCGAAGCGCTCTGGCGACACGGCCTAAGCTCGGGGCGTGACCGACCGTGCCGTGCCGAATCTTCCATCACGCGACCTCGCCGCGACGGCCGCCTTCTACGGTGGCTTCGGGTTCCGGGAACTGCACCGCGACGACGACTGGCTGGTGCTGCGTCGTGCAGATCTCCAGCTCGAGTTCTTCCGCAAGGAGGACCATGAGCCGCGCGGCCACGACTTCGGCTGCTGTCTTCGCGTCGCCGATCTGCCGGGCCTCTACGACGCGGTCCGCGCCGCCGGGGTGCCACAGGAACGATACGGGCTGCCGAGCGTCCGCCCGATCGAGACCGCGCCCTGGGGCCAGCAGATGTCCACGCTGCTCGACCCTGACGGCAACCTTCTGCGCATGATCGCGGACGACGACTCACGCGGACTGCCGACGCCCGACCGAGACGACCACCGTTAGCGGCACGGCCTGAGACGGCTCGATCCGGTTCCGCCTTTCGATGAGCTCAGGGACCGCGCCGGTTGCTGAGGCTGTCGAAGCGCGGCGCCGGCGAATCTGCTCAGCTGATCCTCTTCCGGTAGACCGCGATCGCGAAGCCGTAGGCGACCACGAGGATCCCGACCATCCAGGCGAGGGCGATCCAGATGCTGGATCCCACCGGCTGCCCGGCGAACAGGGCACGGATCGTGTTCACGATCGACGTCACGGGCTGGTACTCCGCGAACCAGGCGACCGGGCCCGGCATCGACGAGGTGGGCACGAACGCCGAGCTGATGAACGGCAGGAAGATGAGCGGGTAGCTGAATGCGCTCGCGCCGTCCACCGTCTTCGCGCTCAGACCCGCGATCACGGCGAGCCAGGTCAGGGACAGGGTGAACAGCACGAGGATCCCGGCCACGGCGAGCCAGGCTCCGACCGAGGCTCCCGTGCGGAATCCCATCGCGAACGCGACACCGACGACGATCGCCACCGACACGAGGTTCGCGACGAGCGACGTGAGCACGTGCGCCCACAGCACGCTCGAGCGGGCGATCGGCATGGACTGGAACCGCTCGAAGATCCCGCCCTGCAGATCCAGGAACAGCCGGTACGAGGTGTACGCGATGCCGGACGCGATCGTGATGAGCAGGATGCCCGGCAGCATGTAGTCGATGTAGGACTGGTCGGATCCGGTGCGGATCGCGCCGCCGAGCACGTAGACGAAGAGCAGCAGGAGCGCGATCGGGGTCACCGCGGTGGTGATGATCGTGTCGGGACTGCGCAGGATGTGCGTGAGCGAGCGGCGGGTGAGCGTGCCGGTGTCGCGCAGGATGTGACTGGTCATTTCATGGCCTCCTTCGTGGCGCCGGTGCCTTCGACGGGCTCAGGGGTGGTGGACGGGCCGACCAGGGCGAGGAAGACCTCCTCGAGGCTGGGCTGCTTCTCGACGTATTCGACGGTCGCCTGCGGCAGCAGCCGCTTGAGCTCGGCGAGCGTGCCGTTCTGGATGATGGCGCCCTCGTGCAGGATCGCGATCCGGTCGGCGAGGTGCTCCGCCTCGTCGAGGTACTGCGTGGTGAGCAGCACGGTGGTGCCGTTGTTCGCCAGCTCCTTGACGGTGTCCCAGACCTCGATGCGCGCCTGGGGGTCGAGGCCGGTGGTGGGCTCGTCGAGGAAGATCACCGGTGGATCCCCGATCAGGCTCATCGCGATGTCGAGCCGACGACGCATGCCGCCCGAGTAGGTGCCGGCGCGGCGCCCTCCGGCGTCGGTGAGCGAGAACCGGGCGAGCAGGTCGTCCGCGATCGCGCCGGAATCCTTCAGGTGACGCAGCGACGCGACGAGCACGAGGTTCTCCCGACCGGTGAGCACCTCGTCGACCGCCGCGAACTGGCCGGTGAGGCTGATCGCCTCGCGCACGTCGTCCGGTGCGGCGGCGACGTCGAAGCCCTGCACGGTGGCGGATCCGCCGTCGGCCTTGAGCAGGGTCGACAGGATCCGTACGAGCGTGGTCTTGCCGGCGCCGTTCGAGCCGAGCAGGGCGAAGATGCTGCCCCGCGCGACCTCGAAGTCGACGCCGCGGAGGACCTGCAGGTCCTTGAAGGCCTTGGTGATACCGCCCACGCGGATCGCGGGCGCAGTGACGGTGCTCATGATCGGTTCTCCTTCCCGGCGGCGTCGTCGATCGCCCGCGTGAACCGGGTGCGCTCCTTGTCGATCCACTCGCGCCCGGCGTACGCCTTGGCGAAGGTCTCGGCGAAGTCGACCGGGTCGTCGCCGACGATGTCGCGCACCGGGGTGCCGTCGACGGCGGCGCGCTCCCAGAGGTCGGCCATGTCGGCGTACATCCGGACCATGGTGTCGCCGTCGGTGATGCCGCCGGCGTACATCAGGTAGCGATGCATCGCCAGGGCAGCCTCCGCGTAGGGGGCCGGAAGGGCCTCGATGCGGGCCTTGTCCTGCTTGTACTGCTTCTTCTGCTCGAGGGACCCGGTGAGGGCTTCGATCCACTTGGCGGCCATGTCAGGCTCCTTCATTCGCGTCGGTCGTGCTGCTGTCGGTGTGGCGGAGCTGTTCGATGTGCTCTGCGAGGAAGCTCCAGGTCCTCCAGAAGTCGGTGAGCTGATCCCGTCCCCGCGCGTTGAGCGAGTACACCTTGCGCGGAGGACCCTTCTCGGACGGAACCTTCTCGACGTCCACGAGGCCGCGCTGCTCGATGCGCACGAGCAGCGCGTAGACGGTTCCCTCCGCGAGGTCGGAGAACCCTCCCTCCCGCAGGCGCGTGGTGATCTCGTATCCGTACGCCGATCGCTCGGCCAGGATCGCCAGGACGATGCCCTCGAGAGTGCCCTTGAGCATCTCGGTCATCTGACTCGCCATCGCGATCGCCTCCTCATCTACTCAGTGACGTTGACTACTGGTAGAAAGTAACACTGAGTACCGGTACATAGCAACACTGAATACCGATCCATCGCCGCCGTGTCCCAGACACCCGGAACGCCCCCGGATCCGAGGATCCGGGGGCGTTCTGCGACAGTCTCAGGCGGACAGCAGGCGTCAGCGCTTCCCGGCGATCTGCCGAGACACGATGTCGCGCATGATCTCGTTCGTGCCGCCGTAGATGCGGTGGACGCGGGCATCGAGGAACGCGCGCGCGATCGGGTATTCGGTGATGTAGCCGTAGCCGCCGTGCAGTTGCACACCGGCGTCGAGCACCTCCCACTCGCGCTCGGTCGCCCAGAACTTGACCTTCGCCGCCTCCTCCGCGGACAACTTGCTGTCCTTGTAGGCCAGCAGCGCGCGGTCGATGTACGCCCAGAGCGCGTCGACCGTGGCCGCCATGTCGGCGATCGTGAAGCGGGTGTTCTGGAAGTCGATGATCCGCTGGCCGAACGCCTCGCGATCCTTCGTGTAGGCGACGGTCCAGTCGAAGGCCGCCTGCGCCGCGGCCGCGCCGGCGACGCCGATCGACAAGCGCTCCAGCGGCAGGTTCATCATGAGCTGGACGAAGCCCTGGCCCTCGGTGCCGCCGATGAGGTTCTCCTCGGGGACGAAGACGTCCGTGAAGCTGAGCTCGGCGGTGTCGTGACCCTGGAAGCCCATCTTGTGCAGCTTCTTGCCGTGGTCGAAGCCGTCCATGCCGTTCTCGATGAGCACGAGACTGAACGCGTCGGGGCGGTTGCCCTCCCCTGTCTTCACGAACGTGACGACCAGGTCGGCGGTCTTGCCCGAGGAGATGAACGTCTTCGCACCGTTGACGAGATAGCCGCCGTCGACCTTCTTGGCCGTGGTCTTGATGCCGCGCAGGTCGGATCCCGCGCCCGGCTCCGACATCGCGAGCGCGCCGATGACCTCGCCCGTGGCCATCCGCGGCAGCCACTTCGCCTTCTGCTCCTGCGTGCCCATGTGCACGAGATAGGGCACCGCGAGGTCATCCTGGATCCCGAAGGCTCCGGCGAGGGACCCGGCGCCGGCCGCGATGATCTCCTCCATCACGACCGTGCGGAACCGGTAGTCCTGGAGCATGCCGGCGCCGCCGAACTCCTCCGGCACGGACAGGCCGATGATCCCGGCCTCGCCCGCGGCGAGCATCGTGGCCCGGTCGATCTCGCCGTCGGCGTTCCACCGCTCGATCGCCTCGTTGGTGACGTAGCGCTTGATGAAATCCCTGACGAGATCCCGGAAGGCCTCGTGGTCCTCGTCGTAGATGTCGCGTTCCATGCGCGCTCCTCCAGATCGTGTGTGCGTCTTCGCACTCGCGATCCTACGCGGAAAGACGGGCCTGACGGCGTCAACTGTGGGAACGCATCCCACGAGACGTGACACCCGGTGTCACGTTTGTGGGATCGGTCCAGCCGGGTCCGTCCGAGCGTTCGGAACGGGTTCAGCCGGGGTACGCGGGGGCCGCGGGAAGACCGAAGAACTGCTCGAGCGTGCTGAATCCGCCGTCGTGGTAGGCGGTCGCGAGCGGCACCCCGATGTAGCGCAGGTGCCACGGCTCGGGGTCGTAGCCGGTGACCGGCGTCTGCCCCGCCACATAGCGGACGATGAATCCGTACTGCCACGAGTTCGCCGCCACCCAGACACCGGCCGGGGAGGCGCCGAACGAGTCGATGTCGCCGCACCCGTCGGCGCAGGAGACCACGTCCGCCGCCATCCCGGTCTGATGCTCGCTGTGCCCGGGGCGGGCGGAGAGGGCGTCGCCCTGCGCCTGGCCGTAGGTGGCGATCTGGCCGGAGTACGTCTGCACCTGGGTGTCGTAGGACCGATAGCCGCTGCCGAGACCGACCGGGCCGACGCCGGCGGCGTCGGCGGCCGCGGAGAGCCGGTCGAGCGCCTGCGCCACGTCGCTGCGCACGGGACCGGCGGTGTCGTCGACGACGAGCGCGGGCTCGGCCAGGGACGCGGGCGCGAAGTTCAGCGGGTTCAGCGGCCTGGCCTTGTTCACCACGAGCCAGTCGCGCCTCGGGTCTCCGAGGTCGATGCAGGGCGCGTTTCCGGCGGCCACGGCCGCACGGAACGGCACGCCGCCGCCGAACGCCGAGATCACCGCGTCGTCCCCGCCGGACGCGAGCGCCGTCTGCACGGCGGGCTGCGCGCACGGGTTCGCCGCGACCACGCCGCTCAGCCGCACCTGCGGGAGGCTCTTGGCCGACGGCGGCATCACGATTCCGGACGTCGCGCTCTCGGCCGCGGCGGATGCCCCCCGGGGACCGGCCGAGGCCGAGCCGTCCGCGAGCGCCCAGAGCGCGCCGATCAGCGCGACGGCCAGGCCGACCGTCACGAAGAGTCGGAACACCACGCGCTGATCCATGCCGCGAGCGCGCGTCGGGTGCCTCGGGTATCCCACGGATCCATTCTCGCCGCCGCACCTGGGCGTCCGCGACATTCGAATATCTCACCGATTCCATCTTGACCTTCCATCGTCATTATGTTCGAATAACGATATGAGGTGGCAGGGACAGAGGATCGACGAGACCGACGCCGAGGCGCTGCCCGGCATGGAGAACCGGACCGGCTTCCTGCGGACCGTGACGACACCGGAGTTCGCCGGCATGACGTTCCACGAGGTGCTCGCGAAGTCGGCGCTGAACCACGTCCCCGGGCCGTCCAAGATGCCGTTCTCCTGGACCATCAACCCGTACCGCGGCTGCAGCCACGCGTGCGTCTATTGCGTCTCGCCCGACACGATGATTCTGTGCGCCGACGGCCGTCAACGACCGCTGCGAGACCTCGAGGTCGGAGACGAGATCTATGGAACCGAGAAGCGCGGGGCGTACCGCCGCTATGTCTGCACTCGGATCCAAGCGAAGTGGTCCACCCGGAAGCCGGCTTATCGGATCGCCCTGGCCGACGGGACATCCCTGGTCGCCAGCGGAGACCACCGTTTCCTCACCGATCGCGGCTGGAGACACGTGACGGGTGGGAACGAGGGACAGAGGCCGCACCTGACGACGAACAACCGGCTGATGGGGTTAGGAGCGGGTGCCATTTCGGCGATGGAACTCAACCTCGAGGGAACCGCTGTGAAGACCGTCGCGGATCTTCGCGTTCGGTCCATCGACGCGCTGGATGGCGAGAGGGAGCTTCTCGACATCACAACCGGGACCGGCGACTTCATCGCGAACGGCGTCATCAGCCACAACTGCTTCGCCCGGGGCACGCACACCTACCTGGATCTGGACGCGGGGCGCGATTTCGACTCACAGATCGTGGTCAAGGTGAACGTCGTCGAGACGCTGGAGAAGGAGTTGCGGCGCGGATCCTGGAAGCACGAGACCGTCGCGCTCGGCACCAACACGGATCCGTATCAGCGCGCGGAGGGGCGGTACCGGCTGATGCCGGGGATCGTCGGCGCGCTCGCGGAGTCCGGCACGCCGTTCTCGGTGCTCACCAAAGGGACGCTGATCCGCCGCGACATCCCGCTGCTGGTGGAGGCGGCCAACCGGGTGCCCGTGGACGTCCAGCTGTCGATCGCGATGTTCGACGAGACGCTGCGGGAGGCGATCGAGCCCGGCGCCCCGAGCACGCAGGCCCGGCTCGACACGGTGCGTGCGCTCAGTGACGCCGGCTTCCGAGTCGGCGTGTTCCTGATGCCGATCCTGCCCCACCTGACGGATTCGGTGGGGGCGATCGACAGCGCGCTGCGACGGATCAAGGAGGCCGGTGCGGATCACGTCGTCTACGGTGCGCTGCACCTGCGGGCGGGGGTGAAGCCGTGGTTCCTGCAGTGGCTGTCCCAGCACCGTCCCGATCTGCTCTCGTCATACCGCGAGCTCTATCCGGGTTCCGCCGTCGAGGCGCCGACGGACTACCGGAAGTGGCTCGGTCGACGGGTCAAGCCGCTGATCCGCATGCACGGTCTGGAGGCGCGTCAGGCCGACGACAGCCCGCCGCGACGGCGGTCCTTCTCGGAACCGGAGCCCGCGAACCCGCAGCCGCTGTGGCTGTTCCAGCAACCGGCCCAGGAGACCCCTTCGCCCTCGCGGATCGGATCGCCGAGGGCGCCCGCGCCGGCGCCGACGCTCTTCTGATGCCCACGATCCAGCCTGCCGGCGTCTCGGCCTGATGCACAGAAACGCGGCCTCCGGAGAGACCGCGTTTCTGTGCGTCAGCCGAGGCCGAACGGACTCGACGTCGTGAAGGAGCGTACGACGCGGCTCAGTACCAGTTCGTGGCCTGCGAGTGACCCCACGCCGAGCACGGGGTGCCGTAGACGCTGGAGATGTAGCCGAGGCCCCACTTGATCTGGGTGGTGGCGTTCGTCTCCCAGTCGTCGGCGATCGACGCCATCTTGTCGCCGGGGAGCGCCTGCGGGATGCCGGTGGCGCCGGACGGGTTGTAGGCCTGGTAGTTCCAGCCGGACTCCTTGTTCCACAGCGAGTCCAAGCACTGGAACTGGTCATCGCCCCAGCCGTACTGGCTGGCCATGATCTGCTGCGCGGCGGCGCGGGCGCCGTCGGGGGTGTTCGCCGCGGCCTGCGCCTCGGCAGCGGCCTGAGCGGCAGCCTGGGCTGCGGCGGCCTGCGCGGCGGCGGCAGCGGCAGCGGCGTCCGCGGCCTTCTTCTGCGCGATGGCGTTGTTCAGGTTGGTGCGCACCTCGGCGACCTGCGACTCCACCTTCTCGGAGTAGTCGGCCACGGCCACGGCGAGAGCGGTGTGCGCGGCGCCCTTGTCCGAGGCGACGTCGGAGAGCACATCGTGCGCCGAGTGCAGTCCGGTCGCGTCCACGACCTTCCTGACCTGGCCGAGGTCGAGGCCGGAGGCCTTCACATCGGCGTTCACGGCCGCGGCGTCGGTCAGCGCGGTGGTGGCGGTGTCGAGGGCGGCGCGCACCTGCGCCCGCTGGTTGTAGGCGGTGACGTCGTCGATCTGGGCCTGCGCGGGAGCCGCGGCGGCGACGGACGGCGCGACGACAGCGGCGCCTCCCACGACGATGACGCCGAGAAGGGCTGCGGCGCCGACCAGAGTGATGGTCTTGCTGCGGGAAGAGCGGAAGAACGGGTTTCTTGACATGACGAGTAACGATCCTTGGAGTCTTCGCACCGCTCGGGTAGCGGCAGGTCCGCCCTCGGGTCGGGCGTACAAGGTAACGATCCTGCATCACTGAGTCTGGGAGACCTCCGAGTATCCGACGGATACGGCAGAATTTTCTACCCGATTCTCAGGTTCGGCCTCAGCGGCCTCTCACCATAGAGTCCCGGTCTGCGCATAGAGCCCGGGTCTGCACCGCGGGCCGGTGTCCGTGGTCCTCCGTATCGTGGCCGGATGGTGACACTGCGCCCGTGGCACGACGATGACCGGCCTCTGCTGGACCGGTTCAATTCGCCCGAGATGACCGCGCATCTCGTCGGCCCCGAGACCGAGGAGGAGCTCGAGAAGCGCCATCGGCGCTATCTCCGCACGGACCTCCCCGGCCGAATGCTCGTCATCTGCGCGGACGGCGTAGCGGTCGGGTCGATCGGCTACTGGGAGAACGACGAGGACGCGGACGCGGTGGTCTGGGAGACCGGATGGAGCGTCCTCCCGGAGTTCCAAGGGCGGGGATATGCCGGCAGCGCACTCGAGGCGCTGATCGAGATCGTGCGCGCGGACGGCCGGCATGCCGAGATCCACGCCTACCCGGCCGTCGACAACGCCCCGTCGAACGCGCTCTGCCGTCGCGCCGGCTTCTCGCTGCGCCGCACGAGGCCGTTCGCGTTCCGCGGCACGGAGATCCTCAGCAACGACTGGGCCCTCGCGCTCTGACCGGACGCGGCGGGCGCTCCGGCTCGGCGGATCGCGCCGCGGACGGCGAAGGGCCGGAGGACGACAGGATCTGTCACAGGATCCCGCGCCCTCCGGCCCTTCGGCCTGTCCGGGAGTGCTCGCCCGTCGGCGAGCCCCGGCTCAGGAGGTGAGGTCGGCCGCGGTCGGCACGCGACCGGCGATCTCCTCGAGGATGTCGTCGCCGAGGCGTGCCTCCTCGAAGGGGGCGTCGATCTCGGCACGGTTCAGCAGCTCCGTCATGCGGCGCCCGCGGGGGCGGGTGATCAGCGTGACCACGCGGCCCGCGTTGCCCGCGCGACCGGTGCGGCCGGAGCGGTGCAGGTACGTCTTGTACTCGTCCGGGGCGTCGGCCTGCACGACCAGGTCGATGTCGTCGACGTGGATGCCGCGCGCGGCGACGTCGGTCGCGACGAGCACGTTCACCCGGCCCGAGGTCAGCTTCTGCAGGTTGCGCGTGCGCTTCGCCTGGTTCAGGTCGCCGTGCAGCGAGACCGCGGGGATCCCTGCGTCCTCGAACGCCTCGGCGAGCTGCTCCGCGTAGGCGCGGGTGCGCGAGAACACAAGGGTGCGCCCGTCGCGGTCCACGAGCGAGGTGAGGATCTCGGCCTTGTCGCGGTGCTCGATCACGAGCACACGGTGCTCGATCGTGCCAGAATCCTGCGTCTCGCCGGCGACCTCGAAGACGGCCGGGTCGACCAGGAACTCGTCGACGAGCGCGGCGACCTCGCGGTCGAGCGTCGCGGAGAACAGCAGCTTCTGGCTGCCCTCGCCGGTCGCCCGGAGGATCCGCTGCACCGGCTCGACGAACCCGAGCTCGCACATGTGGTCGGCCTCGTCGAGCACGGCGATCCGCACGTCGGAGAGGTCGAGCTTGCCCTGGTTGATCAGGTCTTCGATGCGGCCGGGCGTGCCGATCACGATGTCGACGCCCTTCTTCAGCGCGCCGACCTGGCGCGCCTGCGGGACGCCGCCGTAGATCTGGGTGGTGAACAGGCCGACGCTGCGCGCGATCGGCTGGATCGTGCGGTCGATCTGCAGCGCGAGTTCGCGGGTCGGTGCGAGGACGATCGCGCGGGGAGTGCGACCGAACTCGCGCTTCTTGCCCTTCTGCGAGGTCAGGATGCTCTCCACGAGCGGAGCGCCGAACGCGATGGTCTTGCCGGATCCGGTGCGGCCGCGGGCGAGCACGTCGCGGCCCTCGAGGACCGCGGGGATCGACGCGGCCTGGATCGGGAAGGGTCGCTCCGCGCCCATGCGGGTCAGGATCTCGACGATGTTGGATCCGAGGCCGAGGTCGCCGAACGTCACATCAGCGACCTCCGCCGCCTCGACGGTCTGCGCCACGAGGCGCTCGTGCACGACGTCCTCGATCGGCTCATGCTTGGGTGCACGATCCGCGGTGCGGTTCCAGTCGCTGCGGTTCGGTCCGTCGGAGCGACGGGGGCGGTCGGTGCGCGCATCGCGGTCGAACCGCGGACGCTCCGTGCGGGCGTCCCGGTCGAACCGCGGACGCTCGGTCCGGGCGTCCCGGTCGAACCGCGGACGCTCAGTCCGGTCATCACGACGCGGACGATCATCCCGATCGAACCGCGGACGCTCGGTCCGGGCGTCCCGGTCGAACTGCGGGCGCTCCGTGCGGTCATCACGACGCGGACGGTCGGTGCGGTCATCACGACGCGGACGGTCGTCCCGATCGAAACGCGGACGGTCCGTGCGCGCGTCACGGTCGAACCGCGGACGCTCAGTGCGCGCGTCACGGTCGAACCGCGGACGCTCAGTGCGCGCGTCACGGTCGAACCGCGGGCGGTCGTCCCGGCGATGCGGGGCGTCCACGCGGCCCGATTCGGCGCGGTTGCGGATGGAGCGGGCCTCGTCACGGCCCGCGCGCTCCTGCGCCGACCAGCGCTGCTTGGGTCCACCGGCAGCGGACTCGGGGCGGAAGCCGCGATGGTTCGGCGAGCGGCTGCCCGGGCGGGTGTCCACCCGGCGGTCGTCACGGACCGGCCGCGCGTCGCGGTCGTCACGGGAGGGCCGCGCGTCGCGGTCGTACCGCGTGCCGCGGTCGGCGCCCGCATACCGGCTCGCCGCCGCCGGGCGGTCGGTGCGCGCGAAGCGGTCCGTGCGCTCGCCGCCGGTGCGGCCGGAGTCGCCGTCGCGGGCCGGGCGGCCCTGATTGTGCCGGTCGTGGAACGACGTCTTCTTGGCGTAGCGCGGCTCGAAGTTGGCCGAGGGACGTCCGCCCTTGGGCTTGTGGTTCTTGGGCATGGGTGTGTCCTTGTCTGGTTCTCGCACGAGAACAGCGCCCGTCGCCCTCGTGGGGCGCGGACATACCCGGGCAGTCTTCGGCCGGGGGCCATTCATGTGATGGATAAGCGCCCGGCGATCGATCCGCCGGCTCACCATCGGCCCCTGGGCTCACACGTTCGCACACATCCGCGCTCGACGGGGATCCCGTGGAGCTGCGGTTGCCCGAAGCCGACCTTCCCATGCTACCGCAGCCGCCTGGGAACCGGCCCCGGCCGGATCCCGCCTCCGCCGGCACCGCCGCCGCTCTACGATGGCGGCATGAGCACTCCGACCGGCGTCCAGATCCACCTCGCCTCCGGAGGCGTCCGCGCGCAGCTCTCCCAGGTCGGAGCGTCCCTGCGGCACCTCGTCGTCGACGGCACGACGGTCGTCCCGCCCTACCCCGAGGATCAACCGGCGCCCGCCTGCGCCGGCGTGGTGCTCGTGCCGTGGCCGAACCGGGTCCGCGACGGCATCTGGATCGACGGCGACGAGACCCGCGCCCTGGCGATCACGGAGCCGAAGCTGCACAACGCCAGCCACGGCCTGCTCCGCTACACGGCGTACGAGATCGCGGATCAGGCCGACGACACGGTGCTGCTGCGTGCGGACGTGGTGCCGCAGACGGGCTACCCCTACCTGCTCGAGACCTCCGTGCGCTACACGCTCGGCGCCGAGGGGATCACGACCGAGCACACGATCGTCAACCGCGCCTCCTCCGCCGCCCCGGTCGCGATCGGCGCGCACCCCTACGTCACGATCGGCGGCACGGATCCGCGCGAGCTGCGGCTGCGGATCCCCGCCGAGACGTACTTCGAGACCGACGACCGGATGCTGCCGGTGGGAGAGTCGCCGGTGTCCGAAGGCACGGACCTGCGCGCTCCGCGCCGCCTCGCCGACCTGCAGCTCGACACCGGCTTCGCGAACCTGCATCGCGATGACGACGGCCTGGTGCGCAGCACGCTCACCGCCCCGGACGGCCGCGTCGCGACACTCTGGCAGGGCGAGGGCATGGACTACCTCCAGGCCTACACGAACACCCGTTTCCCCGGGCAGGACCTCGTCGTCGCCCTCGAGCCGATGACCGCGCCCGCCGAGGCGTTCAACTCCGGCCGCGGCCTGCGCCGCCTGGAGCCGGGCGAGCGCTGGACTGTGCAGTGGGGCATCACGCTCAGCGCCTGACGCATTGATCCGCACAGCGGAGACCTCGATCCGAGCCGCCCGCTGGGATATCCTGCTCCTGGCAAGTCTTTCCGCTATGCGGATGCATGCCTCCAGAGCGCGAAAGGTTCCGCCATGGCCGCCAAGGCACCCACCACCGTGAAGTCGGTGACGCGCGTCTTCGATCTGCTCGAGCTCATCGCGGGAGCCGGGGGCTACCTGACCATCAGCCAGATCTCGCCGATGGCCGGCCTCCCGCTCACGACCACGCACCGGCTGCTGCAGACGCTGATCGAGTGCGGCTACCTGCGCCAGCTGTCCGATCGCAGCTACGCCCTGGGTCCGCGCCTCGTCCGCCTCGGCGAGATCGCGAACCGGCAATTCGGCGCGATCGCGATGCCCCAGCTGAAGTCGCTGGTGAGCACGCTCGGCGAGACGGCCAATCTGGCGACCCTCGACGACGACCGGGTGGTCTACGTCTCGCAGGCGCCCTCGCCGCACGCCATGCGCATGTTCACCGAGGTCGGCGGCCGCGCGCACCTGCACTCCACCGGCGTGGGCAAGGCGATCCTGGCGCAACTCTCGGACGACCAGGTGCGCGCGATCGCCGCACGCACCGGGCTGCCCTCCTCGACGCCGAAGTCGATCGTCTCGATCGACGCGCTGCTCGAGGATCTGGCGCTCACGCGCGAGCGCGGGTACGCGATCGACGACGGGGAGCACGAGGTCGGAGTGCGCTGCTACGCCACGCTCGTCCCGAGGATGCCTGCGCTGACGGCCATCTCGGTGTCGGTCCCGATGGCGCGGGTGGACGAAGGTTTCGCGGATCGCGCGATTCCCGTCATGCAGGGGATCGCCGAGGAGATCTCGACGGCCGCCAACGCGCACTGACATACGCGGCTGGTTTCCGCTGTGCGGTTGCCGAAGCCCGCAAAGCGAAAAAGTCCTTGCGGACGGCACCGCCCCGCGATACCCTGGGATCCAGGCCTAGGCGGGTTACGACTGTGAACCATCTACCGGGCAACCACGGCGATGTCGCCGGGGATCAGACCCGGGTTCCGACCCGCTCGCGACCTCTGCGCATCGCCTCTCACAGGCGCCTTTCCGAAGGCGCCTCGACCGGGAGGTGCTCATGTTCGATCCGCAGACCGCTGCCGCCGGCGGTCGCGTCCCGGGCGCGTCGCGCCCCGGGTTCCTGCGCCCGTTCCCGGCCTCCCGCTCCGCGGCCCGTTCCACGGCCGCCGCAATCCCCGCGTACCCCTTGTCCTGACATCGCCCACGCGGCACGATCGCCTTAGGACGACGATCGGGTGTGTCGCCGGCTCCGAGGAGACTCCCATGACAGACATCGCCGTCACCGTCAACGGCCAGCGCCGTGACCTCGCGGGAACGCCCGCGCACGCCACCGCCCTCGACTGGCTCCGCGACACCGGTCTCTCCGGCAGCAAAGAGGGCTGCGCGGAGGGCGAGTGCGGCGCCTGCGCGATGCTGCTGGCGACGCCGACCACGGATGGCGGCACCGCCTGGACCCCGGTCAACGCGTGCCTGGTGCCGGTGTACGCGCTGGACGGCCAGGAGGTCGTGACCGCCGAGGGCCTCGGCTCCGTCGACGACCTGCATCCGGTGCAGGCGAAGCTCGCCGAGGCCGGCGGGTCGCAGTGCGGCTACTGCACCCCCGGCTTCGCCTGCAGCATGGCCGGCGAGTACTACCGGGCCGACCGCGCGCCGGCCGCGGAGGCTCTCGAAGACTCGGGCGCGACGACCGGCGCGGCGACCGATTCCTGCCCGGTCCACGACCCGGAGCATGGCCCGAACGGCTTCGACCTGCACGCGCTGAGCGGCAACCTCTGCCGCTGCACCGGCTACCGGCCCATCCGCGACGCCGCCTACACGCTGGGCTCCCCCGAGGCCGGCGACCCGCTGCAGCAGCGGCTCGGGCAGCCCGCGCCCGCCCCCGTCGCGACCGACGCCGAGGTCGGCGGGGCACGGTTCGTCCGCCCGTCGACGCTGGACGAGGCCCTGCGGATCCTGCACGACGAGAAGGACGCGCTGCTCGTCGCCGGATCCACCGACTGGGGCGTCGAGGTGAACATCCGCGGTCGCCGCGCGCCGCTCGTCGTCGCGATCGAGCAGCTGCCGGAGCTGCGCACCCTGACGATCGCCGAAGACCTCGACTCCGGCGCGGGGGGCTGCGTCGAGATCGGCGCCGCGCTGCCCCTGAGCGAGGTGGAGAAGCGCCTGGACGGGCGGATCCCCCTGCTCGCGCAGCTGCTCCCGCAGTTCGCCTCTCGCCTGATCCGCAACCGCGCCACCATCGGCGGCAACCTCGGCACCGGTTCGCCGATCGGCGACACCCCGCCGGCCCTGCTCGCCCTGCGGGCGAGCGTCGTTCTCGCGTCGGTCGACGGCGAACGCGAGGTCGAGCTGGCGGAGTACTTCACCGGCTACCGGCAGACCGTCAAGCGTCCCGACGAGCTGATCAAGGCGATCCGGATCCCGCTGCCGCTCGCGACCACCACCGCCTTCCACAAGATCGCCAAACGCCGCTTCGACGACATCTCCAGCGTCGCCGTCGCGTTCGCGCTCGACATCGACGCGGGCGTGGTGACCGGCGCGACCATCGGCCTCGGCGGCGTCGCCGCCACCCCGCTGCGCGCCCGCGCGACCGAGGAGGCGCTCGTCGGCAAGCCGTGGAACATCGCCACGGTGAAGGCGGCCGCCGAGATCCTGCGCGGCGAGGGCACCCCGATGTCCGACCACCGCGCGAGCAGCGAGTACCGCTCGCTCATGCTCAACACCGCGCTGCTCAAGCTCTACAGCCAGACCACTCTTGAGTCGAAGGAGGTGTCGGCATGAGCACTCTCGCCGACCGCCCGGAGAACCCCGTCGTCGGCCTGAGGGCCGCGCACGAGAGCGCCGCCCTGCACGTCACGGGTGCGGCGATGTACACCGACGACATCGCGGAGCAGACCGCGGGCGTGCTGACCGCGTGGCCCGTGCAGTCCACGAACGCGCATGCGAAGGTCACGATCGACGTGTCCGGCGCCTACGAGGTGCCCGGCGTCGTCCGGGTGCTGACCGCCGAGGACGTGCCCGGCCTGAACGACGCCGGCATCCGCAACGACGAGCCGCTGTTCCCGAGCGAGGCCATGTTCTACGGCCACGCCCTGGTCTGGGTGCTCGGCGAGACGCAGGAGGCCGCACGCCTCGGCGCCGAGCGCGTGACGGTCGAGTACGAGCCGCTGCCCGCTTTGATCACGGTGCAGGACGCGCTGGAGGCGCAGTCCTTCCAGGGCACCCCGCGCACGGTCGAGCGCGGGGACGCCGCGGCCGGCCTCGCCGCATCCGCGCACGTCTTCGAAGGCGTCACCGAGTTCGGCGGCCAGGAGCACTTCTACCTCGAGACGCACGCCTCGTTCGCGCTCCGCGACTCGGAGGGCCAGTACTTCATCCAGTGCTCGACGCAGCACCCCACGGAGACGCAGGATCTCGTCTCGCATGTGCTCGGGATCCCCGCGAACGAGGTGACAGTGCAGTGCCTGCGCATGGGCGGCGGCTTCGGCGGCAAGGAGATGCAGCCGCACGGTTTCGCGGCGATCGCGGCCCTCGGCGCCAAGCTCACCGGTCGCCCGGTGCGGCTGCGCCTGAACCGCACCCAGGACATCACGATGACCGGCAAGCGGCACCCCTTCCACATCGCGTGGAAGGTCGGCTTCGACGACGGCGGGCTGCTGCAGGCGCTGGACGCGACGCTGACCTGCGACGGCGGCTGGTCGATCGACCTGTCCGAGCCGGTGCTCGGCCGGGCGCTCTGCCACCTGGACAACTCGTACTGGATCCCGAACGTGCACGCCTACGGGCAGATCACGAAGACGAACAAGCAGTCGAACACCGCGTACCGCGGCTTCGGCGGCCCGCAGGGCGTGTTCCTCATCGAGGACATCCTGGGCCGGGTGGCACCGCAGCTCGGGATCGACCCGCTCGACCTGCGCCGGCGCAACTTCTACCAGCCCGGCCAGACCACGCCCTACGGCCAGCTCGTAAAGGACGCCGACCGGCTGGAGACGATCTGGGGCCAGCTCAGCGACGAGGCAGAGGTGGCCGCACGTCGCGAGGAGATCCGCGCGTTCAACGCCGCCAGCCCGCACACCAAGCGCGCCCTGTCGATGACGCCGATCAAGTTCGGCATCTCGTTCAACTTCGCGGCGTTCAACCAGGCCGGCGCCCTCGTGCACGTCTACAAGGACGGCTCGATCCTCGTCAACCACGGCGGCACCGAGATGGGCCAGGGCCTGCACACGAAGATGCTGCAGGTCGCCGCGACCGCGCTCGGCGTGGAACTGCGCCAGGTGCGCCTTGCGCCGACCCGCACCGACAAGGTGCCGAACACGTCCGCCACCGCCGCGTCCTCGGGCGCCGACCTCAACGGCGGCGCGGTCAAGAACGCGTGCGAGCAGATCCGCGACCGGCTCGCGAAGGTGGCCGCCCGGCTGCTCGGCGTCGACGAGCGCGACGTGCGCTTCGGCGGCGGCTACGCGACCGCGCTGGGAGCACCGGTGAACCGCGTCTCCTGGGGCGAGGTCGTCAAGGCCGCGTACTTCCAGCGCGTGCAGCTGTTCGCAGCGGGCTACTACCGCACCGAGGGACTGCACTGGAACCCGGAGATCATGCAGGGTTCCCCGTTCAAGTACTTCGCGTACGGCGCCGCGGCCACCGAGGTCGAGGTGGACGAGTTCACCGGCGCCTACCGGGTGCGCCGGGTGGACATCGTGCACGACGTGGGCGACTCGCTCTCGCCGATGCTCGACATCGGCCAGATCGAGGGCGCGTACGTGCAGGGCATGGGCTGGCTGACCCTGGAGGAGCTGCGCTGGGACGAGTCGGACGGTCCGCACCGCGGCCGCCTGCAGACCCAGTCCGCCTCGACGTACAAGCTGCCGAGCTTCTCCGAGATGCCCGAGGAGTTCCACGTGCGCCTGTTCGAGAACGCCCGCGAGGAGGGCGCCGTCTACGGATCCAAGGCCGTGGGCGAGCCGCCGTTCATGCTCGCGTTCAGCGCCCGTGAGGCGATCCGCGATGCGGTCGCGGCGTTCGGTCCGGCGGGGCACTCCGTCGAGCTGGCCTCCCCCGCGACGCCCGAGGCCGTGTTCTGGGCCGTCCGCGCGGCGCAGGAGGCGACTGCCCCCGCTCCGGCTATGGCCGGAGCGAGCGCGCACGCGCTGGCGGCGGTCACCGCGGACTGATCGCCGGTCCCTGAGCCCGTCGAAGGGACCCCGCACTCACCGCACACCGGTCCCTGAGCCTGTCGAAGGGACCCCGCACTCACCGCACACCGGTCCCTGAGCCCGTCGAAGGGACCTCGCACTCACCGCACACCGGTCCCTGAGCCCGTCGAAGGGACCTCGCACTCACCGCACCGCCATCGAGGAGCGACATGGACTGGCTGGACGCGCTGCAGGATCTGCGGTCGCGGCGGATCCCCGCCGTGATCGTGACCCTGGCGACCGTGCGCGGCCACGCACCGCGCAACGGCGGCGCGAAGATGGTGGTCGCCCCCGGCGCGGTGCACGGCACGGTCGGCGGCGGCAACCTCGAGCAGACCGCGATCGAGCACGCCCGCCGGATGCTGGCCGACGGATCCGCTGAGCCCGAGCTGCTGGCGCTCACGCTCAGCGACAAGGCCGTCACCGAATACGGCGTGCAATGCTGCGGAGGAGAGGTCACGATGCTGCTGGAGCCGATCCGGGTCACCCCGGCCGTCGCCGTGTTCGGGCTCGGCCACGTCGGGCTCGAGCTCGCGCGCATCCTCGCCCGGCACGAGCTGGAGCTGACGCTCGTCGACTCGCGCGCCGAGATGCTGGACCCGGCACGCATCGGCGTCCCCGGCGAGAGCGGCCCGCTCGGCGACGCCCTCGCCCGCGTGCGGGTCGTGCACGCGCCGGCGCCGGAGACCGCGCTCGCCGAGCTCAGCCCCGGGGCGCACGTGCTGGTCATGACGCACGACCACGTCGAGGACCTCGCGATCGTCGATCAGGCGCTGCGCACCGCGGGGATCGGATCCATCGGCCTGATCGGATCCGCCTCGAAGTGGGCGCGGTTCCGGAAGAAGCTGCACGAGCTCGGCCAGACCGACGCCGACCTCGCCCGCGTGACGACGCCGATCGGCATCCCCGAGGTCAGCGGCAAGCAGCCCGCCGTGATCGCGGTGAGCGTCGCGGCGCGGATCCTGCAGCTCATCGACCAGGCTGCCGTCAGCGGATAGCGGCCACGCGACACACACCTGGCGACCCGGCGCAAGGGCCGGCGCGTCATCGAACTGATGAATCGGTTACCGACTTCATAGGTCCTTGCTGGACGCCGGGCATTCGGCCTACGTCCAGGAATAGCGTTCTCTGTGCCCGATCGCCACAGGATTCCTCTGTGGACGTGCCCGCAATGAAGGGGGCCCAAGATGTCCGATACCGCTGAATCAACTTCGACTGCCGCACAACTCACCACCCTGCGCCGCACTGTCGGGTTCTGGGGCCTCAGCTTCGTCTCGCTCGGATCCATCATCGGGTCCGGCTGGCTGCTGGGGGCGCTCACCGCGGCGTCGATCGCCGGCGGCGGCGGCTCGCTCATCTCCTGGGTCCTCTCGGCGGTGATGCTGATGGTGCTCGCGCTGATCCACGCCGATCTCGGCGCCGCCTACCCGGTGGCGGGCGGAACGTCCCGTTATCCGTTCTACGCGTTCGGCGGGTTCGCGGGCTTCAGCGCGGGCTGGACCACCTATCTGCAGGCGGTCGCCATCGCCCCACTCGAGGTCGAGGCGTCGCTCAGCTACGTCAATTCCATCGGCGACGTGAGCAAGACCTTCCCACTGATCAACCAGGACGGCACTCTGACGCTCAACGGCATCATCATCGGCGTGCTGGCGATGGCGCTGTTCGCGTTCATCAACCTCGGCGGAGCCCGACTGCTCTCCGACAGCAACACCGGCATCGTGCTGTGGAAGATCTTCGTACCCGTGCTCACGATCGTCGTCCTGCTGCTCCTGGACTTCCACCCGGGCAACTTCACCGCCCACGGAGGATTCATGCCGTTCGGCTGGCACGGCGTCTTCGCCGCCCTCCCCGCCGGTGTGGTCTTCGCACTGCAGGGCTTCGAGCAGGCCACGCAGATGGCCGGCGAGTCGGTCAACCCGCGGAAGCACGTCGCGAAGGCCATCATCCTCGCGATGATCATCGGGTCCCTCGTCTACATCGGGCTCGAGATCGCGTTCGTCGGTGCCCTCGACCCGGCGAAGCTGCTCGCGAACGGATGGGCGAACCCGATCGGCAAGGGCGACTACGGCCCGTATTACACGCTGGCGATCTCTCTCGGCGTGGGCTGGCTGGCGGTGATCCTCATCCTCGATGCGATCATCTCCCCCGGTGGCACGGGCCTGATCTACGTCGGCACCACAGCGCGCATCTCCTATGCGCTCGGTCTGCCGAAGGCGCTGACCACCGTGAACAAGCGCGGGGTTCCCGTCTGGTCGATCCTCGTCGCGACGGTGTTCGGCGTGCTCTTCCTGCTGCCGGCGCCGAGCTGGCAGACGCTCGTGAACGCCATCACCGGCGCCACCGCGATCATGTACGGATTCGCGCCGATCGCTCTCGGCACGCTGTACAGGAAGGATACGACCCGCGACCATCCGTACCGAATGCCCGTCCCCGCGGTGCTCCTGCCGGTCGGGTTCATCTTCGCCAACCTGATCGTCTACTGGGGCGGATTCCACGTCACCTGGATGCTGGCGGTCGGCCTGCTGTTCGGCCAGGTCATCTACATCATCGCGAACGTCGTCAAGAACCCGGTCGCCGCGCAGCCCCGCTGGTCGTCGGCGCTCTGGATCTGGGTGTGGATGGCCGGCAACGTGCTGATCGCCTGGCTCGGCAACTACGGCGGCGGGCTGGGTGTGCTGGGCAACGGCCTCGATGCACTGGTGGTCGCCGTGTTCTCGCTCGCCCTGTACTACTGGGTCACCCGCACCGGCCAGGAGGAGTCCACGATCCGGCAGTCGTTCAAGGAAGACCTCATCCAGGGCCAGGGCGCCGAGCTGGAGCCGCCCGTCGGCATCGCGTGACGCCGCTTGGGGGACGCGGGGTCACTGGGCCCGCGCCTCGTGGATCGCGGAGTCCCATGTGGCGCCGTTCAGCTCGAGGTAGAGGCGTCGTTCGGTGATCGAGACGGTCATCGCGTTGCGACGCTCGAGCTTCGCCGCGGCCGCGTCGATGAAACCGGGATCGAAGGAGTACAGCACGACGTCCGAGCCGCGGTGGATCCGCTTGCCCTCCCAGAGGGCGGCCACCTTCGCGGGGTCCCGATGCGTGTAGACGACGGTGCGGGCGGACTGCATGCTGCCGGTGTGCAGTCGCGCGGCGTCCGGGGCTCCCACCTCGATCCACGCGGTCAGCCGGCCGGTGAGGTCGCGCACGACGACGGCGGGCTCCTCGGTGGACGAGACCGTGCCGCCGAAGGCGATCCCCTCCTCGAACTCGAGGCAGTAGGCCAGCACGCGCGTCAGCATGTACGCGTCGGTCTCGGACGGGTGCCGGGCCACGCGGAGGGTGATGCCCTCGTAGACGCTGCGGTCCACATCCGCCAGCTGCACTTCGAACGTGTGGATCGTCGCTCCGATGGCCATAGCCCTCGACCCTAGCCCCTGGCGTCACCCGAGAGCCGCGGCGCGACGCCTGATCCGCTGTCCGCCGCCACCAGTCCGAGGCGCCGCGAAGCCCCGGACCCGCGCGAAGCGGATCCGGGGCGTCACGGCGAGCGGGTTCCCGACGAACCCGGCTCGCGGGTCGGCCGCCACCACGGCCGACCGGATCAGTGGGCGAGCAGGTGCTCCACCGGGCCGCGCACGAAGTACAGCGCGAAGCCGGCGGCGACCACCCACATCAGCCAGTGCACCTTGCGCGCCCGTCCGGACAGCGCGTTGATGAGCGCCCAGGAGATGAAGCCGACCCCGATGCCGTTCGCGATCGAGTAGGTCAGCGGCATCGTCACGATCGTCAGGAACGCCGGCAGCGCGACCGCGAACTTGTCGAAGGTGATCTCGCGGATCTGCGCCATCATCATCGCGCCGACCACGACCAGCGCCGCCGAGCCGACCTCGATCGGCACCACGAGGGTCAACGGCGTCACGAACATCGACAGCAGGAACAGCGCGCCCACCACGAGCGAGGCGAGGCCCGTGCGGGCGCCCTCGCCGATGCCGGAGGCGCTGTCGACGTAGACGGTGTTCGACGAGGTGGAGGTGACGCCTCCCGCGACGGCGCCGAAGCCCTCGACCACGAAGGCGGAGCGCAGGCGCGGGAACGTGCCGTCCTTGTACGCGAGGCCCGCGTTCTTGGCCAGGCCGGTCATCGTGCCCATCGCGTCGAAGAAGTTCGAGAACACCAGGGTGAAGACGAGCATCGTCGCCGACAGCGCACCGATCCGGCCGAAGGCGCCGAAGAGGTCGAAGTGGCCGACCAGGCCGAAGTCCGGGATGGTCACCCACGAGCTGGGCAGCTGCGGGATCGTCATGTGCCAGCCGTTCGGATCCTTGAACGAGGGACCCAGCTGCAGCACCGCCTGCGTGATGAGCGCCACGATCGTGGTCGCGACGATCCCGATCAGGATCCCGCCCGGGACCTTGCGCGCCACCAGGATGCCGATGACCACCACGCCGAGCAGGAAGATCAGCGTCGGCACGGACGTGATGGAGCCGCCGTCGCCCAGCTGCACGGGCGGGCCGCCCTGGGTGCGGTTCACGAAGCCCGAGTCCACGAAGCCGATGAACGCGATGAACAGGCCGATGCCGACCGTGATCGCGGCCTTCAACGGCTGCGGCACGGCATGGAAGATCGCGGTCCGGATGCCCGTCGCGCCGAACAGCACGATCAGGATGCCGTTGATCACGACGAGGCCCATCGCCTCCGGCCAGGTCACCTGGCCGACGACCGACACTGCCAGGAACGAGTTGATGCCCAGGCCCGCGGCGAGCGCGAACGGCAGCCGCGCGATGAGCCCGAACAGGATCGTCATGACGCCGGCGGTGAGGCCGGTCGCCGCGCCGATCTGCGCGGCCTGCAGCGCGTGGTGCGCCACGTCCTTGGTGCCGCCGAGGATCAGCGGGTTGAGGATCACGATGTAGGCCATCGTGACGAAGGTCACGATGCCGCCGCGGATCTCGCGTCCGACGGTGGAACCGCGGCGGGTGATGCCGAAGTAGCGGTCGAGCGCGTTGCGAGGCGCGACGTCGACCGTCGAGGTGGCGCCGGTCTTCAGCGGCGGGAGGGTCTCGGAGGTGCGGGAGAACGGCGACGAGGCGTCGCCGTCCGGAATGGATGACGTCATTGTCTTCTCCAGATCGGGGGTTGAGAGGTGCGGATCGTCGCGTCGGGTCAGTACTCGATGCGGGTGGTGGTGCGGCTCCACTCGGAGAAGGGCGCGACGCGCTCCTCCGGCGGCAGGACGATGTCGGCGACGGGCATGATCTGCCGGTCCTCCGGACCGCCCTCGAAGTAGCGGTAGAACAGCGCGTCGTCGAAGCCGGCGTCGGCCGCGTCGCGGCGGTCGGCGGCGAAGTAGACGCGGTCGATCCGCGCCCACAGCGAGGTGGCCAGGCACATCGGGCACGGCTCGCAGCTCGTGTAGAGCACCGCGCCGGACAGGTCGAACGTGCCGAGCCCCTGACACGCGGCCCGGATCGCGGTGACCTCGGCGTGTGCGGAGGGGTCGAGGTTCGCGGTGACGCGGTTCACGCCCTCGAAGACCCGGCCGTCGGCCGAGACGATGATGGCGCCGAACGGGCCGCCGGAGTTGCGGACGTTGTCCGTGGCGAGGGCGACGGCCCTGGCCAGGTATTCGGCGGGCGAAGGGCTGCCTGCCGGCGACGTGCCGGCGGCGGATGAAGACGAGGTCGTATCCATGCGAAGAGCTTCCTTGCTTTCGTCGCAGTGATACGGCTTATCGGGTCGGGTCCGGAGTCGGACCGTTCCTCGAGATATACGTCGAACCGCTAGGTTTCTTCGTCCCGATGCCGCTCATGGGGCTTCGGGCTGGAACGACTGTAACAGCGCAGGCCCCGCCCGTCCAGAGATTTTCGGAACCCGACTTCCACACAGCGATATTCGACGTTGTTGTTCCGCATCTGCGGCGGTATCGTGCTTGTCATGACGCATTTTCGGATCCGCGAGGCCGCGAGTCTCCTCGGCGTGAGCGACGACACCGTCCGCCGCTGGGCCGGCGACGGGATCCTCACGATCTCCCGCGACGACAGCGGGCACCAGGTGGTCTCCGGCGCCGACCTCGCCGAACGCGCCAAGGCGATCGCCTCGGGGGCGGACGCGGACGGCGTGCTGCGCAGCGCCCGCAACCGGTTCACGGGCCTCGTCACGAACGTGCGGGTCGACGGGCTGATGGCGCAGGTCGAGCTGCAGAGCGGCCCGCATCGCGTGGTCTCGCTGATGACCGCGGAGGCCGCCGAGGAACTGGGCCTCGAGGTCGGCTCCAAGGCCGTCGCCGTCGTCAAGGCGACCATGGTCATCGTCGAGACCGAGCGCGCGGACTTCTGATGACGCGTCGCCCCCTCGCCGCCGCGGTCGTCGCCGCAGCCGTCCTCGCGCTGACCGCCTGCTCCGGAACGACCGCCGCCTCGCCCGACGCGTCGCCGAACCCCCGGGCGAGTGCGAGCGGGGAGCTCACCGTCTTCGCCGCGGCCTCGCTGAGCGGCGCGTTCGCGAAGATCACCCGGGCGTTCGAGGCGGAGAACCCGCACGTCGCGGTCAAGCCGATCACGTATGACGGATCCTCGACCCTGGCGACCCAGATCATCGCCGGCGCGCCCGTCGACGTGTTCGCCTCGGCCGACACGAAGAACATGGACGAGGTCGCCCAGGCCGGACTCGCGGGCGACGCCCCGGTGTTCGCCACGAACGTGCTGCAGCTCGCGGTCGCCCCGGGCAACCCGCACCACCTCACGGGTCTGTCCTCGCTCACCGATCCGGCGCTCAAGGTCGTGCTGTGCGCACCCGCCGTGCCGTGCGGGAACGCCGCGAAGACCCTGCTCGACGACGCCGGCGCCAAGGTCGTCCCCGCCAGCGAGGAGCAGAACGTGAGCGCCGTGCTCGCCAAGGTGAAGGCCGGCGAGGCCGATGCCGGCCTGGTCTACACGACCGACGTGAAGGCCGCGGGGAGCGCGGTCACGGGCATCCCGATCCCGAACGCCGGCAAGGCCGTCAACGCGTACCCGATCACGGTGCTGAAGGGATCCAGGAACCCGAAGGCCGCCCAGGCCTTCGTCTCGTTCGTGCGCTCCGCGGCGGGGCAGCATATCCTGAAGGATCTCGGGTTCGGGGCGCCATGACGCGCACGGACGGGGAACCGGTCGCCGCTCCCCCCTCGGCGCGGCCCGCGGGCGAGCGCCTGCCCGTCTGGCTGCTGATCCCGGCCGGTGTCGCCGCCCTGCTGCTGGTGCTGCCGTTCGTCGCCCTGCTGACGCGGCTGGACTGGGCCACCGTGCCCTCGGCGATCACCTCGCCCGAGGCCCTGCAGGCGCTGGGACTGTCACTCGGCACCGCCGCCGTCGCGACCGCGATCTGCGCGGTGCTGGGAGTGCCGCTCGCCCTGGTGATCGCGCGGAGCCCCGGATGGCTCGCGGCGGTGCTGCGCACGCTCAGCACGCTGCCGCTCGTGCTGCCGCCGCTGGTCGGCGGCATCGCCCTGCTCGCGCTGCTGGGCCGCAACGGGCTGCTCGGCGGTGCGCTCGCGGTCGCCGGCATCCAGCTCCCGTTCACGACCGCGGCCGTCGTGATCGCGCAGACGTTCGTGGCGCTGCCGTTCCTGGTGATCTCGATCGAGGGCGCTCTCCGTGCGATCGGCACCGACCACGAGCGCGTGGCCGCGGGCCTCGGCGCGAGCCGGTTCACCGTGTTCCGCCGGGTCACGCTGCCGCTCGCCGCGCCCGGCCTGGTCGCCGGGACGGTGCTGTGCTTCGCCAGGGCGCTCGGCGAGTTCGGCGCGACGGCCCTCTTCGCGGGCAATTCCGCGGGCGTCACCCGCACCATGCCGCTCGCGATCTATACGGCCTTCAACGGCGCGGGCGTGCAGCAGGACACCGCGATCGCCCTGTCGCTCCTGCTGATCCTCGTCGCGATCGCCGCCCTCGTGCTGGTGCGGGGCTGGCGGCCGGGAGCCGTGCGGTGAGCGAGCGGCCCGCAGACGCGCAGGGGGCGATGGGCGGGCGGCTGAGCGTCGACCTCCGGGCGGAGCGCGCCGGCTTCCGGATGCGGGCCGCGTTCGGCGTCGCGCCGGGCGAGATCGTCGCCGTCATCGGGCCGAACGGATCCGGGAAGTCGACGCTCCTGGAGGCGATCGCCGGGCAGCTCCCCGCGACCGGCCGCGTCTCGATCGGCGGACGGGTGCTGGATGCGCCCGTCGGTTCCGGCGGCCCCGGCGCTCCGCGCGCGATCCGTCTTCCCCCGTCCGAGCGGCGTCTCGCGCTGCTGGGGCAGCGTGCGCTGCTGTTCCCGCACCTGTCCGTGCTGGAGAACGTGGCGTTCGGGCCCCGCGCGCAGGGTGTCCCGCGCGCGGAGGCGCGGCGCCGCGCCAGGGCGCGGCTGGAGGAGGTCGGGCTCGGCGCCTTCGCCTCCCGTCGTCCCGCCGGCCTCTCCGGCGGCCAGCAGCAGCGGGCCGCGATCGCCCGCGCGCTCGCGGCCGCGCCGGAGGCCCTGCTGCTGGACGAGCCGTTCGCGGCGCTCGACGCGCAGACCGCCGCGCAGGCCCGCCGGCTCGTCGCCGCGCAGCGCGACAGCGCCGGGATCCCGATCGTGCTCGTGACGCATGACCCGATGGACGCGCTGCTGCTCGCCGCGCGGACCCTCGTGATGCAGGACGGAGCGGTCGTGCAGGAGGGCGCCACCGCCGAGGTGCTCGGCCATCCGCGCTCCGACTTCGTCGCCGCGGTCGCCGGCGTGAACCGGCTCGCGGTGACCGGTGCGGCGGGCGGGGCCGTGCGCGCGGCGGGACTGGAGCTCCGGGGCCACGGCGATGCCCTGCGCGACGGCGAGCACGGCACGGCCGTGTTCGCGCCGGGCTCCGTCCGGGTGCGGGCCATGCCGGTCGCGCCCGCCGCGGCGGAGCCGAACGGCGTGAACCGGTGGAGCGGAACCGTCGCGCTGCTGGAGCCGCTTCCCGGCGGCATCCGCGTGCACACGGTCGAGCAGCCGGGGATCGCGGTCGACTGCCCTTCGACGGTCGCGGTCACGGTCGGTCTCCGGCCGGGCCTGCCGCTCGCGTTCGAGCTGTCCGCCGATGACGTCTCGGTGCGCCGGGACGAGCGTCAGGAGGACGAGCGTCCGGAGCGCTGATCCGTGACGTTCGGCGCCGCCTCGTGCGGGCGGTGCTACGGTTGACCACTCGAAAGGGGGTGCTCGGTGTCGTTCACGCCAAGACCTGGGCCCGACGGTGCCACGCGCACCGGTGCTCGGCGTCTGCCGTCGACCGGCACCCTCGACGCTCTCGACCGGCCGCTGCGCGATCTGCGCATCTCCGTGACCGACCGGTGCAACTTCCGCTGCGTGTACTGCATGCCGGGCGAGGTGTTCGGTCGCGACTATGCATTCCTCGAACGGCATGAACTGCTCACGTTCGAGGAGATCGAGCGGATCGCCCGCGCCGCGCTGTCTCAGGGAGTCCGCAAACTCCGCCTCACCGGAGGCGAGCCGCTGCTGCGCCGCGGCATCGAAGACCTCGTCGCGCGCCTCGCCGCGTTGCGCACCCTCGACGGAGTCAAGCCCGAGATCGCGCTCACCACGAACGGCTCGGCGCTCGCGGTCAAGGCCGAGGCGCTCAAGGCGGCGGGGGTCGATCGGGTCACGGTATCGCTGGACTCCCTCGACGACGCGCTCTTCCAGCGCATGAACGACGTCGGCTTCCCGGTCGCGCGCGTGCTGCACGGCATCGACGCGGCGCACGCTGCCGGTCTCCCGGTGAAGCTGAACACCGTGGTCAAGCGGGGCATGAACGACGGCGAGATCCTCGACCTGGCGGAGCGGTTCCGCGGCACCGGCTACGTGCTGCGCTTCATCGAGTACATGGACGTCGGCGCGACCAACGGCTGGAGCATGGCGGACGTCGTCCCGTCGGCCGAGATCGTGGCGACGATCGACGCGCGCTTCCCGCTCGATCCGGCCGAGCCGACCGCTCCCGGCGAGACCGCCCAGCGCTGGCGGTACCGCGACGGCGCGGGCGAGATCGGCGTGATCTCCTCGGTCACCAACGCGTTCTGCGGATCGTGCAACCGGGCCCGCCTCTCCACCGAGGGCAGGCTCTTCACCTGCCTGTTCGCGAGCGAGGGGCACGACCTGCGCGCGCTGCTGCGCAGCGGGGCCGACGACGCCGCGCTGACCGCCGCGCTCGCCTCGATCTGGGGGACGCGCGACGACCGCTACTCCGAGGTCCGCTCGCTGCTCACGCCCGAACTGCGCGCCGACCGCTCCCGCATCGAGATGAGCTACATCGGCGGCTGACCCGACCGGCCCCGTCCGCAGCGCGATCTCTGCGGCCTCCGAGGCCGCGAAGGAGCAGACACTGCGCTTCCAACGGCGACAGGACTACAGCCCGACCCACTCCGACACGCCGTCCGCGTAGTGCTGGCGCTTCCAGATCGGCACGCCGCGCTTGATCTCCTCGACCAGCCGCTCGCAGGCCGCGAACGCCTCGGCGCGGTGCCCGGCCGAGGCAGCCGCGAACAGCGCCACGTCCCCGATCCTGAGATCGCCCACCCGGTGCGCGGCGGCGAGCAGCAGCCCGGTCTCCGCGGCCACGCGCTCGACGATCTCGCGCAGGAACCGCTCGGCGTCCGGATGCGCGCGGTAGTCCAGGGACCGCACCTCCTGGCCGCCGTCGTGGTCGCGCACGACCCCGCAGAACAGGGCGATCGCGCCGTGGGCGCGGTCCTCCACCGCGGCACGCACGGCGGCCTCGTCCAGCGGCTCCGCGGTGATCACGGCCAGCGTCATGCGCGGTCTCCTTCCAGGGTCTCCCCGCCCACCGCGGCGAACGCGCGGATCCCTCCGGCGAGGTACAGCGCGTCGATGCCGCGCGCGCGCAGCGCCCGGACCGCACGACGGGAGCGCGGGTCCTTCTCGCAGTACACGACCAGCGGCTCGCCAGGGCCCGCGGCCACAGGATCGGTGCCGTCTTCGAGAGTGCCGAGCGGCAGCGTCTCGGCGCCGGGGATCCGCCGCTGCGCCACCTCGTGCGGCTCGCGCACGTCGAGCAGGCGCATCGGCCGGCCGTCCCGGAGCCGTCGGAGCAGCTCGGCCGCGGACAGCACCGGAAGGTCGTCGCCCGCGATGCCGCAGAACAGGTCGTAGTCGACGAGCCCGGTCACCGAGGGCGCGTCGTCGGCGCGCGCGAACGGGATCTCCCTGGTGCGCGCGGTGAGCGCGTCGTAGAACAGCACCCGCCCGACGAGCGGCTCGCCGACGCCGGTCACGAGCTTGATCACCTCGGTCGCCATGAACGAGCCGATCGCCGTGCACAGGCTGGGCAGGACGCCGCCGAGCTCGCAGGACAGCACCTCGTCGGGTGCGGGCGGCACGGGGAACAGGTCGCGGAAGCCGGCCTCGGGCACGGAGACGCCGACCTGCCCCTGGAAGCGCAGGATCGACCCCCAGACCAGGGGCTTCCCCGCCAGGCGTGCCGCGTCGTCGGCGAGATAGCGGGTCGGGAAGTTGTCGCTGCCGTCGACCAGCAGGTCGTAGCCGGCGAGGATCCCCGGCAGGTTCGCGGCGGTCGCGCGCTCGGCGTGCCGCATCACCGCGACGGCGGGATCGATCGCGCGGACGGTGTCGGCGAGCGAGTCGGTCTTCGGCCTGCCCACGTCCGCGACGCCGTGGCTGAGCTGACGGTGCAGGTTGGACAGCTCCACGGCGTCGTCGTCGATGATCCCGATCGTGCTCACGCCGGATCCGGCCAGCACGGGGACCAGCGCACTGCCGAGCCCGCCCGCGCCGATCACGAGCACCCTGGCTGCTCGCAGGCGTCGTTGCGCGTCTTCGCCGAAGCCGGGCAGCATGAGCTGCCGGCTGTACCGGGCGATGTGCTCGGGCTGCAGTTCCGGCCCCGGCTCGACGAGCGCGATCATAGGATCGAGTGTACGCGGAGAGATCCTCCGCAGACCCGGTTCCTTCCGTATTGCGGATGCGGTTTTCCGCGATACGGGCTAGCGTGAGGGATATGACGATCGTCGCAGGCAACGAGCAGACCGAGGCGTCGGCGCACGCCGAGCGCACGCTCACCGTGCGTTATTTCGCCGCGGCCGCCGAGGCCGCCGGCCGCGACCAGGAGCAGCTGACCGTCGTCGACACGCTCAGCGCGCTGCGCGAGGAGCTGCTGCGCCGCTACGGCGACCCGATGGCGCGCGTGCTGCGCTCCGGTTCCTTCCTCATCGACGGCACCGTGAGCCGCGACCTCGACCGCCCACTCGGGGAGACCGTCGACATCCTGCCGCCTTTCGCGGGCGGCTGAGAGGCGAGAGCATGACCGATCTGACGCACCTGCGGGCCGACGGCTCCGCGCACATGGTCGACGTCACGGACAAGGCGACGACCCGGCGCGAGGCCACGGCTCAGGCCGTGCTGCAGACCACCGCCGAGGTCGTGGCGCGGATCGCCGACGGCTCGCTGCCGAAGGGCGAGGCGCTCGGCACGGCGCGGATCGCGGGGATCATGGGGGCCAAGCAGACGTCTGCGCTGATCCCGCTCTGCCATCCGCTCCCGCTCAGCAAGGTGGTCGTCGACCTCGAGCCCGAGGGGGACCGGGTCAGGATCCTCGCCACCGCCGTCACGAAGGGCGTGACGGGCGTCGAGATGGAGGCGCTCACGGCCGCCAGCGTGGCCGCGCTCACCCTGTACGACATGATCAAGGCCGTGGACAAGCACGCCGTGATCACCGACATCCGCGTGCTCGCGAAGGCGGGCGGCAAGAGCGGCGACTGGACGGCGGAGTGACGCCGCGCACCGCGGTCGTCCTGGTCGTGTCGACCCGCGCGGCCGCCGGCGTGCACGCCGACGAGACCGGACCGATCATCCGGGACTGGCTGATCGCGCGGGGGTTCGCGGCGCAGGACCCCGTCGTCGTCGCGGACGCCGAGGTCGCGGACGCGCTGGCCGCGGCGCTGCGCGAGGCCCCGGACCTCCTGCTGACCACGGGCGGCACCGGCCTCTCCCCCGATGACCGCACTCCCGAAGCGACTGCGGCCCAGCTCGACCGCGAGATCCCCGGACTCATGGAGGAGCTGCGCCGCCGCGGACTGGCGGCGACTCCCATGGCCCTGCTCACCCGCGGCGTCGCCGGGGTCGCCGGCCGCACGGTCGTGATGAACCTCCCCGGATCCCGCGGCGGGGTGCGCGACGGCCTCGCCGTGCTGGATCCGATCCTCGACCACCTGCTCGCCCAGCTCGGCGGCGCCGGCGACCACGCGCTCTGACGGCGCGCTCGCCCGTCGAGATCCCGCGGCCGACCGCAACCGCCTCGCGGAGGCCGCACCCCGTCGGGATCCAGGCGCACGGCGCCCCGACGGAACATCGGGATCAGCCCGCGGCCGGCCCGTGCTCGCGCAGCTCGCGGCGGGTCACGGCATGAGCGGCCGCACCGTCGGCGGACCCCGGGAGCGACGGGCCCTGCTCCGGCGCCGCTCCGCCCGCACCGGGCTTCGCCGCGCGCCGCGCCGCCCGACGCTCCTTCGCCCCCTCGACCAGGTTGTACAGGGTCGGCAGCACCAGCAGCGTCAGCACGGTCGACGACACCAGACCGCCGATCACGACGATCGCGAGCGGCTGCGAGATGAACCCGCCGTGGCCGGTGATGCCGAGGGCCATGGGGGTGAGCGCGAAGATCGTCGCGAGCGCGGTCATCAGGATCGGGCGCAGTCGCCGCGATCCCCCCGCGATCGTGGCGTCGTGCGCGGTCATGCCCTTCTCCCGGTACTGGTTCACGAGGTCCACGAGCACGATCGCGTTCGTCACCACGATGCCGATCAGCATGAGCACGCCGATGAGCGAGGCCACGCCGAGCGGCACGCCGGTCGCGATCTGCAGCAGGATCGCGCCGGTCGCCGCGAACGGCACGGAGACGAGCAGCAGGATCGGCTGCCGCAGCGACTTGAAGGTCGCCACCATCACGATGTAGACGATCAGGATCGCGGCGAGCATCGCGAGGCCGAGCTGACCGAACGCGTCCTGCTGCTGCGTGACCACCCCGCCGAGCGACGCATCAGCGCCGGACGGCAGCTTGGCGTCCTTGATCGCCTTCGCGACGGCGGCGGACGCGCTGGCGAGGTCGTCGCCCTTCGGGGTCACGCTCACGGTGGCGGTGCGCTGGCCGCGCTGGGTGGTGACCGACGCGGGGCTCTCGCTCTGCTGCACGAAGGCGATCTGATCGAGCCGGAGGATGCCGGTGCGACTGGGGATCGCCAGCGCCTTCAGCTCATCGACCGTGGCCGGCGGGTTCGCGCTCTGCAGGTACACCGTCAGCGACGATCCGTCGATCTCGACCGACCCGAGCTGCTGCGGGCGCATCGCCTGCGACACCATGCCGCCGACGGCGACATCGGTGAGGCCGTGCTCGGCGGCCGCGCCGCGGTAGACCTGCACTGAGATGTACGGCAGCGACGCGGAGAGGTTGCTGGACACCTGGTTCACGCCCGACGCGTGCGCCAGCGCGTCCGTGAGCGCGGAGGTCGCCTCGCTCAGCGTCTTCTCGTCGGGGGCCGTGACCTTGACCTGGATGTCGGAGGATCCGAAGCCCTCGGACGCGGCGATCGTGAGGTCGCCGACGCCGTCGAGCTTCTTCACCGCGGCGCGGACGTCGGCCTGCACCGCTGCCTGGTCGGCGGACGGATCGGTCGTGATCGAGTAGGTGATACCGGATCCGCCGCCGGAGAAGGCGTCGCGGAGCGCGGATCCGCTCGAGCCGATCGACACCTGCACGGTCTTGATGCCGTGGATGCCCTTGATCGCCTCCTCGACCTTCTGGCTCGCCGCGTTCTCGGCGTCGAGGCTGGGCGCCTGGCCCAGCGTCTGCGTCATCCGGAACGTGTTCTGCCCGCTGGATCCGAGGAAGTTCACCTTCATCAGCGGGGCGGCGGCGGCCGTGCCGACCAGCACCACGACGGCCAGCAGGACCGTGATCCAGGAGTGCGCGAGCGTCCAGCGCAGGATCGGCAGGTACGCCTTCTGCAGCCGCGACGGCGGTGCGTCCTCGTGCTCGGGGTCGCCCTTCGACGGGCTCACGGACCGGGCGCGCCCGTCTGCGTCGCGCAGCGCCTTGCCCGGGCGCAGGAACCAGTACGCCAGCACAGGGACGATCGTCAGCGCGACGAACAGCGACGCGAGCATCGCGATCGTGACGGTGAGCGCGAACGGGCGGAACAGCTCTCCGGTCACGTCGCCGACGAAGGCGATCGGCAGGAACACGGCGACCGTGGTCATCGTGGAGGCGCTGACCGCCGTCGCGACCTCGCGCACGGCGGTGAGGATGGCGGTCCTCTTGTCGGCGCCCTGCACGTAGTGCCGTTTGATGTTCTCGATCACGACGATCGAGTCGTCGACCACGCGGCCGATCGCGATCGTCAGCGCGCCGAGGGTGAGGATGTTCAGCGAGTAGCCGAAGGCCTGGATCCCGATGAAGGTGATCAGCACGCTGGTCGGGATCGAGATCGCGGTGACCAGCGTCGAGCGCACCGACAGCAGGAAGACCAGGATGATGATCACCGCGAAGACGAGACCGAGCAGGCCCTCCTGCGCGAGCGAGTCGATGGACTGCTGGATGAACGGGGCCTGATCGAACACGGTCGTGAACGTCGCGCCGGGGAGATCCTTCTTCAGCTGCGGGATCAGCGCGGTGACGCCCCTCGACACGTCGACCGTGTTCGCCGACGGCAGCTTGGTCACCGCGATCGTGAGCGCCGGCTTGCCGTCCACGCGGGACAGCGACGTGACCGGATCCCCCACGATCGCCACCTTCGCGACGGACCCGATCGTGGTGCCGGGCGCCGCGCCGACGAGCGGGATCGCCTGGACCTGGTCGATGCCGGTGAGCTTCTCGCCGGTCTGCACGGTGAGGGTCTTGTCGCCCTCGGTGATCGTGCCGCCCGGGAAGAGCGCGCCGTTCTGCTGCAGCGCATCCTTGATCGCGGTGGGCCCGGCACCCGAGGCGAGCAGCGCCGCCGGGTCGGGGGTGATCGTGACCCGCTTGCCCTGACCGCCGACGAGCGAGGCCGCGTTCACGCCCTTCACGCGCTGGATCTTCGGGATGATCGTGTTCGTGATGCGCTGCTGCGCGGTCTCGGCATCGGAGAACCCGGTGACCGCCAGCTGGATCACCGGGAAGTCGTCGATGCTCGCGCTGATGACCTGGGGATCGATGCCGTCCGGCAGCTGGGACTTGATGCGCCCGATCGCCTGGTTGATCTTCTGCTCGGCGGTCGCGAGGTCGGTGCCGTACGTGAACGACGCCTGGATCACGGACGAGTTCGTGGTGCTCGTCGCCGTGGACGTGTCGAGCCCCGGCACGCCCTGGATCGCGGTCTCGACGGGCGTGGACACGTCGTGCTCCACGACCTCGGGCGAGGCGCCGGGGTAGCTCGTGACGATCGCGAGCTGCGGGAACTCGATCGACGGGATCAGCTCCTGCTTCAGGTTCGTGAGCGCCAGGCCGCCGAACACCGCGGCGACGATGGTGATGAGGGCGATCAGTGCGCGGTTGCGCAGACTGAGGACGGCGAGTCTGGACACGTCTTACTCTCTCGGTCGGAGCGGGCTGTCGGTCGGGGTCAGGATGGCGGTCAGGCCCGTCTCGATGAGGGCCTGCGACGGCGCGGACTCGTCGATGAGCGCGGACCAGAGCAGGCCGTCGATGAACACGGCGGCGGCCTTGGCGCGCAGCGCGCCGTGCCGGGGGCGGAGGAACTCCGTGAGCGCGGCGGACCAGAGCCGGGCCAGCTCGCGCACGCGCGGGTCGTGCACCGCGGCCGTGACGACCGTCCGATCGGCCTGCACGGCCTCGGCGTCGCCCAGCCCCTGGACGATCAGCCGGGTGAGCACGGCCGGGGTGGCGCCCTCGGCCTCGATGATCGCGCCCAGTTCCGCGGTGCGGGTCTCGATCTCCTCGGCGAGCTGGGCCAGGGCGGCCGCGCGCAGGTCGTCGAGCGTGTCGAAGTACTGCGTGGTCGCGCCGAGCGGCACGGCGGCGCGCGCGGCGATCATGCGGTGGGTGACCGCGTCGACGCCGACCTCCGTGATGAGCTCGGCCGCGGCGGAGACGATGGCCTGCCGGCGCGCCGCGGGATCGCGTCTGGGTCGCGTCTGCGCCATGCGTCCCCCTGTCTGCCGGTCTCCGCGCGGCCTGTCCCCGCGGCACTTCTGTACAGATGTACAGAAGTGAGTTTAGAGCGGCCTGAACAGCGAGTGCGTTCCCGGTGTCACCCGGCGACCGCCGCGCCGAACGCCAGCCCCGCCACGGCGGCGAGGATGCCGAGGAACAGCATGCCCGCCGCGTTGAACGCGGCGGCGCGGGAGGATCCGTCCCGCCACAGCGCGACCGTGTCGAGCATCGCCGTGCTGAACGTCGTGTAGCCGCCGAGGAGGCCGGCGCCCACGATGAACGCCGCACCGGGGAAGCCGCCGGTGACCACGCCGAGCGCGAAGGATCCGGTGAGGTTGATCACCAGCACCCCCCACGGGTAGCGCGTGCCGACCAGGCGGGCCACGCCGAGATCGACGAGATAGCGCAGACCGGCGCCGACGCCGCCGGCGAGCGCGGCGCACAGGAACAGCAGCGGGCTCATCCGTGCGCCTGGGTGTGCGCGGACCGGGGGCGGGCGAGGTCGAGGCCGAGGGCGGCGGCGGCGATGCCGAGGATGACGCTGCCTGCGGCGTACCCGGCGGCGAGCAGCGGCTGCGCGTGCCACAGGGTCGCCGTGCCGACGGCCAGAGAGCTGTAGGTGGTGAACCCGCCGAGCATTCCGGTGCCGAGGAGCACCCGGACCGCGGAGGATCCCGGCAGCCGCGCCGCCAGCACACCGATCAGGAACGCGCCGGCGAGGTTCACGGCGAGAGTCGCCCAGGGAACGCCGGTGAGTCCCGCACCCGTCGCGGCGGGCAGGAGGAGCCCGAGACCGAGGCGGCCCGCGGTGCCGATCGCGCCGCCCGCCACGACGAGCGCGAGGCGGAGCGGGACGGACGAAGTCACGCCCGACAGCCTATGCCGAGAACGCCGCGTCCGTGTCCGCCGGGCGTCGCACGCCCTCTCCGCCCCTCGACCGGCCTGTCCGCGGGCAGCCTTCCCCGATCCGACGTTACGTAGACTCGCGAGGGACGGTCGGGCCCGTCCGAAGCCCGGCCGACCGCACCGAGCCGACCGAGGAGGACGACGCGCGAGTGACCATGAGGATGGCCTACGCCTGGTCGCGTCTGCTCGCCGCGGCCGTGTGCGGAGTCGCCCTCGTGGACCGGCTGTTCTGGGGATTGGGCTCGCAGACCGTCGCCGGCCAGAACTTCTTCGCGTATCTCACGATCGAGTCGAACACCGTGTTCGTGGTCCTCGCCGTGATCGCGGGGATCATCGCGCTGCGCACGAGGGAGGACCCGCGCTGGCTCACCACGGCCCGGGCGATCGTGCTCAGCTGGACGATCACCGCCGGCCTGGCGTACGGCCTGATCCTCTGGCAGGCCGGCATCCGCGACATCCCGATCTGGGTGCCGTGGTCGGACATCGTGCTGCACTTCGTGATGCCGGCCTGGACCGTCGCCGCCTGGATCTTCGGACCGGGCCGGCGCGCGGCGTCCTGGCGGATCGTGCCGTACGTGCTGCTCTATCCGTGCGCCTGGGGCGTGTTCACGATCTGGCGGGGCGGGCTGGTCGGCTGGTATCCGTACTACTTCCTGGATCCGCGCCAGGTGTCGGGACCGCTCGAGATGGGTCTGACGTGCGCGCTCGCGCTGACGGTCTTCGCGCTCGTCGCCAGCGGGCTCGTGGTGGTGAGCAGGCTGCATCCGACGGTGGCGGGGCCTGCGGAGGATCCGCTCGGAGCGGATCCGGCATCCGTGGACGATCCGGAGCCGGCCGACGATCCGGCCCGGAGGGAAGCCGCGCCGCTGCGGACCGAGGAACCTGCGCGCGCCGAAGACCCCGCCTGAGCGCAGAAGAGCCGGCCCGAGTCAACGACCCCGCCTGAGCTCCGACGACGTGCAGCGCCTCAGGGGGTGGGGGTCGCCGTGGCGGCGACGAAGAACATCAGCGACTCCCGGGCCGTCGCCTGGGCGTCGGCATCGCCGAGCTTCGCGAAGGCCTCCGCGTCCGGTCCGCCGACCAGCCCCACGACGACCGGTGCCCCGGTCGCCGGCTGCAGGTTCAGCCAGGTGCGCACGGGCCCATCACCGCCCACGACGTGCCAGAGGTCCGCGTCCACGTTCCAGAAGGTCTCGTCGAAGCGCAGCCACACCGTCTCGACGTAGCCGGAGGCGAGCCCGGCGATCGCCCCGCGGTGCGCGAACGGCAGAGCGGGGGCGAACTCGATCGCGCGCTGCTGCAGCACGCCGAGCGGCACGGTGACCACGACCCGGTCGAACGACAGCGACTCGCCGGTCCCCAGCCGCAGGCTCACACCGGAGTCGTCGTGCGCGATGCGCACCACAGGCGAGGCGAGCGTGACCTTGACATCCTTCAGCGCGTCCTCGACGAGCACGCCGAGGTCGCCGTCCGCGCCGACCAGCGCATCGGGCGCGAGCTCCGGCGGGTACCAGCTCGAGGCCTTCGCGGTGTCGACACCCGTCGTCGCCTGCACCCACGCCAGTGCCGCGGCCAGCGCCGGATCGCCGGGGTCGGCGCCCGCCGTCTTCAGCGCGTCTGCGAGAGAGACGTCGGAGGCGCCGTTCGCGGCCTGCGCGATCGCCTTCTGCAGCGGCGCCCCGTCGACCGTTGCGGCGGCGCCGTCCTTCGACCAGCCGGTCGCCGTGCCGAACGTCAGCCGGTGGATGCCCTGCGCGGCGAGGACGCCGCCGAGCGTGTCCGCGTCCTCCCCGTTGGAGAGCCACGCGCCCAGCTGCACCGGGATCGGCCAGTTCTTGTCGGTCACGGAGCGGATCCGGCCGCCGAGCCGCTCGCGGGCCTCGAAGACCGTCACCGTGCAGCCGGCATCCGTCAGGACACGAGCGGCCGTCGCTCCCGCCGCTCCTGCGCCCACGACCGCGATGCGCTCGCCGCTCGCGGAGGCGCCGAGCACCGCGGCCGCCGCGGCGCGGCCCGAGGAGATGGCGCCCGGCACGGTGCCGGGGCGGTCGGAGTCGGTCGCCTCGCCGGCCAGGAACACGCGGTCCCCGATCGGCACCGCGAGGTCCTTGCGGAGCTGCGGAGCGGCCCCCGCCGGGAGGTAGCTCATCGCGCCGCGGGAGTACGGATCCGTCGACCAGGTGCTGCGCATCCACGCCGTCGGCTCCGGCACGGCCCCGGTCGGGATCGTGGGCCGCGGCGAGGGCCGCGCGGACGAGCTCGGCTTCGGCCGCGGCTCACCCGTGCAGGCCGCGAGCACCACCGCGACGGCACCGGATCCGGCGCCGACGAGCAGAGTTCGACGCGAGATGCCCATCGTGCTGCCAGCCTATCCCGGGGCGACGGCAGGGTGTCGCGACCGGGCCGCCGCCACCGCGGCGGCACCGTTCTCAGGATGGATCGGCGCTCAGCCGCCATGTGCACGTGGACACGGCCGGTTCAGCCCGATCCGTCCTGAGAACGATCGACGGCGCCGGCCGGTCGAGCCGGCGCCGTCTCGCCCGAGTCCGCCTACAGCGCGCGCTCGGCGTAGCTGCGCAGCGCGTCGCGGACGAACTCCGCGCCCGCGCTGCCGCCGCCGCTCCGGTCCGCGTCGGTCGCATAGTTCGCGCCGAACCGCGGATCCGCGACGTACATCTCGCCGAGCCCGATCACGTACGCCCTGCGGTCGCCGTCGGCGCCGTAGGCGGGCGTGCCAGGGATGCCGGTCAGCCACTCGACGTGGCGACGCGCCAGGTCCTGCGCCTCGGGCGACGCCGGATCCGCCCCGGCCGAGGCCAGCGCGATCCAGTCGGCGTTGAGGTCGGCGACGCGCTGCTTCCACGCCGCCTGCCCGTCCTCGCCGAGCCCGCGCCACCAGCGGTCGCTGTCGGCGTAGGCCTGCTTCCCCCAGCGGGCCTCGACCTCGTCCTTGTACCGGGTGTGGTCGAAGCCGTCGAACATGTTCTGAGGCATGAGCGCCCCTCCTTCTCTGAGTGCGGTGATGGTGTTCTCGACCGAAGCGATCTGCCGCGTCAGCCGGTTCTTCTCCTCGCGCAGCAGTGCGAGGTGCTTCTCGAGGGCGGCCGACTCGACCGCCGTGCCGCGCCTTCCGGCGCCGCCGCCTGCCGGGTCGCCGATGACCTCGGCGATCGCCGGCAGGCCGAGTCCGAGCTCGCGCAGCAGCAGGATCCGCTGCAGCCGCACGAGCGCGCTCTCGTCGTAGTGCCGGTAGCCGTTCGAGGCGATGCGCGTCGGCGGCAGCAGCCCGATGTCGCCATAGTGACGCAGCGCACGGCTCGTGGTGCCGGTCAGCCGGGCGATCTCCTGGATCGACCAGTCCTTCTCCGCCATCGCGTGCTCCTTCCGTCGTCGATAAGACCACGGTAGAAGTTGACGTCGCGTCAATGTCAAGCGGATTATCCTCCGACCTCGCCGCCGCGCGCGGTACGGTCATCCCGTGAGCCTCCCCGACGCCGCCACCACGCACCCGCTCTCCGCCACGCACACGCTCGCCCTCGCACCGGTGTTCACCCCGCCGGTGACGGTGGACGGGTTCGTCGAGCAGTTCCTGCACAACCTGAACTACGACGGCGGCGTGACGCTGTCCGCGTCCAGCACGAACGACCGCTACCTGGCGCTCGCCTGCACGGTGCGCGACTACCTGATGGCCCGCTGGCTCGAGGATCGGCGCCGCCAGCAGGAGACCCAGGCCAAGGCCGTCTGCTACCTCTCCGCCGAGTACCTGCTGGGCCGTCAGCTCGACAACGACCTGCTCGCCTCGGGGCTCACCGAGATCGCGACCGAGGCGCTCGCGTCCTGCGGGATCGACATCGCCGACCTGCGCGGGCACGAGATCGAGCCCGGCCTCGGCAACGGCGGACTGGGCAGGCTGGCGGCGTGCTTCGTCGACTCGCTGGCCACGCTCGGGGTGCCGAGCACCGGCTACGGGATCCGCTACGAGTACGGCATCTTCCGGCAGACGTTCGAGGACGGCCAGCAGGTGGAGCAGCCGGACGCCTGGCTCGCGATGGGCTCGCCGTGGGAGTTCCCGCACCCGGAGAAGGCCCAGACGATCTCGTTCGGCGGCCGGACCGAGACCTTCGACGACGAAGGCACGACCCGCACCCGGTGGATCCCCGCCTGGAACGTCAGCGCCGTGCCGTACAACCACATGGTTCCCGGCTTCCAGAACGGCCGCGTGAACACGCTGCGGCTGTGGCGGGCGAAGGCGACCGACGCGTTCGATCTGCGCATCTTCAACTCCGGCGACTACGAGCAGGCCGTGCGCGCGCAGATCTTCGCCGAGAACATCTCCAAGGTGCTCTACCCCGAGGACTCGACGCCGCAGGGCAAGGAGCTCCGGCTGCAGCAGCAGTACTTCTTCGTCGCCGCCTCGATCCACGACTTCCTGGACGGGCTGCCGGACGACTTCGACCTCGCCCGCCTGCCGGAGCGGGTCATCTTCCAGCTGAACGACACTCACCCGGTGATCGCGGTGCCGGAACTGCTGCGGGTGCTGGTCGACGAGCGCGGGATGGGCTGGGACGCGGCCTGGGCGATCACGCAGCAGTGCTTCGCGTACACGTGCCACACGCTGCTGCCGGAGGCGCTCGAGATGTGGTCGGTGGACCTGCTCGGCCGGCTGCTGCCACGGCATCTCGAGATCATCTACCGGATCAACGACGAGTTCCTGCTCGCCGTGCGCGAGCGCTTCGGCGACGACGAGATGCGGATCCGCAACATGTCGATCATCGCCGAGTTCCCCGAGCGATCGGTGCGCATGGCGTACCTCGCCACGGTCGCGGGATCCAGGGTCAACGGCGTGGCGGAGCTGCACTCCCAGCTGCTGCGCGACAAGGTGCTGCCGGCATTCGCCGAGTTCTTCCCGCAGAAGTTCACGAACGTCACGAACGGCGTCACCCCGCGCCGGTTCCTGCGGCTGGCGAACCCCGCCCTCTCCGCGCTCATCACCGACGCGATCGGCGACGGCTGGGTCACCGAGCTGGACCGGCTGCGCGAGCTCGAGCCGTTCGCCGAGGACGCCTCGTTCCGCACCGCGTTCGCCGAGGTCAAGGCCGGGAACAAGCGCCGGCTGAACGATGTGCTGCGCGAGCGCGACGGGATGGCGGTGGGCGAGGGCCATCTCGTCGACGTCATGGTCAAGCGCCTGCACGAGTACAAGCGGCAGCTGCTCAAGGTGCTGCACGTGGTGAGCTGCTACGAGGGCGTGGTCTCGGGGCGCATCCCCCTGGATGAGCTGACGCCGCGCACGGTCGTGTTCGGCGCCAAGGCCGCCCCTGGCTACGCGATGGCGAAGCGGATCATCCACCTGATCAACGCGGTCGGATCCGTCGTGAACGGGGATCCGCGCCTGCAGGGACGCCTGCAGGTGCTGTTCCCGCCGAACTACAACGTGACGCTCGCCGAGAGCGTCATCCCCGCCGCCGATCTCTCCGAGCAGATCTCGCTCGCCGGCATGGAGGCGTCGGGCACGGGCAACATGAAGTTCGCCCTCAACGGCGCTCTCACGATCGGCACCGACGACGGCGCGAACGTCGAGATCCGCCGGCTGGTCGGCGACGACAACTTCTTCCTGTTCGGCATGACCGAGCCCGAGGTCGAGGAGGTCGGCCGCGCCGGCTACCGCCCGAGCGACTTCTATCAGGCCGACGAGGGCCTGCGCAGGGCGATCGACCTCATCGCCTCCGGCGCGTTCTCCGGCGGCGATCGCTCGGTCTTCGAGCCGATCGTGTCGAACCTCCTCTACGAGGACCGGTTCATGGTGCTGGCCGACTTCTCCGGCTACCTGGCCGCGCAGCAGCGCGTGGACACGGCCTACGCGGATCAGGACGCGTGGACCCGGTCCGCGATCCTCAACGTCGCCCGCTGCGGCTTCTTCTCCTCCGACCGCTCGATCCACGACTACATCGACCGGATCTGGCACACCCCGCCGACGACCTGAGCCCCGACCCCCGATGCGGGGATCCTCTTGACGTGATCGAGATATATCGTGTTACAGTGATCAAACACGATATATCTCGATCGCTGGGATCGGGACCCTCGACTCAGGAGAGACAGACATGACCGAGAAGTGGCTCATCGCCCCCGGGCAGGAGCGCGTGATCGACATCGAGCGCGCGTCGAAGCTCAAGATCGGCCTCGTCGGCGGGCAGGTGGACGTCATCGCGCACGACGAGCCGGGCATCAGGATCGAGGTGCACAACGTCACGATCAAGGACCTGCGCGTCGAGTCCGACGGCACTCAGATCGAGATCGACCATCCGCAGATCGGCTGGGACAACTTCCTCGAGGTGTTCCGCAACTTCGGCGCGGGCGGCCCCAAGGCCGAGATCAGCGTCGCCGTCCCCCGTGACATCGCGCTCACCCTCGGCGTGGTCAGCGCCGGAGCCCTCGTCTCCGGCCTCACCGAGGAAGCCCGCCTGAACACGGTGTCGGGCGACCTCATCGTCGACACCCACGCCGGCGATCTCAACCTGAACACGGTGTCCGGCGACGTGCAGGTGCGCGGCCTCACCGGCTCCGCGACGGCGAACACGGTGTCCGGCAGCGTCGCGCTGACCGGCGCCATCCGCAAGGCCACGATCGACAGCGTCTCGGGCGCCATGCTCATCGACGCCACCGGGCCGGTCAACACCGTGTCCCTGAACAGCGTCGCCGGCGATGCCACCGTGCGCCTCGACGAGAACCTCGCCTCCAACTACGTCACCAGGACGATGAGCGGACGGGTCACGATCGACGGCGTCTCGCGCGGATCCTCCGGCCCGACCAGCTTCACGGGTCAGCGCGGCGAGCTGGCCGGATCCTTCGCCGATGTCCGCGTGAACACGGTCTCGGGCGACATCACCGTGCTGCGCCGCGACGCCGCAGAGGCGCCCGTGTCGTTCACCGCCGACGGGGAGGATCTGCTGTGAGCCCCGCGGTCTTCTCGCACGGCGATCTGCGCCTGTACCTGCTGGCGCTGCTCGCCGAGTCGCCGCAGCACGGCTACGGCATCATCCAGGCGCTCACCGACCGCACCGGCGGAACCTACACGCCGAGCGCCGGCACGATCTACCCCCGCCTCGCGAAGCTCGAGGAGGAGGGGCTGGTGACGAAGACCGTCGACGGCCGCACCACGATCTACGCGATCACCGACGCCGGACGCGCCGAGCTCGCCTCCCGCGAGGGCGACCTGCAGGGCATCGAGGCCGGACTCAACGACTCGGTCCGGCTGATCGCGAACGAGGTGCGCCAGAGCGTGCAGGAGGCGATGAAGAGCCTGCGTGCCGACCTCGCCGCCGCCGCGCGAGAGGAGCGCTCAGGAGCGTCCGGCTCGCACCGGGAGGCGTCCGCGCGAGCGGACGACCGGATCGCGAGCCGCGAGGAGCTGCGCCGCGCGGACGCGTCGATCAACGAGTTCCGCGCACGGGTGCGCACCGACCTGCGCACGCACGTCGCCCGGGGCGGGATCCTGCCGTCGCGGGTCGTCTCCGAGCTGGACGGCGCGCTCGACGCCGCCGCGCACGCGGTGACCGCCGCCCTCGCGAGCCTCAAGCCCTGAAGACAGCCTCGCGGTTCCTGAGCGGCCTTCGTCTCGCTTCGCCCGCTCAGGAGCCGATCACTCCCAGGGATCCTTCTTGTCGTCCGGGAGGGGCTCCTCGAGCGGGACGACGAGGATCGGCCGGGACTGGCGGTGCGACAGGCGGGCGGCGACCGATCCGGTGAAGAACTCGCGGATCGACTCGCCGAGCCCGCGGCTGCGGGTGCCGACCACGATGAGCTGCGCGTCCAGCTCGCCGGCGAGGTGCTTGATCGCGAGCGCCGGGTCGCCCACGAGCTGGCGGGCCGTCCAGGTCAGACCGGATCCGGCGAGCGCCTTCTCGGCCTCGGCGCGGATCTGCGCGAACTCCTCCGCACCCGTGTCGATGTTCAGATCGATCGGCGCGGAATGCACCATCCCGTCCGGATCCTCGAAGGTCACGAAGCGGGTCACATCCACGTGCACGACCACGAGCGGGACGTCCAGCAGGGCGGCGTACTTCTTGCCCTCCGCGAGCACGCGAGGCGGCTGCCCGGCGCGGACGGCGACGATCACCGCCTTCTGCAGACGGGCGTCCTGAGGCTCATCGACGTGCTCGTCGTCCCGGGGGGCGGAGGTGCTGTCCGACATGATCATCCCTTCCGTTCCGCTGGTCGATCACGGCGGGGTGATCTGGCCCTCGTGCTATCCTGGATGCTACTCTTACCGGCCTTGAGCCGGTGCCGTAAATAGACATCGGGCCCCGTTCCGCCCGTTGCTTACAGTAAGGGGGTCTCGCGCATGGGCCGTGGCCGTCAGAAGGCAAAGCACACCAAGATTGCCCGCGAACTCAAGGCGTACAGTCCGTCGGTGAACTACTCCGCGCTGGAGCGCGAACTCGGGCACCCGGACACCGAAGACCAGTACGTCGACAAGTGGGCCGACCAGTACGCCGACGAAGACGAGGACGAGCTCGAAACCGCCTGAGCTCCTCCCGTCGAGACCCCGCCCGTGCGCATCCGCACCGGGCGGGGTTCGTTGTTCCTGCGGGCGGTGACGGCACCGTTCGCCGCCGACAGCCGTCTGCGATCCCGGATCCGCCCGCGAGCCGGCGCTCCACCGCCCGGCGTCACTCCGACGCCGGCGACGCCGTGCTCTCGCGGACGATCAGCTCCGTGGGGATGAGGCGCACCGCGGCCGCATCGCTTCCGCCCTCCGCCGGCCCTCTGTCCGCACGGCCGTCGAGCTCCTCGATCAGCGCGTCGACCGCGAGCGCGCCGACCTCCTCGAAGTGCTGCCGCACGGTGGTCAGCGGCGGCCAGAGGTAGCCCGCCTCCGCACTGTCGTCGAAGCCGACGACGCTGACGTCCTGCGGCACCCTCAGCCCGGCCTCGTGCAGGGCGCGCAGCACCCCGACGGCCATCCCGTCGTTCGCCGCGAACACCGCCGTGGCGTCTTCCCGAGCGGCGAGCGCGCGTCCGGCCGCGTACCCCGACTCGGCCGACCAGTCGCCCACCAGCACCTCGGGCACCTCCGCGCCGCGCTGCTCGAGCACGGCCCGCCAGGCCTCCTGCCGCCGCGCCGCCGCGTACGAGGCCTCCGGCCCTGCGACGTGCCAGACCGTGCGATGCCCGAGGTCGAGCAGATGCTCGGTCGCCTGCCGCGCACCGAGCGCCTGATCGTTGTCGACGAACGGGTGCGCGAGACGCTTGTTCGAGTCGATCACGACGATCGGCAGTCCCGGCGGGACCTCGATCTCGGATCCGTCCAGCTGATGCGCCTCGATGAGGATGATGATGCCGTCCACCGCGTGCTCGGCGAGGCGATGGAACGCGCCGCTCACCGTCGACAGGTTGCCGGCCTCGACCGGGATGAGCGTGAGCGCGTACCCGGCCTGCGCCGCGCGCACGGCGATGGCGTCGAGGGTGCGGTGGTTGCCGTAGGGCGCGAGCGTGAACATGATGACGCCGAGCGCGCGGAACCGGCCGGAGCGCAGCGCCCGCGCGGCGCTGTTCGGGCGGTAGCCGAGTGCGGCCATCGCGGCCTCCACCCTGGCCCGCGTCGTCGCGCCGACGTAGCCTCGCGCGTTCACGACACGGGACACGGTCTGCCCCGACACGCCGGCTTCGCGGGCGACGTCCTCCATCGACGGCTCGCGCCGCCGGGTGCCGCCGGCGGCGGACTGCTCCTCGTTCCCCATGGCGGACGCCCTTCGTGTTGACGTTGACACTTTAGCGCCGCACCCGCTATGTTGACGTTGACATACGGCGATCCCCTTTCTCCGAGCACGGCGACTCCCGGGGCTTCACCGTCGACACGTAACCGCATCATCGGCACGGCGGCGCCGCCGCCCCGATCCGTCCGGTGCTCTCGGGCACCTCGGGAGCACCGCGCATGGCCACCTTCTCCATCGGCGAGACCGACTTCCTCCGCGACGGGCAGCCGCACCGCATCCTCTCGGGTGCCCTGCACTACTTCCGCGTGCACCCGGACCAGTGGCAGGACCGCATCCGCAAGGCGCGGCTCATGGGCCTGAACACGATCGAGACCTACGTCGCCTGGAACGCGCACGAGCCGCGCCGCTGCGAGTGGGACGCGACCGGGGCGAACGATCTCGGCCGGTTCCTCGACCTCGTCGCCGCCGAGGGCCTCGACGCCATCGTGCGGCCGGGGCCGTACATCTGCGCCGAATGGCACAACGGCGGCCTGCCGGTCTGGCTCACGCGGGCGGAGGGGATCCGGCTGCGCAGCTCGGACCCGGCCTTCCTCGCCGAGGTCGACGCCTACCTGCGCCGGGTCTCGGAGATCCTGGTGCCGCGGCAGATCGACCGCGGCGGACCGGTCGTGCTGGTGCAGATCGAGAACGAGTACGGCGCCTACGGCGACGACGCCGCGTATCTGCATGAGCTGGTGCGGATCACGCGGGACAGCGGGATCACCGTTCCGCTCACCACGGTGGACCAGCCGCAGGACCGGATGCTCCGCGGCGGCAGCATTCCCGGCCTGCACCGCACCGCGTCCTTCGGCTCGCACGCCGCCCGCCGGCTCGAGACGCTGCGCGCCCACCAGGCGACGGGGCCGCTGATGTGCTCCGAGTTCTGGGACGGCTGGTTCGACTGGTGGGGCGGCGCGCACCACACCACCGGCGTCGAGGACGCGGCCGCAGAGCTCGACGCGCTGCTGAGCGCCGGCGCCTCCGTGAACATCTACATGTTCCACGGCGGCACCAATTTCGGCCTCACCAACGGCGCCAACCACAAGGGCCGCTACCTGCCCATCACGACCTCGTACGACTACGACGCCCCGCTCGACGAGGCCGGGGATCCGACGGAGAAGTTCCACGCGTTCCGCGCGGTGATCGCCCGGTACGCCCCCGTGCCGGACGAGCCGGTTCCGTCGTCGGCGTCGCGTCCCTCGGCCTGTGCTCCGCTGGTCCCGCTCGGCGCGTGGACCGCGGGGCCGGCGGCAGCGGGGCCGATGCACGAGGATCCCCCGTCCTTCGAGGCGCTGGACGCCCTCGCACCGCTCGTGCGGTACGTGACCGAGCTGCCGCCCGCAGCCACCGGCTCGACCCGGCTGCTCGCGTTCGGCGAGGTCCGCGACGCGGCGCACGTCGCCGTCGACGGGGTCCCTGTGGGACGGATCTCGCGCACCGCGGGTGAGCGCTCGCTGCGGATCCCCTCCGGACGGCGGCTCACCGTGCTGGTCGAGGAGCAGGGGCGGGTCAACTACGACCACCGGCTCGGCGAGGCCAAGGGGCTCATCGGCACCGCGACGCTCGACGGAGAGCCGCTGCACGGCTGGCGGGCGGTGCCGATCGATCCCACGGCGGCGTTCACGAGCCTGGAGGCGGATCCGGCGCCTCCCGGGGCCGACGCCTTCGACTCGGTGGACGGGCCGAGCGCGTGGCGCGCCGAGATCGCGCTCGACGCGCCATCCGACCTGTTCCTCGACACCGCGGGCTGGGGCGAGGGGTACGCGTTCGCGAACGGCTTCCTGCTCGGCCGCTACCGGCGCACCGGTCCGCAGCGCACGCTGTTCGTGCCCGAGCCGGTGACGCGCGCCGGCGCGAACACGTTCACTGTGATGGAGCTCGAGCACCTCGACGATCCGACGCTGCGGCTCGTCCCCGAGGCTCTGCTCGGTCCGCGCGAGGAGTGACGCCGCGGGCGGCATCGGGTCGCCCGCGGCCCTGCGAGGATGGAGGCATGCCCCGCGTCGTCGCCCTCTACCGTCACCCCGTGAAGGGCTTCACGCCCGAGCCGCGGGAGTCGCTCACCGTGCAGGCGGACGGGCGGATCGCAGGCGACCGCGTGCTCGCGTTCCGCTTCGCGGATGCCGCGACGCCCGAGGACCGCGACGGGCTGGACCACTGGCCGAAGTCGAAGGGCCTGGCTCTGGAGTCGTTCCCCGGGCTCGCCGCCCTGCGGCTGACGCACGACGACGACGCCCAGCGGGTGCGGATCGAGCACGGCGGATCCACGCTCGTCGAGGCCGGGCTGGACGACGACGGCCGCGCCGAGCTCAGCGCCGCGGTGACCGACTTCGTGCTCGCCTCAGCCGAGGGCAGACGGCTGCGGCGGCCGGGACGGCTGCCGCTGACGCTCGTGGGCGACGGCGTGCGCGCGCGCTTCCAGGACCGCGCTCAGGGATACGTCTCCGTGCACGGCACCGCGAGCGTCGCCGCGCTGAGCACGGCGCTGGGGCAGACCGTCGGCGACCGTCGGTTCCGCTCGAACGTCGTGATCGACGGGCTCGAGGCGTGGGAGGAGCTCGGCTGGGAGGGCGGGATCCGCATCGGCGAGGTGCGCTTCGACGCCGCCGGTCCGATCGTGCGCTGCCTGGCCACGCACGCCGACCCGGACAGCGGCGAGCGCGACGCGAAGGTGCTCACGACGCTGACCGGCACGGTCGGTCAGCAGGAGCCGACGCTGGGACGCCTGCTGATCCTGCCCGGCGTGAGCGGCGCGGTGGACGACGCGACCGGCACGGGCGGCACGATCCGCGTCGGCGACGAGGTCGTCGTCGGCTGAACGGACGCGCAGGACGTCAGCGGGATCGGCGGCGACGGCGCGGCATCACCAGAGCCGGCCGTTGCGACGCTCCCACGCCGCCTCGACTGTGAGGTGACGGCCGGCGTAGACGCCCGCGGGGATCGACGCGATCAGCGCGGCGAGCAGGATGATCAGCGGCACCTGCCAGCCGCTCGTGGCGGTGTGCACGACGCCGAGCAGGAACGGGAAGACCGCCGCCATCACATAGCCGACGCTCTGCACGAATCCGCTCAGTGCGACCGCGGTCTCCGGCTCCCTGGCGCGGATGCTGATCAGCACCAGCGCGAGCGGGAACAGCAGGCCCGCCAGGCCGTACAGCAGGACCCAGAGCCAGCTGAGCGCCGGATCCGGCACCAGCAGCAGCCCGAGCAGCCCGACTGCGGCGCTGGCTGCGCCGATGGCGTACAGCACGCTCGTCGCGCGGAACCGCACGATCAGCACAGGGACCACGAGCGAGGCGGGCAGGCCCGTGAACGCGAACAACGAGAGCAGCAGGCCCGCGGCCTGCGGGCTGACGCCGGTCTGCTCGGTCAGGATCGTCGGAAGCCACGCGAACGCGGTGTACGCCATGCTCGCGGAGGTGCCGAACACGACCGCGAGCACCCAGGCCAGCGGGATCCGCGCCAGGCGCCCGAACGCCCGCGAGCTCGACGGCCTCACGACGATCGGTCCCGTGGAGATCGCGGCGGCCTCCTCGAACGCGTCCCGCCCGGCCGGCTCGTCGTCCGGCTCGTCGGCCTCCTCCGCCGCGGAGGCAGCGGTGTCGGCCGTGCCCCGCGCACGCGCCAGCATCACCAGCCACGGGATCGTGCCGGCCAGGCCGAACACCGCCCACATCGCGAGCGACGTCCGCCAGCCGGCCGCGTCCGCCACCGGAACAGCGACCAGCGGGGGCAGGAACGTGGAGAACGCCATCACCGTCGTGTACAGCGTCATCATCAGGCCGAGGCGATCCGGGAAGTACTTCTTCACCAGCGGCGGCATCAGGATGTTCGCCATGCCGACCCCGGCGAACACGAGCGCCGTCGCGAGCAGCAGGGTCGGTGCGTTCAGGGCGAGGCCGCGGGCGACGAGCCCGATCGTGACCGCGGCGAGCGCGATCACGGTGACGCGCTCCAGCCCCAGCCGGCGCTCCACGAGCGGGGTGAGCAGGCCGAACAGCGCGAAGCACACGGGCGGCGCGGTGCCGATCAGGCCGACCACCGCGGCGGGCATCGGGAAGTCGCGCGCGATGTGATCCACCACGGGCGACAGCGACGCCACCGCGGAGCGCAGCGAGAACGCGACCAGCACGATCCCGAGCACCGCCAGCGTGCGCCCGCGCCACAGCGGCCGCGCGGTCATCGCGCGAGCCTCGTCACGAGCTCTGCGATCCCTCGAGCCAGCCCAGGTACTCCTCGGTGACGGTCCCGGTGACGTACCGGCCGTCGAACGGGCTCAGATCGAGGTCGGTGAGCTCGGATCCCTCGGTGATCGCAGCCTTCAGGTCGTCGACCTCCTGGTACACCAGCCGGTCGGCGCCGAGGACCTCGGCGATCTCGGGGATCGTGCGGCCGTGCGCGATCAGCTCGTGCTTGGAGGGCATGTTGATGCCGTACACGTGCGGGTACCGGATCGGCGGCGCCGCGGATGCGAAGATCACGGAGGCCGCACCGGCATCGCGGGCCATCTGGATGATCTGCTTCGAGGTGGTGCCGCGCACGATCGAGTCGTCGATGAGCAGCACGTTCTTGCCCTTGAACTCGGTCGACATCGCGTTCAGCTTCTGCCGCACGCTCTTCTTGCGCGCGGCCTGCCCCGGCATGATGAACGTGCGTCCGACGTAGCGGTTCTTGTAGAAGCCCTCGCGGTACTCGATGCCGAGCTTGCGGGAGACCTCCATCGCGGCGGGACGCGAGGAGTCCGGGATCGGCATGACCACGTCGATCTCGTCGAGCGGGACGTGCTTCGCGATGGTGTCGGCGAGGCGGTCGCCCATGCGCAGCCGCGACTCGTAGACCGAGATGCCGTTCATGACCGAGTCGGGGCGCGCGAGGTACACGTACTCGAAGGCGCACGGTGCGAGCACCGGAGCCGCCGCGCACTGCTTGGTGAACAGCTCGCCCTCGTTCGTGATGAACACGGCCTCGCCGGGCTCGATCTCGCGCACAACCTCGTAGTCGCCGTTCTCGAGCACCAGCGACTCGCTCGCGACGACCCACTCGTCCCGATCGGTCCCTGAGCTCGTCGAAGGGCGGGTCCGCTTGCCGAGGATCAGCGGACGGATCCCGAACGGATCGCGGAACGCGAGCAGGCCGTAGCCGGCGAGGATCGCGATCACGGCGTAGGCGCCCTCGATGCGTTCGTGCGTGCGCGCGACGGCCTCGAAGATGCGGTCGGAGTCGAGGTCGACCGTGGAGGTCGTGGTCTGCAGCTCGTGCGCGAGCACGTTCAGCAGCAGCTCGGTGTCGCTCGACGAGTTCAGGTGGCGGCGGTCGCGCTGCGCCATGTCGGCGGTGAGCTCGCGGGTGTTCGTGAGGTTGCCGTTGTGGATGAGGATGATGCCGTACGGCGCGTTCACGTAGAACGGCTGGGCCTCCTCCTCGCTCGATGCGGTGCCCTTCGTGGCGTAGCGGACGTGACCGAGGCCGACGTTGCCGAGCAGGGACCGCATGTCGCGGGTGCGGAAGGCCTCGCGCACCATGCCCTGCGCCTTGGCCATGTGCATGACCCCGCTCGGCTCAGCGGTGGCGATGCCGGTCGCATCCTGCCCGCGGTGCTGCAGCAGCAGGAGAGCGTCGTAGATGTCCTGGTTGACCGGGGCGTGCCCGACCATTCCGACGATGCCGCACATGGGTTGTTATTCCGTCCCGTTCTCTGCACGGCCGCGGGCGCTGTCCGCGTAGGCGCCGACCAGGCGCACGGCCCCGCCGTCGACGCCCTTGGCGCCCTGCTCGAAATCGCCGGCCGGGCGGGCGGCCGCGGCGTCGAGCCGCACCGTGCCGACCTGCCAGGTGTCGATGCCGCCGGTCGTGAGCGCCTGGGCGATCGCGGCGGCGGATCCGGCGTCGACCACCGCGAGGAAGCCGATGCCGAGGTTCCAGGTGCCCTCGCTCGACTCGAGCGAGGTGCCGGCGATGTCGCTCAGCACGCGGAACACCGGGGCGGGCGACCAGGTGGCGCGGTCGACCTCGGCCCAGGACCCCTGCGGCAGCACGCGCGCGAGGTTCGCCGCGATGCCGCCGCCGGTGACGTGGCTGAGAGCGTGGACGGGCCCGGTCGCTGAGCCTGTCGCGGCGCCCGAGAACTCGTCGATGACCCGCAGCAGCGGCGTCGTGTACAGGCGGGTAGGGGTCAGCAGGGCCTCACCCCAGGTCGTGCCGAGGTCGTCGGAGCGGTTGCCGTAGCCGATGCCGGCCTTCGCGAGGATGTGCCGCACGAGGGAGTAGCCGTTCGAGTGCAGGCCGCTCGAGGCGAGCGCGAGCACGACGTCGCCGTCCTGCACGCGCTCGGCGCCGAGGATCCGGTCCGCCTCGACGATGCCGGTCGCCGCGCCCGCGACGTCGTAGTCGTCGACGCCGAGCAGACCCGGGTGCTCGGCGGTCTCGCCGCCGACGAGGGCGGTGCCGGTGAGCTCGCAGGCCTGGGCGATGCCGCGCACGATGTCGGCGATGCGCTCGGGGACGACCTTGCCGCACGCGATGTAATCGGTCATGAACAGCGGCTTCGCACCGACGACCACGATGTCGTCGACGACCATGCCGACCAGGTCGTGCCCGATCGTGTCGTGCTTGTCGATGGCCTGCGCGATGGCGACCTTGGTGCCGACGCCGTCGGTGCTCGACGCGAGCAGCGGGCGGCGGTAGCCGAGCAGGGCCGAGGCGTCGAAGAGCCCGGCGAATCCGCCGACCCCGCCGAGCACCTCGGGTCCGTGCGTGGCACGGACGGCGGACTTCATGAGTTCGACGGCGCGATCGCCGGCCGCCGTATCGACGCCGGCCTCAGCATAGGTGCGGGAGGACACCAGACGATCCTACCGGCGGGAGGCTGTGCGAGAGGCCGGGTTCCCGGGCGGTGCACCGCCGGCCGGCCGGTGCCGGCGACCGGCCGACGGCCACGTCCGACTGCCACGTCTGCGGAGGAAGGTCAACCCCCGTCCATGTTCGGGCGGAGTCGCGCAATCTGGAGCTTGACAGGATCCGCCCCGGCGGTCCTGCTCGAGCGCAAGGAGGGTCGACATGACTGATCGCCTCGGTCCCGATGACCGCGAGTACGACACTGCCGCCGTCCCGGCGGAACGCGGATCCGCCCGGTCCGAAGACGCCACCGCCGCCGTCGCCGCAGAGCGCGGGCCGCGCCCCGAAGACGCCACCGCCGCCGTCGCCGCGGAGCGCGGGCCGACCCGTCGCGAAGAGGTCCTCAGCCGCCAGCAGGACCAGTACGGCGGGATCAAGTGGGGTTCCGCCTTCTTCGGATGGCTCGCCGCGGCGGGCACGGGCGTGCTGCTGACCGCGCTGTTGAGCGCGATCGGCGCGGGCGTCGGGCTCGGCGCCGCCGGCGGGAACGTGCAGAACGCGACGAAGCAGCTCACCTCGAACGGCGGCACCGTGGGCATCATCGGCGCGATCGGGCTCGCCGTGATCCTGTTCGTCTCCTACTACTGCGGCGGGTACGTGGCCGGGCGGATGGCCCGGTTCTCGGGCGCGAAGCAGGGCCTCGCGGTGTGGGTGTGGGCGATCGTCATCGCCATCATCGTCGCGATCATCGCGGCCGTCGCGGGCTCCCAGTTCAACATCCTCGGGCGACTGAACAGCTTCCCGCGGATCCCGGTGGACGAGGGCACCCTGACGGTCACCGGCATCGTCACCGTCGTCGTCGCCGCGCTCCTGAGCCTCGGCGGCGCGGTGCTGGGCGGGACGTACGGAATGCACTACCACCGCAGGATCGACCGGACGGGCCTCGGCCGCTAGACGACGGCCCAGGACAGACGAGAAGGGAAACGCGAGCATGATCGAACGCAGCGACGTCAACAGCCTCTTCGACGCGAAGGTCGTCGGCGGGGACGACGAGAAGGTCGGCACCGTCACGCAGGTGTACCTGGACAACGACACCGGCGAGCCGTTGTTCGTGGGGGTCGTGACCGGGCTCTTCGGCACCTCCCACGCGGTGATCCCCCTGCGCGACGCCTCGTTCGACCGCGAAGTGCTGCACGTCGGATACGACAAGGCCGCCGTCAAGGACGCCCCGCACATCGACGACCGTGAGGCGCTGTCGGTGGGCGAGGAGGACCGGATCTGGGCGTACTACGACGACCTCGACCACGGGGCAGATGAGGAGGACGCAAGCCGCCGGGCCGATCGCGACCGCGGCGATGCGGCTCCGCGCTCCCGCCGGCTGCGCCGGCATGTCGTCCCGTTGCCCGTGCCGCCGGACGGCGCGCCGCCCCTCAGCGAAGCGCCGGTCATCGAAGAGCCGGTCGTCGAAGCGCCCGACCGCGAAGAGCCCGCCCGCGAAGTGCCCGCCCGCGAAGCGCCCTTCCGGGAGGAGGGCGGACGACCCGTCGACGAAGGCGTCGACGTCCCGCGCGGGGACGGCGCGGGAGGCGCAGCGGGCCGCGGCGTCGACGAAGGCGGGACGACGGCAGACGGCCCGCGTTGAGACCCGGTCCGACGGCGCTGGCCGGAACCGCCCTCTCCGGGGCCGGAGGTCCCTAGCATGGTGCAATGATCCAGAAGCCGCAGTGGCTCGTGCGCGAGGAGGCCGGAATCCCGGTCCTCGTCGCGCTCGCCCTGCGGCAGGGACTGGGGATCCGGGCGCCCGCAGAACTCCCCCTGCTGCGCGACTTCCCTCGGCACGTCTTCGAGGACGGGGACGCGGACGAGACCCTCGAGCGCGAGTGGCGGGCGTATTGGGAGATGACCGTCGAACCGGAGTCCCACCCTTCCGCGGCACCGCTGGAGCTGATCGACGGCTTCGACACGATCGTCGCCCTGCCCGCGGTGGGCGCGGAACGGCTGCGTGACGCGATCGCGCCGCACGCCGACGAGGTCGTGCCGTATGCCAGGGAGGTGCAGCGGCGCTACATCCGCTCGGTCGCCGGCCGGGGCGACCCCTATCGGGCGTATGCCGCCGCCCTGGCCGAGTTCGAGCGCGAGTCCGGCCGCAGGGCGCACTCGTTCGAGCTGAACGTGCAGGTGCTGCCGCTCGCTCAGCGCGGCATCTGGCGGATCGGGGCGTACAGCGTCGCGGTGACGGACAGCCTGCGGCACGACCCGGTGGACTTCGACGAGGCGATCAGACCGATCATCGCCGAGCTCGCCTGAGCCGGCCGCTCGCCGTACGCCGCTCGCGTCACTCCGCTCGCGTTACTCCGCCACGGTCTCCCGGTCGACCCGGACGACGCGCTCGGTGCGGCGGGCGAGCCGCTCCAGGATCAGCGCGAGCACACCGAGCACGGCGATGCCGAACGGAACCGTCCCCAGCAGCAGGAACCCGAAGACCTGGCCGAACGGATAGGTGACCTGGGTCGCCTCCGAGGCCTGGAAGCTACCGCCGATCGTGAGCAGGAACGCCAGGATCACGCCGACCGCGACGCCGATCCCGAGGAAGACGCCCCAGCGCGGCGCGCGGCGCACTCTCGCCTCGACGGTCTGCTCGGAGCGGAACGGCTGCGGAGTGCTCATGTCCTCATTGTCCCACGGGCGCCTGTGGGCGGGTCCTGCGCAGCGCGTCGGGGCGTCAGGGACGCAGCGGCAGCAGCTCGGTGAGGTCGGCGCGGGTGCCGGAGGCGTGGATCCTGCCCGCCTCGAGCGCCGAGGACCAGCTCTCCGATCCGGTCGCAACCGCGATCCAGGTCGCGGGATCCAGCTCGACCACGTTCGGCGGCGTGCCCCGGGTGTGCCGCGGGCCCTGCACGACCTGCACGGCGCCGAACGGCGGCACGCGCACCTCGACGCTGTTGCCGGGCGCCTTCTCGTCGAGCAACTGCAGCAGATACCGCACCGCCGTCGCGTAGTCGGATCGGGCCGGCCTCTGCCCCGCGGCGAGGGCCGCCCTGGCCGCATCGAGCGCCGCGCGGCCCGCCGTGGTGTCGATCCTGATCGCCATGGATCCAGGCTATTCGCGGGAGCTCCGCCTGGGGCCCGGACAGGGCGCGGCGGGCATAGGCTCGGCACGATGACTTCCTCCGCCGACACCCCCGCCTCCGGTGCGGTCGTCGGTGCCCGCGCCGAGTTGATCGCCGCCGCGGCGAAGGGCCCCCTCGGCCTCGGCCGCTTCCCCACGGTCGACGACGGCGCGCACGCGGCCTCCGTGCTCATCCTGTTCGGGCGGCTGGACACCGAGCCGTCGGACGCTGAGGCGATCACCGTGCCCGCCGATCTCGACGTGCTGCTGCAGCGCCGCGCCGCCACGCTCTCCTCGCATCCCGGCCAGATCTCCTTCCCCGGCGGCCGCCGCGAGACAGCGGATGCCGATCCCATCGCGACCGCGCTGCGGGAGGCGCAGGAGGAGACCGGACTGGATCCGGCCGGCGTCGAGATCCTCGCCACCCTGCCGGAGATCCCGCTCGCCGCCAGCAACCACCTGGTCACGCCGGTGCTGGCCTGGTGGCACTCGCCGTCCCGGGTCGCCGCCGTCGACCACGCCGAGACCGTGGACGTGTTCCGGGTGCCGGTCGCCACCCTGCTGGATCCGGCGAACAGGTTCACCTCGACGCTGGCCCGGATCGGGCGGACGTTCCGCGGGCCCGCGTTCGATCTCGACGGCACGATCGTCTGGGGGTTCACCGCGATGGTGCTGGACGGCCTGTTCGACGCGGCCGGCTGGACCCTGCCCTGGGATCAGTCCGACGAGCGACCGATCGCGCTCTGACCGCTTGCCGGCCGGCCGGCAACGCACGGGATCGGGCGCGCCTCCTGCCACACTCTTTGACCGGCGCCGCATCGATCGGTGGCGCAGGCGTCGAAAAGTGTGGCAGGGCACGTGGGACAAGCACGGGGGAACCACCGGCAACCACCGGGACCCGCGGGGACCCACGGGGAGGGGACCCACGGGGAACCGTCATCGACGCCGGCCCGCTCGGTAGGCTGACGGGGTGAAGATCCTCGTCCTCGGTTCCGGTGCCCGTGAGCACGCGATCATCCTCGCCCTGGGCGCCGAGCAGGAGGCGCACGAGATCCTCTGCGCTCCCGGGAACGCCGGGATCGCGCAGGATGCGACGCTCGTCGAGGTGGATCAGATGGACGGCGCCGCGGTGAAGGACTTCGCCGACGCGCACGCGGTCGACCTCGTCGTGGTCGGCCCCGAGGCGCCGCTCGTCGCCGGCGTCGCCGACGTGGTCCGCGCACACGGCATCCCGGTGTTCGGCCCCGGCCGCGCCGCCGCGCAGCTGGAGGGCTCGAAGGCATTCGCGAAGCGGATCATGGAGGCGGCATCCGTGCCCACCGGCCGCGCGGTGCGCGCGGGCTCGACCGCCGAGGTCGAGGCGGCGTTCGACGCCCTCGGCGCCCCCTACGTGGTGAAGGCCGACGGCCTCGCCGCGGGCAAGGGCGTGATCGTCACCTCCGACCGTGACGCGGCGCTCGCACACGCCGAGCACTACCTGCCGGGCGGTCCCGTGCTCGTCGAGGAGTTCCTCACCGGACCCGAGGTCTCGCTGTTCTTCCTGAGCGACGGCGACACGGTGCGCGCGCTCAGCCCCGCACAGGACTTCAAGCGCGCGATGGACGGCGACGAGGGCCCGAACACCGGCGGCATGGGCGCATACTCCCCGCTGCCGTGGCTGGACGAGCAGTTCGGCAGCGAGGCGGCGTTCGTCCAGCAGGTCACCCGCGACGTCGCACTCCCCGTGATCCGGCAGCTCGACGCCGAGGGGACGCCGTTCATCGGGCTGCTCTATGCGGGCCTGATCCTGACCCCGGACGGCGTGCGCGTGATCGAGTTCAACGCCCGCTTCGGCGACCCGGAGACGCAGGTCGTGCTGCCGCGGCTGCGCACGCCGCTGTCACGGCTGCTGCTCGCCGCCGCCTCCGGCACCCTCGAAGACGAGCCGCAGCCGGAATTCGCGGAGCGGGTCGCGATCACGGTCGTGCTCGCCAGCGAGGGCTACCCCGAGGCGCCGCAGACCGGACGGCCCATCGAGGGCCTCGCCGAGGCCGCCGCCGTCGACGGCGTGAGCATCGTGCACGCCGCCACCGCCGGTCCCGACGCACCGGGAGGATCGCTCATCGCGTCCGGCGGTCGGGTGCTGAACGTCGTGGCGACCGGCGCGGACTTCGCCGACGCCCGCACCCGCGCCTACGAGGCGATCGGACGGATCCGCCTCGACGGTGCGCACTACCGCAGCGACATCGCGGCCCGCGTGGCGCAGTAGTCCGCCTCGCCGCCCCCTCGCACACGAAAGGGCGCCGCACACGAAGGCTCGCCGCCCCGAAGAGGCGCCGCACACGAAGCCCCACCGCACACGAAAGGGCGCCGCACCCGGGCGGGGTGCGGCGCCTCTTCGCCGGTGCGGATCAGCCCTCGACGGACGTGCTCTCGGCCGTGGAGCCGGCCGCCCCGCCGTCCGCAGGAGCCGCTGCGGACTCCGGCGCGCGGTACCGCGTCAGGAACAACGAGGCGACCAGCGCCACGATCATGACCGCGGCCGGCAGCAGCAGCGACTCGCTCATCGCCTTCGAGAAGCCGTCCACCACGAACGGGGGCATGGAACCGCTCTGCGCCATGCTGCCGGGGGCGCCGTCCGCGCCGGGCAGGTGATCGTTCAGCCGCGCCTGCATGAAGGCGGCGATCGCGGCCGATCCGAGCACGGATCCGATCGTCCGGGTGGTGTTGTAGATGCCGGATCCCGCACCCGCCTGCCGCGGCGGCAGCTTGCGCGTCGCGGTGGTCGCGAGCGGACCCCACATGCCGGCGTTGCCGATGCCCAGCAGGGCGGACGGCAGCAGGAACATCCAGATCGGCGTGGTCGCGTTCATCAGCAGCGAGAACCACAGGAAGCCCGCCCCGACGAAGAGGAGACCGGGGACCAGGATGACGCGCGGATCCACCTTGTCCAGCAGCTTTCCCGCGGGCTGCGCCAGGCCACCGGAGATCAGCGCCATCGGCACCATCAGCAGCGCGGCCTGGGTCGGCGTGAGGTGACGGGCGAGCTGCAGATAGAACATGAGGGGGAGGCCCTGACTCGTGACCGCGAAGCCGACGGCGGCGATCGCGACGTTCGACCAGGAGAAGTTGCGGTCGCGGAAGAGGTCGAGTGGGACCAGCGGCTCGGTCTTCGTCTTCGCCTGTTGCCAGAGGAACAGCGCCATGATGACGACGCCGGCTCCGATGACCTCCCAGACGGTGATCGGCCCCCACATGGCGCCCCACTTGTACTTCTCGCCCTCCTGCAGGCCGAAGACGATGAGGAAGAGTCCCAGCGCGCTGAGCACGACGCCGACGACGTCGAAACGGTGCTCGTGCGTGGCGAGCTTGGGGACCAGGATCCAGGCCAGCACGAAGCCGATGACCCCGACCGGGAGGTTGATGAAGAAGATCCACTGCCATCCGGCGGCGTCGACGAGCAGACCGCCGAGCAGCGGTCCGACGAGGGTGGCCACGCCCGCCGTCGCCCCCCACAGGCCCATCGCGGCGCCACGGCGCTGCGCCGGGAAGGTCCGCGCGATCACGGCCATGGTCTGCGGTGTCATGCACGCCGCGCCGAGGCCCTGCACCGCGCGGGCGATGACCAGCCCGACGAGCGTCGTGGACAGGCCGCACCAGAGCGAGGCGCCCGTGAAGACGAGCAGGCCGATCAGGTAGATGTTCTTCGGGCCGAACCGGTCGCCGAGACGGCCGGTGATCAGCAGCGGCACGGCGTAGGTGAGCAGGTAGGCGCTGGTGACCCACACCACGTTGTCGAGGTTGTTGGTCGCCGGGTCGAGGTGCGCCTTGATCGCCGGATTCGCCACCGAGACGATCGTGGTGTCCACCAGGATCATGAAGAAGCCGATGACCAGGGCCCACAGGGCGGGCCAGGGGCTCTTCGGCTTGTGGCCGACGGCGTACGTGCCGGTGTTCGTGCCGATGGGTTCGGCGGATCGCGCCGAGGCGCGGGAGGGATCAGTCATTCTGACGAGCCTTTCGGTGGACAGGAAGGTGTTCCGGATCCGGTCCCCACGCGTAATCGGGGGAGGACATCCGGTGGATGAGGGAGGCGAGCCAGTCGACGTCCGCCTGCAGCATCAGACGGTGCCGCAGGGGCTCGAGGAGGTACTGCTCGTGCACGTCGCGAGCGTTCGCGCCGTGCAGCGCCTCGCTCAGCGCATCGAGCTCGTGCCGCAGCAGCGCGAGCCGCTGCGTGAGCAGGTCGATCGCCTCGGACCGCTCGAGGTTGTGGGCCTCGGCGAGCGCGACGCGGAACGGCGTCTGCCGTCGGGTGCCGCCGAGCTCGCGCCGCACCCACTCGCGCACGGCCTCGGTGCCCGCGGGCGTGACGGCGTAGGTGGTGCGCTCCGGCCGGTTGCCCTCGCGATCGACCCCGACCTCCTCGAGCAGGCCCTGACCGTGCAGACGGGAGACCGTGTGGTACAGCGTCCCGTTGGAGATCGGGATGATCCGGTCGTCGCGGCGCGCACGCAGCAGCCGCGCCATCTCGTACGGGTGCATGTCGCCCTCGCGCAGCAGCGCGAGCACCATCACCCCCAGCGGGGTGAGCGCCGGATTCGTCACGATCACTCCATCTCAACTAGTCCACATGGACTATACGGGTTGGACTATACGCGGTCGGGAGCGGGGACGCCAGTCCGGAGGCGACGCTCACGCCCGAGGTTCATCGCATCGCCGTCGCGAGCTGCGCCGCCGTGAGCGGCCGGTCCGCGTACACGAGCCGGGTCACGGAGGGATCCGGATTGCCCGGGTCCGGAGCCCGGTGCACCAGCTGGAGCCCGACCTTCTCCGCGACCCCGGCGGAGGCGCGGTTGTGCGCGACGAGATACGCGATGACGGGGACGTCAGACGCGATCCGTGCGGCCGCGGCGAGCGCCGCCCGCGACAGCTCGGTCGCGAGGCCGCGCCCGTGATGATCCGCGGAGAGCCGGTAGCCGAGGTTCCAGAGACGAGCGGCCGGATCGTCCGGATCGGATCCGATCATCGTGCAGCCGCCGTTGCCGATGACCTCGCCGGTCTCCCGCAGCCGGACCACCCAGGATCCGAGCCCCCTGCTCTCCCAGCCGCGCAGCCAGCGTTCGATCATCGTGTCGATCTGCGCCGGCTCGGTCGGACGCAGGCTCGGGAAGTGCGTCCAGAGGCGCGGATCCGCGTTGATCGCGAAGACCGCGTCTCGATCGGCGGGCTCAGGTCGGCGCAGGAGGAGCCGGTCGGTCCGGGTCTCGGCAGGAGTGCTCACCCGCGCACGCTACTCCGGGCCTCCGACGTTCGGCGCCGGCCGGCGCTCCGCCCGCGACGACCACGACCACGACCACGGACACGAGGGGCAAGCCGTGACCGCGATAATGGGCGGGTGAGCACTCCTTCCCCCTCCTCAGGCCTCGCACTCCCCGGCTGGCGTCACCTCTATTCCGGCAAGGTCCGCGACCTGTACGTGCCGGAGGACCCGGCCGACGAGCGTCTGCTGGTCGTCGCGAGCGACCGGGTGAGCGCGTTCGACTTCGCCCTCGAGCCGGGGATCCCGCGCAAGGGCGCCCTGCTCACCTCACTCAGCCGCTGGTGGTTCGACCGCCTAGCGGAGGGCGCGGATCCGATCCCGAACCACCTGGTCGGGGGCGAGATCCCGGCCGAGGTCGCCGACCGCGCGATGCTCGCGATGTCGCTGGAGATGCTGCCGATCGAGTGCGTGGTGCGCGGCTACCTGACCGGATCCGGCTGGGCCGAGTACCAGCAGAGCGGCACGGTGTGCGGGATCCCGTTGCCCGCCGGCCTGCAGAACGGAGACCGGCTGCCCGAGCCGCTGTTCACGCCCGCGTTCAAGGCGCCGATGGGCGAGCACGACGAGAACATCACCTTCGAGCGGACCGCCGAGCTCGTGGGCGCCGAGCGCGCGGCCCAGCTGCGCGACGTGTCGCTCGCGGTGTACCGCCGCGCCGCCGCGATCGCGGAGGAGCGCGGCCTGATCCTCGCCGACACGAAGTTCGAGTTCGGCGTCGATGAGAACGGCGTGCTGCGGCTGGCCGACGAGGTGCTCACGAGCGATTCCTCCCGGTACTGGGACGCCGAGTCGTGGCGGACCGGATCCACCCCGTCCGAGCGGATGGCGAGCTTCGACAAGCAGATCGTGCGCGACTGGCTGAGCGCCCACTGGGACAAGCAGGGCACCCCGCCCGTGCTCCCCGACGAGGTGGTGGCGCAGACGGCCGCGCGCTACGCCGAGCTGCTGGAGCGCCTGACGGCGTAACCGCTCGGGGCGTGTCCAGCCCCGAGCCGCAGCTCCCGCACCGCACCGTCCGCGCCGAGAGCGGCGGATCCGCTTCCCAGGGAACGCCCAGGATAGGGTTTCAGCAACCCCTCCCCCGATCCCGAGGAGCACACTCATGGCTCTGTGGACCATCCACGGCAACGGACGCACCGTCGAACCCGGCGCCGTCGTCCGCCCGGACGAACGCCTGAGCTGGCCCGCCACGATCGCGATCGGCGTGCAGCACGTCGTGGCGATGTTCGGCGCGACCTTCCTGGTGCCGATCCTCACCGGCTTCCCCGTGCCGACCACCCTGCTGTTCAGCGGTGTCGGGACGCTGCTGTTCCTGCTCATCACGCGGAACAGGCTGCCCAGCTACCTCGGATCCTCGTTCGCGTTCATCGCCCCGGTGACCGCCGCGACCGCCGCCCACGCGGTCGGCGGCGACAGCGGCATCGGCGCCGCCCTCGCCGGCATCGTCGCGGTCGGGGTGCTGCTCGCCGTCATCGGCGTCGTCGTGCACGTCGCCGGCGTGAAGTGGGTGGACCGCTTCCTGCCGCCCGTGCTGGCGGGCACGATCGTCGCGCTGATCGGGTTCAACCTCGCCGGCGCCGCGTACGGCAACTTCTCGAAGTCCCCGGTCACCGCGACGTTCACGCTCGCGATCACGATCGTGTTCGCCGTGCTGTTCCGCGGTTTCCTCGGCCGGATCTCGATCTTCCTCGGCGTGATCGCCGGCTACGTCTTCGCCGGCTTCCAGGGCGAGCTCGACTTCACGGCGGTCGACAAGGCCGCCTGGGTGGGCCTGCCGACGTTCCACTTCCCCGACTTCGGCACCCCGAGCGTGTGGAGCGGGATCGCGATGTTCCTGCCCGTCGTCCTCGTGCTGATCGCCGAGAACGTGGGTCACGTGCGCGGGGTCGCGACGATGGTCGAGGATCCGGAGATCAACGCGCAGACCGGCAGGGCGCTGATCGCCGACGGCGTCTCGACGACCATCGCGGGTCTGTTCGGCGGATCCGGAACGACCACCTACGGCGAGAACATCGGCGTGATGGCGTCGACCAGGGTCTACTCGACCGCGGCGTACTGGGTCGCCGGCATCGCGGCGATCCTGCTCAGCCTCTCGCCGAAGTTCGGCGCGATCATCAACTCCGTGCCGCCGGGGGTGCTCGGCGGCATCACCACGGGCCTGTACGGCCTCATCGGCGTGATCGGCATCAAGATCTGGGTGGACAACCGCGTCGACTTCTCCCGCCCGGTGAACCAGTACACCGCGGCCGTCGCGCTCGTGATCGCGGTCGGCGGGTTCTCGATCGCGATCAAGGACTCCGGCTTCGTGCTCGGCGGCATCGTGATCGCCACGGTGGCGGCGATCGTCGTCTACCACGGCGGCAACGCGATCGCCCGGCTGCGCAGGTCGGGCGCCGACGACCCGCGGCCGCTGCAGGCGGTCGGCCCGATGGGCGGCGACCCGGCCTGACGCTCGCCCGCGGCTCGAGCGGCGCGGCCGCGCGCTCCCGCTCCTTGTGCCATGCCCCGCCAGGAGGCGGGGCGCCGTCGTCATCCGAGGCGACGCCGTCAGCGCCGAATGATGCGCTGCTCGATCGCGGCCGCGACGGCGCCCGCCCTGGTGTCGACGCCGAGCTTGGCGTAGATGTGCGAGAGGTGCGACTTCACGGTCGCCTCCGAGACGAAGAGCGTCTTCGCCAGCTCCCGGTTGCCGAGACCGTCGGCGAGCAGCTCGAGCACCTCGACCTCGCGCTCGGTCATGCGCGGCTCCGGCGAGGAGGCCCGGCGCATGAGCACGGCGGCGACCGAGGGCGCGAGCGCGGGCTCGCCGCGCGAGACGGCGTGGATCCCCGCGAACAGCTCGGCGGGCGGGGCGTCCTTGAGGAGGTACCCCGCGGCTCCGGCGTCGAGGGCGCGGAGGATGTCGGATTCGCTGTCGTAGGTGGTCAGCACGAGCACGGCGGGCGGATCCGGCAGCGTGCGGATCCGCGCCGTCGCGACGATCCCGCCCTCCCCGTCGCCGAGGCTGAGGTCCATCAGCACCACGTCCGGCCGCTGCTCCGCGACCGAGCGGCAGGCGTCGTCGGCGTTCGCGGCCTCGCCCACGACGACGAGATCCTCCGCCGATTCGAGCAGGGCGCGCAGGCCCGCGCGCACGACAGGGTGGTCGTCCACGAGCACGATCCGCAGCGTCATCGCTCCTCCGTCCGGGGTCCTCCGCCGCGGACTTCGCGCGGCTCGTCATCGGACGCCCGGCGCTCCCTGCCGGAGGCCGGCTCATCCCGCGGGAACACCACGGACAGCGTCGTCCCCTCCCCCGGACCGCTCTCCACCTGCAGCGTGCCGCCGAGCTGCGCGATCCGCTCCGCCATGCCGGGGATCCCCTGCCCCCTGCCCGCACGCCGGCGCTGCGCCGCGCGCGCTGCCATCGCGGAGGGCCGCGCATCGAACCCGACGCCGTCGTCGCGGATGTCGAGGCGCAGTTCGTCGGGCTGAGCGGTCAGGCTCACCACCGCCCGGCCGGCCTTCGCATGCTCGGAGACGTTGGCGAGGGCGCCGCGCACCGTCCGGATGATCGCCGACGCCACCGGCAGCGGAACCTCGGTCGCGGTGCCGTGGCTGCGGAACTGCACGTCCACCCCGCGTCGTGCCGTTTCGGCGACGACGCGGGCGAGCGCCGCGGGAAGGGAACCGGCGGCGCCCTCGAGCTCGCGCGGGGCGAGGTCGCGCACGACGCGGCGCACCTCGTCGAGGGCGGAGCGCGCGGTGTCGGCGGCGGAACGGACCTGGTCGCGCGCCGCCTCGGGGCGCCGCTCCCAGCCCTGCTCGGCCGCCTGCAGCAGCAGGTTGATGCTGGACAGGTCCTGGCCGACGGAGTCGTGGATCTCGCGCGACAGCCGTGCGCGCTCGGCGAGCGCGCCGGCGCGGTGCTGCGCGGCGGAGAGGTCGGCCTGGGTCGCGGTGAGCTCGTCGAGCAGCTGCTGCCGCGCCGTCGCCTCGCGATCCAGCGCACGATAGGCGACGATCGTCGCGAACGCGATCCCGAGCGGCCCCGCCACGAGCGTGGGATCGAACAGCGTCGCGAGCCGCAGCTCGGCCGCGATCACCACCGCGGTCATCGCCGCGACCACGCCCGTGGCCGGCCAGAACGGCAGGATCTGCAGCACCCCGAACGCAAGGGGGACCGCGCACCACGCGAACGAGGGAGCGGCCAGGGTCAGGCCGGTCCACAGCGCGCACACCACGAGCGTCCACGCCGCAGGCCACGCGCCGCGACGCGGCACCAGAGTCTGCAGCACCGCGGCGACCGCGAGCACGATCGCGCCCGCGAGCACCGGCACGGCGTTCTCGCCCTCGCCGTGCCGGAGCAGGTAGCGGATCGCGCTGACGACGACCAGCGCGATGAGCACGATCTGCAGCGCCCGTCCGAAGCGCACCGGTGCGAGGATCCCGCGCACGCCGTCTCGCATGCCCTCCTCGACGTCCATGGCCACAGCCTAGAGAGGCCGAGACCCGGCCCACATCATCCGATCGGCCATGACCCCGTTGCGCCGCGCGTCGCGTGCACGGACTCGCGCCGCCAGTCGCGTGCACGGACTCGCGTCGCACCGTTCTCAGGACGAGCGTCGCGTGTTCACGTCCACACGCCGGGTTCCCGGCTCCCGTGCCGAATCCATCCTGAGAACGGTCATGCCCGTCACGCCGAACCGCGCTCACGCCGACCCGGACCGCCAGCCCGGTGCCATGCCGTCACGCCGACCCGGACCACGAGCCCGGGGCCATGCCGTCACGCCGACCCGGACCGCCAGCCCGGTGCCATGCCGTCACGCCGACCCGGACCACGAGCCCGGCGCTGCGGACCGGGCCCGGCGCTCACGCCGACCCGCGCACCACCAGCTCGGTGCCGAGGATCGTGTGCCGCGGCGGGTGGGCGCCGCGAAGGCGGTCGATCAGCACGCTCGCCATCGCGACGCCCTGCTCGTGCATCGGCTGGCGGATCGTGGTGAGCGGCGGATCGGTCGACAGCGCAACCGGCGAATCGTCGAAGCCGACGATCGCGACGTCCTCCGGGATGCGCACTCCCGCGGCGCGCAGGGTCTGCAGCGCGCCGCGCGCCATCAGGTCGCTCGCGACGAAGAGCGCATCCGGCAGCTCGCCCGCGCCGGCCAGCAGTATCAGCGCCGCGCGGGCGCCGTCCCCCTCGGCATAGTCGCCGGGCAGTTCCGCGAACGGCTCGAGTCCCGCGTCGGCGAGCGCCTGCCGGAACCCGGTCAACCGGTCCACGGCCGCGGCCATCGAGGGCGGGCCGGTGATCGTGGCGATCCGTCGCCGGCCCGCGCGGATCAGGTGCTCCGTCGCCGCCCTCGCCGCCGCGATGTTGTCCACGTCCACGACGTGGTCGGTGTCGCGCTCGCGCGCAGGGCGTCCGCCGAACACCACGGGCACCGACTCGGCGATGCGGTCCACGAAGGCGTCGCTGGTGTGGTGGGACAGGATGATCGCGCCGTCAACGCCGCCGTTACGCACGAACCGGGTCATCCGCCCGTCCGGGTCGTCGCTCGCGATGAGCAGGTTCAGGATGTAGTCGGATCGGCCGATCCTGTCGCTGATGCCTGCGACCACTGCCGCGAAGAACGGATCGCCGAAGAACCGTGTGGTGTCCTCCGGCACGACCAGGGCGATCGCGTGCGTCTGCCGGCTGGCGAGCGAGCGGGCGGCGCGGTTCGGCACGTAGCCGAGCCGCGCGATCGCGTCCTGCACGGCGGTCAGCGCCTCGGGGCTCACCGCGGGAGAGCCGTTCACGACGCGCGACACGGTCGAGCGGGACACCCCCGCCGCCGTGGCGACCTCCTCGATCGTGGCGCGCCCCGCGCGTGCCGGATCCGGATCCTCCGTCCGGGCGTCCGGATCGCCCGCTCCGGAACGCGACCGGCCGGGTGCGCCGCTCCCCCCGCTCATGCGCTCAGACCGCCCGCGCGGCGATGATCCGCGCGTACTCCCGGCCCGAGTCCTTGACGATCCGGTCCTGCGTGTCGTAGTCGACCCGCACGATCCCGAACCGTTTGCTGTAGCCGAACGCCCACTCGTAGTTGTCCAGCAGCGACCAGGCGAAGTAGCCGCGGACATCGACGCCCTCCTCGATCGCGTCGTGGGTCGCCGCGATGTGCTCCCGCAGGAAGGCGGCGCGTTCGGCGTCGTGGACCTGACCGCCCTCGATCACGTCGTCGTACGCCGCGCCGTTCTCGGTGACGAAGAGCGGCAGGCCGGGGGCGTACTCGGTGCCGATGCGGCACAGCAGCCTGGTCAGCCCCTCGGGCTGCACCTCCCAGTCCATGCCCGTGCGCGGAAGCCCCCGCTCCACCCAGTGCACATCGTCGGCGGCCGGGAACGGCGAGCGGGTGCGGCGCACGACGGCGCCCTGTTCGCCGTCGTGCGGCGTGCCGGCGCCGCCGGGCTGCGGCGATCCGGAGAGCATCTCGCCGTGGTAGTAGTTGATGCCCAGGCAGTCCAGGGGCGCGGCGATCGTGTCGAGGTCGCCGGCCTGGATCGCGTTCGCCCAGCGGCGCACCGCGATCGGGTCGACCGCGCGGATGTCGTCCACCACGTCGGCCGGGTACGCGCCGCGCAGGATCGGATCCAGGAACCAGCGGTTGAACTGCCCGTCGATCCGGCGCGCGGCGTCCACGTCGCCGGCATCGGCCGGGTCCGCAGGATCGGCGACCGTCAGGTTCAGGGTGATCCCGAGGTCGAGCTCGGGGTCCCTGGCGCGCAGCGCCTCGATCGTGCGGCCGTGCGCGAGCAGCAGGTGGTGAGCGGAGAGGATCCCGTCCTCGACGCTCGTGCGCCCCGGCGCGTGCACGCCCGCGGTGTACGACAGGAACGACGAACACCACGGCTCGTTCAGCGTGGTCCAGTGCTGCACGCGGTCGCCGAGCACGTCGTGCACGCTGAGCGCGTACTCGACGAACCGGTCGACCGTGTCGCGTGACGTCCAGCCGCCCTTCTCCTCGAGCGCCTGCGGCAGGTCCCAGTGGTAGAGCGTGAGCCAGGGGACGATCCCGTTCCCGCCGGCTTCGCCCGAGTCCGCCGCGAGCAGCTCGTCGACGAGGCGGTCGTAGAACGCGAGGCCCTCCTGGTTCACCGCGCCGCCGTCGGGCCGCACCCGGGCCCAGGACGTGGAGAACCGGTACGCCTGCAGCCCCAGCTCGGTCATCAGGCGCACGTCGTCGCGGTAGCGGTGGTAGTGGTCGCAGGCGACGTCGCCGGTGTCGCCGTTGTTCACCGCGCCGGGCACCCGGGCGAACGCGTCCCAGATCGACGCGGTGCGCCCGTCCTCGAAGGCCCCTCCCTCGATCTGGTACGCGGCTGTGGCCGCGCCGAACAGGAAGCCGTCGGGGAAGCGGCGGGCGGACGCGGTCATGGCGCTCCTTGGGTCGGTCGCGCCTGTGGCGCGGGAAGCTGGGCGGTGAGGCGGATGGGTGCGCAGGAGCGTTCCCATCAGGTTCGAGTCAGGATATGAGAGCGCTCCCACGCTGTCAACCACCGTGGTCACAGCGCGGACGAGTTCCGAACTCAGTCGATTCGGGCTCCAACGACGGTCTTGCGAACCGCAGCCCCCGAATCGACTGACTTTCGCACATCGCACGCCCGGGAGGCGCCGGACTGGGGTAGCGCGCCCGGGGATGCGGCGTCCCGCCCGCAGGTTGGACGCCCGGAGTGGGCGGCGCTCCGCACGCAGGTTGGACGCCCGGGATGGCGGCGCCCGGCCCGTCCCGCATGTGCGCGTCAGGGCAGGAGACACGCACCCGGCGATGCTCCGGCGAGGCCGACGCGTACCCTGGACCGGTGACCTCCTCGCCCGCGCTCGTCCGCGCAGAGTCCCTCATCCGCTCCGTTCCCGACTACCCGCAGCCCGGCATCCTGTTCCGCGACATCACGCCGCTGCTCGCCGACCGCGAAGCGCTGCAGGCCACGACCGAGGCGCTGGTCGCCCCCTTCCGCGGGGCCTTTGACGTCGTCGCGGGCATCGAGGCGCGCGGTTTCATCCTCGCCGGGGCCGCCGCGATCGAGGCCGGATCCGGCTTCGTGCCGATCCGCAAGGCCGGCAAGCTCCCGCTCCCCGCCGCCGCGGTCGACTACGCGCTGGAGTACGCCACGGCGACGATCGAGATGCACGAGGACCTGCCCGCCGGTTCCCGGATCCTGCTTATCGACGACGTGCTCGCCACCGGCGGCACGCTCGCCGCAGGCCGGCGGATCGTCGAGGAGCTCGGCTACGTCGTCGCCGGCATCTCGGTGCTGTTCGAGATCGAAGGGCTCGGCGGCCGGGACGTGGTCGGAGACGTGCACACCGTGTTCCGGTCCTGACCGGCGCCCGCGCCGCGAGATCGGCGTCCCCCGCTGCGCCTCCCGCGCCGCCCGGGATGCTCCTGGCGCCGGGACCGGCAGGAACGGCGACGGCCGCAGGATAGACTGGCCGCTGCCCCCGCCCGCGACATCCGGAGCCGTTCATGCCCACCATCGTCGTCGACGTCATGCCCAAGTCCGAACTGCTCGACCCGCAGGGGAAGGCCGTCTCGGGAGCTTTCGCCCGCACCGGCGTGACCGCGTTCAGCGACGTCCGCATCGGCAAGCGCTTCGAGCTCACCGTAGAGGGCGAGGTCACCGACGCCGTGCTCGCCGAGGCCCGCCGCGTCGCCGAAGAGGTGCTCTCCAACGCCGTGATCGAGGACGTGGTAGGCATCGAGGTCGCCGAATGACGGTCCGGATCGGGGTCGTCACGTTCCCCGGATCCCTCGACGACCGCGACGCGCAGCGCGCCGTCCGCATCGCCGGCGCCGAGCCGGTCGCCCTCTGGCACGGCTCGCACGACCTCGACGGCGTGGATGCCGTGATCCTGCCCGGCGGCTTCAGCTACGGCGACTACCTGCGCAGCGGCGCGATCGCCGCGCTCTCGCCGATCATGACCGAGGTCAAGGACGCGGCCGCGAAGGGGATGCCGATCCTCGGGATCTGCAACGGCTTCCAGATGCTCGTCGAGGCGCACCTGCTGCCCGGCGGGCTGATCCGCAACGACCACCAGCACTTCGTCCGCCGCGACCAGAAACTCACGGTCGAGAACGCCGACACGGCGTGGACGCGCGACTTCTCCCGCGGCCAGGAGATCGTCATCCCCCTGAAGAACGCCGAGGGCGGCTACATCGCCTCGGACGAGACGCTCGACCGCATCGAGGGCGAGGGCCTGGTCGCGTTCCGCTACGCGGGCGTGAACCCGAACGGATCCCTGCGCGACATCGCCGGCCTCACGAACCCGGCGGGCAACGTCGTCGGCCTGATGCCGCACCCCGAGCACGCGACCGAGCCCGGCTTCGGCCCGGATACGACCGCCGCCATGCGCAGCGGCGTGGACGGCCTGCCGTTCTTCACGAGCGCGATCGCCGCGGTCGCCCGCGTCGCGGCCTGATCCGTCCGCTTTCGGGCTGACCGGGCCCCCGGTCCGTTCTCGGGTACCCATCGGGGCTCGGGTGCCCATCGGCTCCGCATCTGGTCGCACCCCCTCGTAGCGTCTTCACCCCCTCTGAGTTACGTCACTGCGGGGAGGTGTGGACGCTGGAGGGGGTGATTGTGCGGCCCGGCGGGGGCTTCCCGCCCGGGCGGATCCGGATCCGCAGCACGGGGATCCGTGTCGCTCCGGATCCGTTGCGACCCGCGGACGCACCGGGCTAGCGTGACCTCGAAGCCGAGGAGCGGAGGAGCGCATGGGCCGTTTCGTGTACTGGATGAACGTGTCCCTGGATCTGCGGATCGAGGCGGCCGCGGGCGAGAACGGCGGCGGCGACTGGATGCGGATCGGCGAGCCGCTGCATCTCGAGTTCAACCGGCGGGCGCGTGAGCTGACGCTCATGGTGCAGGGTCGGCGCGTGTTCGAGATCATGGAGGCGTTCTGGCCGGCGGCGCGCGATGACACGTCGCTGCCGGCGTTCCTGCAGGAGTACTGCGCGATCTGGACGGACAAGCCGAAGATCCTGGTCTCGCACACCCGGTCGGAGGCGCCGTACAACACGAGGGTGATCGGCGAGGACGCGATCGCCCGTCTCGCCGAGGTCCGGGAGTCGACGGACGGCGACATCGGGGTGGGCGGTGCGAACCTCGCGACCGCGCTCCTGCGGGCGGGCCTGCTCGACGAGCTGCTGCTGTTCACGCACCCCGCGATCCTCGGATCCGGCAGGCCGCTGTTCGACGAGGCCGGCGACCGGCCCGTGCAGTTGGACCTGCTCGAACAGGCCGCATTCGACGAGGGCGTGACGATGCACCGCTACTCGGTGCGGCGCTGAGATCGGGAGGCCCCTTCGACAGGCTCAGGGACCGGGGGCACGAAGGACCGGAGGGCGGGAGGTCCCTTCGACAGGCTCAGGGACCGGGAGGCGTCAGGGGCCCGGGGGGCGCGGGGGACGTGAGGTCCCTTCGACAGGCTCAGGGCCCGGGAGGCGGCCGGGACCGGGCGTCACCAGGGGCTGGGCTCGTAGTCCTTCAGGAAGACGCCGTGGATGTCCTCGCCGGCCTCGCCGCGCACGATCGGGTCGTACACGCGCGCCGCGCCGTCGACCAGATCGAGCGGGGCGTGGAAGCCCTCCTCGGCCAGGCGCACCTTCGTGTAGTGCGGGCGCTCGTCGGTGATCCAGCCGGTGTCGACGGCGGTCATCAGGATCCCGTCGGTCTCCAGCATCTCGCCCGCGCTCGTGCGCGTGAGCATGTTCAGCGCGGCCTTCGCCATGTTCGTGTGCGGGTGGCCTGGGCCCTTGTACCGCCGGGAGAACTGCCCCTCCATCGCCGAGACGTTCACGATGTGCTTGCGCCGCGCGGGCGAGGCGGCCATCGCGGGGCGCAGCCGGCTGATCAGCAGGAACGGCGCCGTGGTGTTGCAGAGCTGCACCTCGAGCAGCTCGAGCGGATCGACCTGGTCCACGCTCTGCACCCAGCTGTTCACCCGGTTCACGTCGGGCACGAGCCCGCCCGCGTCGATCGCGGTGCCGTCCGCGTGCTTCGCGAGCGACGAGGATCCGGGCGCCATCGCGAGCCGGGACAGCTCCTCGGCGGTGAGCGCCTGCCCGCCCCGCTCGGCGATCGTGCCGCCGAGCGAAGCGATCGACAGCAGCGGGTGCGCGTCGACCGAGGCCTGCAGCGCCTCGGGATGCGGATCCGCGGTGTGCCCGAAGGTCTCCATCTCGGGCAGCGGTCCGGCAGGCAGCGGCTGCAGCTCGGCGTCGACGAGCAGCGAATACGCGCCCGGCGAGCGGCGCACGGTCTGCGCGGCGTTGTTGATGAGGATGTCGAGCGGCCCCTGGGCGGCGACCGAGTCGGCGAGCGCGATCACCTGGGCCGGGTCGCGCAGGTCGATGCCGACCACGCGCAGCCGGTGCAGCCAGTCGGCCGAGTCGGGCAGCGCGGCGAACCGGCGCACCGCGTCGCGCGGGAACCGCGTGGTGATCGTGGTGTGCGCGCCGTCGCGCAGCAGCCGCAGCGCGATGTGCATGCCGATCTTGGCGCGGCCGCCCGTGAGCAGCGCACGCTTTCCGGTCAGATCGGTGCGGGCATTGCGCTTGCCGTGGCTGAAGCGTGCGCAGTCCGGGCAGAGCTGGTGGTAGAACGCGTCGACCGTCGTGTACAGCTGCTTGCAGATGTAGCAGTTGCGGGGCTTCAGCAGCTCGCCGGCGATCGGGGCCTCGACGACACTCGACGCCAGATCCAGGCCGCGGGTCTCGTCGTCGATGCGGTCCGGGGCGCCGGTCGCGGTCGCGGCGATCACGGCGCGATCCGCCTCGGCGATCGCGTCGCGGATCTCCCTGCGGCGGACGCGCTTGGCGGCTTTGAACATGGCCGAGGTCGCCCGGCGGACAGTGATGAAATCGGGGTGGTCCTGGTCGAGCTCGTGCAGCTCGGCGAGCACCCGGAGCGTGGTCGCGAGGTCTGCCGGGTCGATGCCGGATCCTGCGGTTTCGCCGCCTGTCGTGGCGCTGCGGTCGCTCTGCGTCGACGGAGCGTCGGAGGGGGCGTCGGTCATTGTGACGATTCTACGCGAGCAGTCTGGGCGGGACCCCCGACGGCGTGGGACGCCGCAGCGCTCTCATCGAGGTCCGCGAGCGCGGACTCGATCAGCACCTCGGCGGCACGGCGCGCCTGCACGGCGACCTGCGGATCTCCGGAGATCGCGGCCGTGCTCTGCGCCCCTTCCGCGAGGATGGAGAGCTGCGCCGCGAGCAGCGGCGAAGCGCCGGTCGCCGAGACCAGGTGGGCCATGTATGCCTGGAACGACGCCTTGTGCTCCTTCACGATCTGCGCGATCGCGGGATGGGTGCCGCCGAGCTCGCCGAACGCGTTGATGAAGGCGCACCCGCGGAAGCCGTCGTCGCAGAACCATTCCTCGAGATAGCGGTAGACCGCCAGCAGCCGCTCGCGCGGCGTCGGACCGGCACCCGCCACCGCCGCCGAGATCGCGCCCTCCCATTCGGCGTGCCGGCGCTCCAGCACCGCCGCGACGATGTCGTCCTTCGCCGGGAAGATCCCGTACAGGCGGCGCAGCGACACGCCGGCTGCCGTGCGGAGCTCGTCCATCCCCACCGCCGCGAATCCCTTGCGGTAGTAGAGCTCTTCGGCAGCCGTCAGGATCTGTTCGCGCGCCTCGTCTTCGGTCATGGCATCAGTCTACTTGACAACGAGAACGATCGTTCTCTATGGTTGTGGTCATCGCGAGAACGATCGTTCTCATTCGAACTCAGAAGGGCACGCACATGGGCTACATCACCGTCGGCACCGAGAACAGCACCTCCATCGAGCTGTACTACGAGGACCAGGGAAGCGGTCAGCCCGTCGTCCTCATCCACGGCTACCCGCTGAACGGACACAGCTGGGAGCGCCAGACCCGCGAGCTCCTGGCACAGGGCTACCGCGTGATCACGTACGACCGGCGCGGCTTCGGCCAGTCGTCGAAGGTCGGGACGGGCTACGACTACGACACCTTCGCCGCGGATCTGAACACCGTGCTGACCACGCTGGACCTGCGCGACGTGGTCCTGGTCGGGTTCTCGATGGGCACCGGCGAGCTCGCCCGCTACGTCGCACGCTACGGATCCGACCGGGTCGCGAAGCTCGCGTTCCTCGCCTCGCTCGAGCCGTTCCTCGTGCAGCGCGATGACAACCCGGAGGGCGTCCCGCAGCAGGTGTTCGACGGGATCGCGGCAGCCGCGAAGGGAGACCGCTACGCCTGGTTCACGCAGTTCTACAACGACTTCTACAACCTCGACGAGAACCTCGGCACGCGCATCAGCCAGGAGGTCGTGACCGCCAACTGGAACCTCTCCGTCACGAGCGCGCCGGTCGCCGCCTACGCGGTCGTCCCGGCCTGGATCGAGGACTTCCGCGGCGACGTGGAGGCGGTCCGCGCCGCGCAGAAGCCGACCCTGATCCTGCACGGCACGAAGGACAACATCCTGCCGATCGACGCGACCGCACGCCGCTTCCACCAGGCCGTCCCCGCCGCGGACTACGTCGAGATCGACGGCGCGCCGCACGGGCTCCTGTGGACGCACGCCGACGAGGTCAACGCCGCCCTGAAGGACTTCCTCGCGAAGTGACCCCGTAGCCGCTGCGGCCCGTCGTCCACGAGACGGCGGGCCGCCGTCGCGTGCCGGGGATCGCCGGGACGCGGCCACGACGCGGTCGCTCACGCGTCTCGGTCGCGGTCGCTCGCGTGGGCCCGTCGCAGTTGCGATCGCGGTCGCGGTCACTCGCGTGAGCCCGACCCCGGCCGCGTCCGTTCCGGCGATCCCCCAGCCGCGTCCGTTCCGGCGATCCCGCCGTCGTCAAGAGCACCCCGAGCCCGCAGAGGCCTACCCTCGAATCGTGAGCCTTCTCGTGACCGTGCCCGACGCCGAACTCGCCGCGGACCTGCTGCCGCTCCCGCCCGGGGTCGAGGTCCGCGTCTGGGACATGTCGACGCCAGCGCCCGCCGAGCGGATCGACATCGTGGTGCCGTCCTATCTCGGCCGTCAGCGCCTGTCCGCCCTGCAGGGCATCGAGGTCGGTCTCGTGCAGGGGCAGATGATCGGCTACGAGGCCGTGATCGAGCGCATCCCCGCCGGGATCCCGTTCGCGAACGCGGCGAGCGTGCACGAGACCGCCACCGCCGAGCTGGCGGTGGGCCTGACCATCGCCGCGCAGCGCGAGCTGCCGCGGTTCGTGCGCGCACAGGACCTCGGCTTCTGGGATCGCGGGTTCACCTCGAGCCTCGCCGACCGCCGCGTGCTGCTGGTCGGGATCGGCGGAGTGGGCAAGGGCATCGCGCGGCGCCTGGCCGGGTTCGAGACCTCGATCACGGCCGTGGGACAGACCGCGCGCGTCGAGACCGTCGAGGGCGTCGGGAAGATCGCGGTGCACGCGCTCCCTGCCCTGCCCGCGCTGCTGCCCGAGGCCGAGATCGTGATCCTGTCGCTGCCCGGCGGAGCAGAGACGCATCGGCTGTTCGACGCGAAGATGCTGGCGCACATGGCCGACGACGCGCTGCTGGTGAACGTCGGCCGGGGCACGCTCGTCGACACCGACGCGCTGGTCGCCGAGGCGGGACGCATCCGCGCCGCCCTCGACGTGATGGATCCCGAGCCCCTCCCCGACGGCCACCCGCTGTGGACCGCCCCCGGCGTGCTGTTCACCCCGCACATCGGCGGCGCGTCGAGTGCGATGCAGCCGCGGATGGTCCGTCTCATCCGCACCCAGCTCGACCGCATGCTCGCCGGCGAGGAGCCGGTCAACCTGATCGCCCGCTGACGCCACTGCGGCGGATCCGGTGGGCCGGCCGGCTTGCCGAGAGCACCGTTCTCAGGATGGATTCGCGATTCCGCGCTGCGCGGCACCGGATTCCGCGGATTCGCGAAATCCGTCCTGAGAAACGGCCGCCGAGTTCGCCCGGCGGCACGGGATCCTTCGCGCTCGAACCGATTCGATCCGCACGATTCCGGGAAAGCCGACCCGATCCCGTAGCCTGATCGCATGACCGAGCTCGAGCAGTTCTCCGCCCCTGGCGCCGAATGGTGGCGGACCGCCGTGATCTACCAGATCTACCCGCGCTCCTTCGCGGACGCGAACGGCGACGGCATCGGCGACCTGCCCGGCATCACCTCCCGTCTCGACGCGCTGTCCGAGCTCGGCGTCGACGCGATGTGGCTGAGCCCGTTCATGCCCAGCCCGCAGAAGGACGCCGGCTACGACGTCTCGGACTACCGCGGGGTGGATCCGCTGTTCGGCACGCTCGACGACTTCGACGCGATGCTCGCCGCCGCGCACGAGCGCGGGATCAGGGTCATCGTCGACCTGGTCCCGAACCACTCCTCCGACCAGCACCCCTGGTTCCAGGAGGCGCTGAAGGCGGCGCCGGGCAGCCGGGAGCGCGCCCGCTACATCTTCCGCGACGGCAAGGGCGTCGACGGCGAGCTGCCGCCGAACAACTGGGAGAGCGTGTTCGGCGGCGGCATGTGGACCCGCGTGACCGAGGCCGACGGCACCCCGGGCCAGTGGTATCTGCACATCTTCGACTCCAGCCAGCCCGACTTCGACTGGACGAACCAGGAGGTCCTCGAGGAGTTCCGCGGCGTGCTGCGGTTCTGGCTGGATCGCGGCGTCGACGGCTTCCGCGTGGACGTCGCGCACGGGCTCATCAAGAAGGCCGGCCTGCCCGACTACACGCCGTCCGAGGGAGCCGACTCGATGGGCGGCGACCAGGAGGACGTGCCGTACTGGGGTCAGCCGGGCGTGCACGAGATCTACCGCGACTGGCACGCCGTGCTCGCCGAGTACGACGGCGATCGCGCGCTCTGCGCGGAGGCGTGGCTGCCGACGCTCGACAAGATCGCGCTCTGGGTGCGGCCGGGCGAGATGGACCAGGCCTTCAACTTCAACTACCTGATGACGCCGTGGAACGCCGGCGAGCTGCGGGACGTGATCCGCGACTCCCTCGACGCGTTCGGCGCGGTCGGCGCTCCCAGCACGTGGGTGCTGTCCAACCACGACGTGGTGCGGCACGCCTCGCGTCTCGCGCTCACCTGGGACAACCCGCAGGGCGACGGCATCGGCCCGCGGGACGAGCCCAAGCCCGACCGTGCGGTCGGCCTCTCCCGCGCCCGCGCCGCCACGACCGTGATGCTGTCGCTGCCCGGATCCGCGTACCTCTATCAGGGCGAGGAGCTGGGCCTTCCGGAGGCGATGGAGATCCCGGACGAGTTCCGGCAGGATCCCAGCTGGTTCCGCACGAACGGCGAGCGCTACGGCCGCGACGGCTGCCGCGTGCCGCTGCCGTGGACGGCCACCGCGCCCGCGTACGGCTTCAACGGCACCGGCGCCTCCTGGCTGCCGCAACCGGCGGAGTGGGCCGAGTACGCTCGCGACGCCGAAGAGGCCTCCGACACGTCGACCCTCGCGCTCTACAAGACGCTGCTGCGCCTGCGAGCCGAGCGCGGCCTGGGATCCGGATCCATCGTCTGGGAGGATCTCGGCGACGACGCCGTCGCGTTCCGCCGCGGCGATCTGCATGTCGCGGCGAACCTCGGCGAGGCGCCGCTCGAGCTGCCGGCCGGGGCGTCCGTCGTGGTCCGCAGCGAGCCGTTCTCCGGGACCGCACTGCCGCCGGACTCCGCCGCCTGGTACACGCTCGCCTGAGAACGCCGCGGCTCAGGCACGCTCGGCACCGCCCATCGGAGGCTCTCCGGTGCCGGCCGCGCTGTCGACCGCACTGCCGGCCGCACTGTCGGCCGCACCGTCGACCGCGCTCCGACGGCGGAGCACGCCGACCGAGAGCAGGTGCGCGGCCAGCGTGACGGCGAGCACAGCGCCCGAAAACGGCAGCAGCTGATCCGGCAGCGCCCCGGCGGCGAGCGCGACGCCGCCGAGCGCACTCCCCAGCCCGCTGCCGAGCATCATCATGCTGCCGTTGAGGGCGAGGACGAGTGCCGCCACCGCCGGCGGCACCATCGCGGAGAGCCGGGTCTGCGCGGCGACCCCGGAGCCTCCGTTGAAGAACGCGCAGACCAGGAACCACGCGACACCGGCGACGGCGCCGGCGATCCCGGGGAGCATCAGCCCCGCCCAGCCGAGCAGGGCCGCCGCGAGCACGGTGGTGACGATGACCGTCAGCACCGCGACCGGGCCCCGGTGATCGGTGGCGCGGCCCGACACGATGTTGCCCGCGAGGCTCACGATCCCGTAGCCGAACAGCGCGCCGATCATCGGGTACCCCTCGCCGATGCGCGGGCCGAGGATGAGCGTCGCATAGGTGAAGCAGAGGTAGCTCGCGCACATGAGTCCCATCGGCACCACGAGCACGACCAGGATCGCGGGCCGGGTCAACGGGCTCAGCGCCTCGCGCAGCGACAGCACCGGCAGGTGCAGCCGGGGGACGCGGAGCAGGATCCCGATGAGCGCCGCCGCGCCGACGCCCACCACGAGGAACAGCGGGATCCGCCAGTCGGCCTGGCCGATCGCGAGCCCGATCGGCACCCCGAGTGCGGTCGCGAACAGGAAGCCGCCCATCATGAGCGAGAGCGCGCGGCCGCGGTAGCGCTCGGGCGTGCGGGCGATGACGTACGAGCCGATCACCGCGTTCAGCAGCGCCGCGCCCAGGGCGGAGACGACGCGCCCGAGCATGACCCAGAAGTAGGTCGGACCGAGCCCGACCAGCAGGTTGCCGAGCACGAACACGCCCAGCGCGAGCACGATCGTCGCCTTGCGCTCCCAGTGACCGGTGAGAGCGCCGAGCAGCGGGCCCGCGATGGCGCTGGTCGCCGCGAACACGCTCATGAGCTGCCCCGCCGCTGCTGCGTCCACGCGCAGGTCGGTGGCGATCTGCGGCAGCAGACCCGCCAGGACATAGCCGTCGATGCCCATCGAGAAGGTCGCGACGGCGAACCAGATCAGAGCTCCGGCCCGGAAGCCGTCGTCCTCAGCAGTGGTGCGCACCAGGTCATCCAAGCAGGGCGGAGCCGTCGCGCGAAGGCTTTTGCAAGGAATCCGGACGAATCGTCGGACGTCGCCGCGGACAGCCTGCCGTCCGCTCCTCGGTCGCTCAGCCCACGACCTCGAAACCCGCTACGAGCAGGACCTCGTCGCGGGACGACGGACCGACCAGCAGCTCGAACGCGCCGGGCTCGACCCGGCGGATACCGGCGGCGTCGACGACCGTGCAGTCCGGCACGGGCAGCTCGACGCGGACGCGCGCGGACTCCCCCGGATCCAGCTCGATCTGGCGGTACGTCTTCAGCTCCTTGTCTGTCCAGCTCACGCTCGTGACCGTGTCGCGCACGTAGACCTGCACGGTCTCGCGCACCGGCCTGGCACCCGTGTTCGTCACCGTCACCTCGCCGACGATCGTGCCGGCCGCGTCGAGCACGGACGACTCCAGCGAGAGCTCGGAGTACTCCACGGTCGTGTACGACAGCCCCTCGCCGAACGCCCAGGCCGGCGCCTGGGTGAGATCGGCGTAGCGATCGCCGTGCTGGCCGCGGATCTGGTTGTAGTACGTCGGCTGCTGGCCCACGTGGCGCGCGAAGGAGATCGGCAGGCGGCCGGACGGCTCGACGGCACCGGAGAGGATCTCGGCGATCGCGCGGCCGCCCAGCATGCCGGGGTTCGCGGCCCACACCACCGCGGCGGCCCGGGCGACCGAGGCCGGCAGCACGAGCGGCTTGGACGCCAGCAGCACCACGACCACGGGCCGGCCCGTCGCGATCACGGCATCGAGCAGCGCCCTCTGGCCGCCGATGAGCTCCAGGGTCGCGGTCGAGCGCCCCTCGCCGACGAGCTCGATCCGATCGCCCACCACCGCGACCACGACGTCGGAGGACTCGGCCGCCGCGACGGCTTCGGCGATCAGCTCCCGATCGGGAGGGCAGGGTACGACGACCTTCGGCCGCGGCTGACCGTCCGGGAAGGTCGCGCCGAGCGGATCCTCCTCGAGCGTGAGGATCTCCGCCCCCTGCGCGTACCGCACGTCCCAGCCGTCGACAGCCCGCAGGCCGTCGCGCACCGTGGTGATCATCTCGCGGGGCTGACCGTCCAGCCAGCCGGCCTGCCCTGACCCGCCGGCCCAGTCGCCGAGCTGGGTCTGCGCGTCGTCGGCGAGCGGGCCGACCAGCGCGACCCGCAGCGGTGCGGCCGCCGGCCCGGTCTCGGCGGACCGCCCGTTCCCGGCCCCGAGCTTCCCTCCTGCCACGAGCGGCAGCGTCCCGTCGTTCTCCAGCAGCACGATCGACCGGCGCGCGGCCTCGAGGTTGAGCTCGGCGTGCGCGGCGCTGCCGACGACCGCGGCCAGGTCGCCGGCGGGCAGGCGCGGATCCTCGAACAGACCCAGGTCGAACTTCAGGGTGAGGATCCGCGCCACCGCGGCGTCGAACGCGTCCTCGGCGAGCAGGCCCTGCGCGACCGCGTCGAGCGCGCCCTCGTAGAAGCGGGGCGTGCTCATGATCATGTCGTTGCCGGCTTTCACGGCGGCGGCCGCCGCGTGCGCGTAGTCGGGCTGCACCTTCTGCTCCCACACCATGCGGCCGACGTTGTCCCAGTCCGTGATGAGCGTGCCGGTGTAGCCCCACTCGCCGCGCAGCACCTCGCTGAGCAGCCAGTCGTTCACGGTGATCGGCACGCCGTCGGTGCTCTGGTAGCCGAGCATGAAGGTCCGGCATCCCTCGCGCGCGACCCGCTCGAACGGCGGCAGGAACCAGGAGCGGAGCTTGCGGCGGGAGATGTCCGCCTCGCTCGCGTCGCGCCCGCCCTGCGTCTCCGAGTACCCGGCGAAGTGCTTCGCGGTCGCGAGGATCGCTGTCGGATCCCCGAGCCCGTCCCCCTGGTAGCCGCGCATCATCGCGCTCGCGAGCTCGCCGATGAGGAAGGGATCCTCGCCGAAGGTCTCGTCCACGCGTCCCCAGCGCAGGTCGCGGGCGATGCACAGCACGGGCGAGAACGTCCAGTGGATGCCGGTTGCGGCGACCTCCACGGCGGTGGCGCGCGCGACCCGCTCCAGCAGACCCGCGTCCCACGACGCGGCCATCCCGAGCTGGGTGGGGTAGACGGTGGCGCCGGGCCAGAACGAGTGCCCGTGGATGCAGTCCTCCGCGACCAGCAGCGGGATCCGCAGCCGGGTCTCGGCGGTGAGCCGGTTCGCCTCCAGGATCCGCTCCGGGGAGGTGTGCAGGATCGAGCCGACGTGCCGGCGCAGCACGTGGTCGCGCAGATCGTCGCGCGCGTCGAGCTGCAGCATCTGCCCGGCCTTCTCCTCGACGCTCATGCGGCCGAGCAGGTCGGCCACCCGCGCGGCCGTGGAGAGGGAGGGGTCCTGGTAGGGCGGGGCAGCCGTCATGCGGAGGTGCTTTCGGGGTCGGGTCCGGACGGGGTGCCGGAGGAGGGGACGGTGCGGACGACGGTCACGGCGGCGTTCGCGTCGATGCCGCGCTTCTTCAGCGCGCGGGCGCGCTCGCCGGCGGAGCGCAGGCGCGGGTTGACGTATTCGTCGATGCCGAAGTTCACCAGCGCGAGGGCCACGCCGAGCAGTGCGATGCAGAGGCCGGCGGGGACGTACCACCACCAGTAGTCCGGGAACGCGCTGTTCTGCTGCGCCCAGAACAGGATCGTGCCCCAGTTCAGGTTCGACACCGGGATGACGCCGATGAACGCGAGGGTCGTGAGTCCGAGGACCGCCGCGGTCATCGTGCCGACGAAGCTCGACGCGATGATCGCCATCAGGTTGGGCAGCATCTCCACGAGGATGATCCGGTGCAGCGGCTCCCCGTTGGCCCGCGCGGCCTGGATGAAGTCGCGGTTGCGCAGCGACATGGTCTGCGCGCGCAGCACGCGGGCGCCCCACGCCCAGCCGGTCAGCCCCAGCACGGCGGCGATGACGACCAGCGGCGGATCCTCGAACTGCGACGCGATGATGATCATCAGCGGCAGGCCGGGGATGACCAGGAACACGTTCGACAGCGCCGAGAGGGACTCGCTCTTCCAGCCGCGCAGGTAGCCGGCGGTCACGCCGACCACGATCGCGACCACGGTGGCCATGATCGTGGCGAGGAAGCCGACGACCAGCACGCCCCTGGTGCCGTAGATGAGCTGGCTGAGCACGTCCTCGCCGATGTGGGTCGTGCCGAGCAGATGCGCGAAGGACGGCGGCTGCAGCGTCGCCCCCAGGTTCTGCGCGGTCGGGCTGTAGGGCGAGATCCACGGCGCGAGGATCGCGACGAGCGTGAAGACGCCGAGGATGATCAGGCCCGCCGCCGACTTGCGGTTGCCGAACATCGCCAGCGCGGTCTTGAGCTGGCCCAGGAAGGTCTTCTCGGTCGTGCCCGCGCGGCGGTCGGCGGCGAGCAGCGACGCGGTCTCGGGAGCCCCTGCGCCGGGCTGGGCGAGAGCGGGCGGCACGGGACCGGGCGAGACAGGAAAGGGCGCTGCGAGGCCCGTGGACTTCTCTGCGGGAGTCGTCATGATCAGGCCTCCGTCTGCCGGGTGCGGGGATCGAGGATCGCGTAGGCGATGTCGGCGATGATGTTCGCCACGAGCACGGCCATCACGAGGACCAGGAAGATGCCCTGCATCAGGGCGTAGTCCTTCGCGTTCGTGGCGCTGAGCAGCAGCAGGCCGATGCCCGGGTAGGAGAACACCATCTCCATCACGATGGTGCCGCCCACGATGAAGCCGAGCGAGAGCGCGAAGCTCTGGATCTGCGGCAGCACCGCGTTGCGCGCGGCATAGCGCCAGAGCACGCGGCGATTCGGCATGCCCTTCGCCTGCGCGACCGTGATGTAGTCCTCGTCGAGGACCGTCAGCATCATGTTGCGCATGCCGAGCACCCATCCGCCGAGCGAGGCGATCACGATCGTGATCATCGGGAGCGCGGCGTGCGAGACCACCTGGCCGATGAAGTCGGCGTTCCAGCCGGGATCCACCCCCACCTCGTACGCGTGCCCCGCGGGGAACCACCCGAGCACGGTCGAGAAGACCGCGATGAAGATCAGGCCGAGCCAGAAGTACGGCACCGTGCCCAGGAAGGTCGTGACCGGGACGAGGGCGTCCAGCCGCCCGCCGCGCCGCCAGCCGATGACCGCGCCCAGGCTGGTACCGATCAGGAAGGAGATGACCGTGGCGAAGCCGACGAGGCCCAGGGTCCACGGCAGGGCCGCGGCGATCGCGTCGCCCACCGGCGCCATGCCGGTGGAGATCGAGACGCCCAGGTCACCGCGCAGCAGCATGCCCCAGTAGTCGAGGTACTGCTGCCAGAGCGGCACGGACTTGTCCAGGCCGAACAGCAGCCGCAGCGCCTTCTCGGCGGCGGGGGTCAGCTGGCCCTGGCTGCGCGCCATGTACGAGTCGACCGCGTCACCCTTCATCATCCGGGGGATGAAGAAGTTGATGGTGATGGCGGCCCACGCGGTGAACAGGTAGAAGGCGGCGCGGCCGCCCATGAACCGCCACGGCACGCGGACGCCGCCGCGCTCGGCCCTGGTCGCGGTCGTGCCGACGAGCGTGGGATCGACGGGCGCAGCGCCGGTGCCGGCGGATCCGGCGGAGGGATCGGACGGGTCCACGGCGGCGCGGTCCGTGGGCGTGGAGGTGTCGGCGCTCATCGGACGCCTCCGGAGGTCGGTGCCGGCATGGCTCGGAAGTACTCCTCGGGATCGGGGGATGCCGCGCGCAGCTCGCGCGTGTACGGGTCCTGCGGATGGAGGATGACGTCGTCCGCGGGTCCGCGTTCGACGACCCTGCCCTGGTTGAGCACCATGATCTCGTCGCTGAAGTGGCGGGCGGTGGCCAGGTCGTGGGTGATGTAGAGCACGCCCAGCCCCTCTTCGCGCTGCAGGTCGGCGAGGAGGTTCAGCACGCCCAGGCGGATCGACACGTCCAGCATCGACACCGGCTCGTCGGCGACCAGCAGGGCCGGGCGGGACGCGAGGGCTCGCGCGATCGCGACGCGCTGGCGCTGGCCGCCGGAGAGCTCGTGCGGGCGGCGTTCCATCACCGCGTCCGCGTCGAGGCGCACCCGCTCCAGCAGGCGGCGAACCTCGCCGTCGATCTCCTGCCGCGGCACCACGTGGTCCAGGCGCAGCGGACGCTCGATGTGGTGGCGGATCGAGTGGTACGGGTTCAGCGAGGCGAACGGATCCTGGAACACCATCCGCAGCTGCTGGCGGTACTTCCGCAGCCCCGTGCCGCGGCGCGGGATCGGGGTGCCGTCCAGCAGCACCTCCCCGTGCGTCGGCGTCTCCAGCTGGGTGAGGATCTTCGCGATCGTCGACTTGCCGCTGCCGGACTGGCCGACGAGGCCGATCGTCTGTCGCGAGTGGAGCGTGAAGCTCACGTCGTCGAGCGCCTTGAGCTGGCCGGAGCCGCGGACGTGGTAGATCTTCGTGACGTTGCGGAACTCGAGCGTGGTCATCGCACCACCACTCCTCTCTCGCCGGTCAGGCGCGGGAAGGACCGGAGCAGGTCCCGCGTGTACTCGTGCTGCGGATCGGTCCAGATCTGCCGGGCGTCGGCCAGTTCGACGATCTCCCCTTCGCGCATGATCGCGATGCGGTCGCTGATCTCCAGGAGCAGCGGAAGGTCGTGGGTGATGAAGACCACGGAGAACCCGAACTCGTGGCGCAGCTGCGAGATCTGCTTGAGGATCTCGCGCTGCACCAGGACGTCCAGCGCGGTCGTCGGCTCGTCCATCACCATCAGCTGCGGGCGCAGCGCGAGCGCCATCGCGATCATGACCCGCTGGCGCATGCCGCCGGAGAGCTCGTGCGGATACGAGCGCAGCCGCTGCCCGCCCACCTTCACGATCTCCAGAAGGTCGATCACCGCGGAACGCCGCTCCGCACGGCTCATCCGCGGGCGGTGCACCTGGAACACGTCGTCCAGCTGCGACCCGATCGTGGCGACCGGGTTCAGCGCGTTCATCGCCCCCTGGAACACCATCGAGACCTTGTCCCAGCGGAAGCGGCGCATCTGCTCGACGTCGAGCGCGTGCAGGTCGACGTCCTCGCCGCCTTCGTCGTGGAAGACGACGCTGCCGCTGGTGATGACCGCCGGCGGCTTCAGCAGCCGCTGCACGCCGTACGCGAGCGTGGTCTTGCCGCTGCCGCTCTCGCCGGCGAGGCCGACGATCTCGCCGCGGCGGATGTCGAGGGTGACGTTCTTGACCGCCGCGACCGGCGGATCCACGTCGTACACGACGGAGAAGTCGCGGACGGAAAGAAGGGAATCTGTCATGAGGACGTGCTCCTGTTCCGCTCGTCGGGCGAGCGCGGCGTTGCGTCTCGCTGCGCTCGCCCGACGACCGAGGGGTCGGGGGCTACTTGACCGGCTTCAGCTTCATGAGCACCTGCACGGCGGACGGCTGCGTCGGATCCGCGGTCGCGTACTGGTCCTTCTCGCTCGGCCAGCCCGTGAACGTGCGGGTGTTGTACTCGGCCAGCTGGGGATGGGTGCCGATCGGGATCGCCGGGACGTCCTCGACGAAGATCTTCTGGATCTTGGCGAGAGCGGCCGTGCGGGTCGCGTCGTCCGACGCCTGCGCGTACTCCTTGAGCAGCGCGGTCGCCTCCGGGTTGTCGTAGCGCCCGAAGTTGTCGGAGACCTTCCCGTCCGCGGCCTGCTCGAGGTAGGCGCCGTTCATCACGTCGTCGTAGATGTGCCACGGGTTCGATCCCGATCCGCTCCAGTGCAGCGCCGCGTCGAAGTTGCCGGTGGCCATGTTCGTGAACCAGGTGTCGGCGTCGGGCGTGGCGACCTTGGCGTCGGCGCCGAGCGTGGTCTTGATCTGCGTCGCGACCAGCTGGATGCCGGTGACGTAGTCGTTCCAGCCCTGCGGATCCTGCAGCGTGAAGGAGACCGGGTTGCCGGACGGATCGATCAGGGCGCCGTCCTTCCAGGTGTAGCCCGCGTCGCTGAGCACCTTCTTCGCGCCCGCGACATCGATCGAGAAGGTCTTGTCCTTGTAGTCGGGGGCGATGTACTGGTCGCCGGTGGGCTGCGGGATGCCGGTGACGCTGGTCAGCTCTGGGCCGGCGTTGCTGCGGGCCTTCTCGGCGTGCGCCTTGCGATCGACGACCATGTTCACGGCCTTGCGCAGCGCCACATCGTTGAACGGCGCCTTCGCGGTGTTGACGAGGATCATGTCGGGGCTGAGGACGTTGGCACCCCAGAACACGTTGTGCTTGGGATCCTTGTCGACGTAGTTCGTCTGATAGTCGGTGATGAAGATCTGCGCCCAGTCGGTCTCCTTGCTCTGCAGGGCGCGGAGCAGGCCGGTGTTGTCGTTGTACTCGAGGTACTTGAGCGTCGAGACCGGGACCTTGCCGCCCCAGTAGTCCGTGCGCGCGTTGAGCACGACGCCCTGCGACGAGAAGCTCTTGATCGTGTAGGGGCCGGTGCCCACGGCGTTCTTCACCGGGTCCTTCGTCGGGTCGGCGATGCCCTTCCACTGATGCTCCGGCACGATGCTGACCTGCAGCACGTCGCCCTGCTTGACGAACTTCGACTCGCTGAAGCTCAGCACGACGTTGCCGCCGTCCTTCTTGACGTCGGTCAGCTTCAGGCCGCCGAGGTCGAGCGCCGGCGTGTTCTTGATCAGGTTGTAGGTGAACACGATGTCGTCGGCGGTGAACGGCTTGCCGTCGCTCCACTTCACGCCGGCGCGCGGGGTGACCGTGAGCTGCGTGTAGTCGCTGTTCCACTCGACCTTCGAGGCCAGCCACGGCGTGGTCTCGTTCTTGCCGACCGGGTTCACCATCGCGAGCGGTTCGTAGATCATCCGGTCGTAGCCGAGCGACATGCCGGATCCGGTCGAGATGAACGGGTTGTTGGTCTGAGTGGAGAGGATCGCCGCGCCGTCCGGCTTCGCGATCGTCAGCGATCCGCCGCCCGCGGAGGACGAACCGGAGCCTGACGAGCATCCGGACAGCACCACGGTGCTGAGAGCGGCGATCGCGGTCACGGCGATCAGGGTCTTCCTGAGCTTCATTGCTTCTCCTTCGGCACGGGCCGTTGTGCGCGGGGCGGCGGAGAGTGCTCCGCCGATGGTTTACTTACTGTCGAGAAAGTAAGTACCGGTGACACTACTGACAAGTAGGCTGGCCGACAAGCTCGGGAAGGAAACGAAATGGTCACGGCGCACAGTGCCAAGCCCCGGCCGGAGACCGAGCGCAAGCGCACCGAGATCCTCAAGGCCGCGATCGAGATCTTCGGCGCCAAGGGGTCGACGAACGGCACCCTCGCCGACATCGCCGAGCAGGTGGGGATGACGCACGCCGGCGTGCTGCACCACTTCGGCTCGAAGCAGAAGCTGCTGCTCGAGGTGCTCGACTACCGCGATCACGCCGATGTCGCCGACCTCGCCGACCAGCACATCCCGGACGGCGCCGAGCTGTTCCTGCACCTCGTGCGCACGGCGTACGCGAACGCGCTGCGCCCGGGGATCGTGCAGACCTACACGGTGCTGTCCGGGGAGTCGGTGACCGACGGCCACCCCGGCCGGGCGTTCTTCGAGAGGCGCTACCGGATCCTGCGCGGCGACGTGGACCAGGCCTTCCGCGTGCTGTGCGCGCAGGAGGGGGTGACGGATCCGGCGAACGTGGACGCCGCGTGTGCGGCGATCCTGGCCGTCATGGACGGCCTGCAGCTGCAGTGGCTGCTGGATCCCGCCGCCGTCGACCTGGGCGAGACGAGCGCGTTCGCGATCCAGGCGATCGTGAACGGCGTGCTCCGCCCCGGCCCCGCGCTGGAGACGTACGCCGCACGCACGGCGGGCGCCGAACACTCCGCGGAGTGATGCGACGCATCGCTCCCGGACGAGTGCGTCAGGGACGCCGTCCGCGGACGGCGGCGCCCTTCCGCGTAGGCTCAGCCCTATGACGATCGACCTCGAAGCGCTCTTCATCGACCTGCACCGCCACCCCGAGCTGTCCTTCCAGGAGACCCGCACCGCGGCGATCGCCGCCGGGCACCTGCGCGACCTCGGACTCGAGGTCGAGGTCGGGGTCGGCCGCACCGGCGTCGTGGGAGTGCTCCGCAACGGCGACGGACCCGTCGTCTGGGCGCGAGCCGACATGGACGCGCTTCCCGTCGTGGAGCAGTCCGGCCTCCCCTACGCGAGCACCGCGACCGCGACGGATCCCGACGGCCACGAGGTCGGCGTCATGCACGCCTGCGGCCACGACATGCATGTCACCGCGATGATCGGCGCGGTCGAGGAGCTGGCCCGCACGAAGGACGACTGGTCCGGCACCCTGGTCGTCGTGATCCAGCCCGCCGAGGAGGTCGGCGGGGGCGCCCGTGCGATGCTCGACGACGGCGCACTCGACCGTTTCCCCCGGCCGGACGTCGTGATCGGGCAGCACGTCACGCCGCTGCCCGCGGGCATGATCGGCGTGCGCCCCGGCCCGCAGATGTCGGCCTCCGACGGTCTGCACGTGGTGCTGCGCGGTCGCGGCGGGCACGGATCCCGCCCGCACGCCACGATCGACCCCGTGGTCATGGCCGCGGCGACCGTGATGCGCCTGCAGACCGTGGTCTCGCGCGAGGTGGATCCGCACGACCTCGCGGTCGTCACGGTCGGCGCGATCCACGCCGGAACGAAGAACAACATCATCCCCGCCGAGGCCACGCTCGAGCTGAGCCTGCGCTATCCGGACGAGGCCCTCCGCGAGAAGGTGCTCGCGAGCGTCGAGCGCGTGATCCGCGCCGAGGCGATGGCGAGCGGCGCGGTCGAGGATCCCACGATCGAGACCCTGCACACCCTGCCGGCCACGATCAACGACGCGGAAGCCACCGCGCGCGCGACCGCCGCCTTCCGCGCCGCGTTCGGCGACGCCAACGTGGTCGATCCCGGCCTGTTCACCGGCAGCGAGGACGTGTCGTGGTTCGCCCGCGACGCCGGCGTTCCGCTGGTGTTCTGGTTCTGGGGCGGTGCGGACCCGGTCCGCTTCGCGGCGGCCGTCGCGAACGGCACGGTCGACAGCGAGATCGCGACGAACCACTCCCCCTTCTTCGCCGTCGAGATCCACCCCACGATCGAGATCGGCGTGCGGGCGCTCACCGTCGCCGCCCGCGAGTTCCTGGGCTGACTCGGCCCTGCCGCCCAGAGGTCCGGCGGCGAGCTCCCTCCGACAGGCCCGGGGTCCGGGGCCGCCCGACGAGACGACGAGCCTGTTCTCATAGCTCGTTGATAGCCGGCGGTGGAACGCTGAGCGCATTCCCAGGAGGTGCGCATGTCGAGTCCCATAGGCAAGTCGCAGATAGACCCGGCCGCGCACGGCGGCACCGTGCTGCGCGTCGACGGCCTGGTCGTGAGGTACGGCAGCCGCACCGCGGTGGACGGCGTCGGCTTCACCATCGCCCGCGGCGAGATCATCGGCCTGCTGGGCCCGAACGGCGCAGGCAAGACCACCACGCTGAACGTCATCGAGGGGCTGCGCAAGCCGATCGGCGGATCCGTCACGGTCGACGGGATCGACGCGCTGCGCGATCCGCTCGACGCCAGGGCCCGCATGGGCGTGCAGCTGCAGAGCTCCGGGTTCCAGCCGGAGCTGAGCATCGAGCAGCTGCTGCGCCTGTACGCCGGGCTGTACGGCGTGCGGATGTCACGGGAGGACGCACGGCGGGCGCTGGACGACACCGGGCTCGGCCAGGAGGCGGGGAAGCGCCTCAAGGGGCTCTCCGGAGGTCAGGCGCAGCGCTTCTCGCTCCTCATCGCCACCATCCACAACCCGCTGCTCCTGCTGCTCGACGAGCCGACGAGCGGTCTGGATCCGCAGTCGCGGCGGAGCCTGTGGCAGCGGATCGAGGCCTCGCGCCGGCGCGGCGGCAGCATCCTGCTGACCACGCACTCGATGGAGGAGGCACAGGCCGTCTGCGACCGCATCGTGATCATCGACCACGGCCGGCTGGTCACGACCGGCAGTCCGGCCGAGCTCATCACCGCCCACCGGGAGGATCCGCGCGTGCTCGCGATCGCACACGGCGAGCCCACCCTCGAAGACGTCTTCATCGCCCTGACGGGAAGTGATCTCCGTGACTGACACCGTCGTCACCACCCGGCCGCCGCTCGGCCTGACTCTGCGCTCGCTCTTCGGCGCCGACCTGATGGTCATCCTGCGCAGCAGGCAGACCCTGCTGCTCAACCTGCTCGTCCCGATCCTGATCCTGGTCGTCACGAACCAGATCGGGCACAAGCAGGGCAGCACGCTCGGACCCGACCGCTCCGGCATCCTGATCGCGATGGCGCTGAGCTACGGCCTGCTGTCATCGGCGCTGATGGGCTACTCGATCACCATCGCGCGGGACCGCGAGGCCGGCGTGTTCCAGCGCTTGCGCGTCACCCCGACGCCGACGTGGGCGATCATGCTGAGCCGGCTGCTCGTGCAGTTCGCGGCCGCGATCGTCACCTCGATCGTCGTGATCGTCGTCGGCAGCATCATGCACGGCGTCAGCTACGGCGCCGGCACCTACCTGCTCATCTTCGTCGTGGCGGTCTACGGCGCCGCGATGTTCCTCGGGATCGGCCAGGCGATCGTCGGGCTGATCCGCTCGACCATGGCCGTGAACGCCGTGGGGCGGGTTCTCTACGTCGTGCTGATCCTTCTCGGGATCCTCGGCGTCACCGGCGCGCTCGGCGACACGTTCTCGAACATCGCCAAGTGGACGCCCGTCGGCGCGCTCATCACGTTGTTCACCGCGGTCCAGGGCACCGCCGCGTGGACGAGCGACGACGGCTGGGCGATCCTCGCCATCGGCGCCTATCTGATCGTGTTCGCCGGGATCGGGATCCGCTGGTTCCAGTGGGAGGCCAGGTAGGTGCGGACGAGACCCTCATGACCGGATCAGCCACGAAGGAGCGCCATCGCGATGTCCACCTCGTTCGAGTACACGCCGCACGCACGTGTGGAGGAGCGCGCGAAGGCCGGCCCGCCGACGGTCAGCGCCGCCGCGAAGAGCCTGCACCCGCAGGACAGGGCGATCAACCGGTTCAACCGCAAGGTGGGCCTGGGTATCACCACGAGCGTCGGCACCATGTGGTGCGCCTACGCCTTCGCCGTCCTCGCTCTGGTGAGCCTGCCCGCCGCGCTCTCGAGCCATGATCCGATCATCATCGTCGCGTGGATCGCGCAGACCTTCCTGCAGCTCGTGCTCCTCCCCGTGATCATCGTGGGGCAGAACATCCAGGCCGCCGCCTCCGATTCGCGCGCCGCGGCGACGTACGAGGACGCGGGCGCGATCCTGGCGGAGGCGCAGCAGATCCAGGCGCATCTCGCGGCACAGGATCAGGCGATCGGCGCCCTTCTCGACAAGATCAAGAGCCTCGAGGAGGCGCTGCCGCGCGGCTGATCGACTCTCCGCGCCTCAGCGCGGCGAGCGCGTCCAGCAGAAGTCCGCGCGGGTGCCGGTCAGACGTCGACCGGCACCTGCACGAGCGCGGCGAGCGGACTGTGCGCCTCGCGATGCAGCTGCTCCATGCGCCCGTCGAGCTCGCTGGCCGCCTCGGCGGCCGCGGTCAGGCTGTCCACCAGGTGCGCGGGCACCTGCCCGCGGAATTTGTAGTGGATCTTGTGCTCGAGGCTCGCCCAGAAGTCCATCGCGATCGTGCGGAACTGCACCTCGACGGGCACCATGATCGGGCCGGAGGAGAGGAACACGGGGACCTCGAGGATCGCGTGCAGGCTGCGGTAGCCGTTCGCCTTCGGGGCGGCGATGTAGTCCTTCACGATCCGCACCGTGATGTCGTCCTGCGCGGTCAGCAGGTCGAACAGCCGGTACACGTCGGCCACGAAGCTGCAGGTCACCCGCACCCCCGCGATGTCGGTGATGTGCGTCCGGATCGAGTCGAAGTCGGGCTCGATGCCGCGCCGCGCCACCTTCTCCACGATGCTGTCGGGGGACTTCACCCGGCTCTTCACGTGTTCGATGGGGTTGTAGGAGTGATGGTGCGCGAACTCGTCGCGCAGGATCGAGATCTTCGTCTCGATCTCGCGCATGCCGAACTCGTACTCGTGCAGGAAGCGCTGGAACTCGTCGCGGAGCTCGCGCGCCTCCGTGAGGGTCCGGTTCAGCGCATCGTCGTCGACAGGAGCCGTGCTCATACCCGCGACGCTACGCACTCGGAGTTCGGATCTCCTGTGTGTTCGTCCTGAGCGGATTCAGTGCGTCGCTCCGGATCCGAAGGATCCGGATAGCGCTCTCCGCATGAGGGGACGTACCGCTTCGGGACACGCCCGGGGTCGGATCGGGGCGAAGAGTGATGGAACGGTGATGCAACAACCCGCGCGCGAAATTGCATCCGCCCCCAACCAGGCGTAACTTTGCCGCTCGTGGCAAATGACAGCCGTGAGAACGCGGACGCCCCGCTCGTAGCCAAGCGCATCCTCCTCGGGGAGCCGCTCAGTACCGAGAAGGCGAACGAGCAGCTGCTCCCGAAGCGGATGGCGCTGCCGATCTTCGCGTCCGACGCCCTTTCCTCTGTGGCGTACTCGCCGCAGGAGATGCTGATGACCCTGTCGCTGGGCGGGCTGGCCTTCCTGTTCTTCGCCCCGTGGGTCGCCGCCGCGGTCGTCCTGCTGCTCATCGTCATCGTGCTGAGCTACCGCAAGCTCATCGAGGCGTACCCCTCTGGCGGCGGCGACTACGAGGTCGCCTCCAAGAACCTCGGCGAGATCCCGGGCGTCGTCGTGGCGTCGGCTCTGCTCGTCGACTACATCCTCACGGTGTCGGTGTCGATCGCCTCCGGCGTGGACAACATCATCTCGGCGGTGCCGCAGCTGAACCCGTGGCGAGTGGAGCTCGCGGTCGGCTTCGTGATCCTCATCGTGATCGTGAACCTGCGCGGAGTGCGCGAGGCGTCCACAGTGTTCGCGATCCCCACGTACGTGTTCATCGGATCCGTGGGCGTCATGATCGTGACGGGACTGGTGCGGACGTTCCTCGGCGACGCGCCCGTAGCCGAGAGCGCGCACTACGGCGTGCATGGCGAGCATCTCGTGGACGCAGCCGTGATCCTGCTCGTGCTTCGCGCGTTCTCCACCGGCTGTTCGGCGCTGACCGGTGTCGAGGCCGTCTCCAACGGCGTGCAGGCCTTCCGGATCCCGAAGATCCGCAACGCGCAGCGGACGCTGGCGATGATGGGCGGCATCGCGATCACCCTCTTCGTCGGCCTCACCGCCCTCGGCCTGATCACCGGCGTGCACTACGCCGAGGATCCGTGCCACGACCTCATCGGTTTCAACTGCGCGCTCCCGCAGCAGTCGCTGATGGCACAGGTCGCCTCGGCCGTGTTCGGCGCCGGATCGTTGCCGTTCTTCATCATCCAGGCGGCGACCGCCTGCGTCCTGCTGCTGGCCGCCAACACTGCGTTCAACGGCTTCCCGCTCCTCGGCGCCGTGCTCGCCCGCGACGGCTACGCACCCAAGGCGCTGAACACCCGCGGTGACCGCCTGGTCTTCTCGAACGGCATGATCCTGCTCGGCATCGCCGCGGTGGGCGTGCTCGTGGTGTTCCAGGCGAACCTGACCAGCCTCATCCAGCTGTACATCATCGGCGTCTTCGTGTCGTTCTCGCTCGGCCAGCTCGGCATGGTGCGGCACTGGCGCGACATGCTCAAGAACGCTCATAGGAAGAAGGCCTCTGAAGCGGCCGCCGACCGTCGCACGGCCCGGACGGGGCTCGCGATCAACTCTCTCGGCGCGACCCTGACGATCGCAGTGCTCGTGATCGTGACCATCACCAAGTTCACGCACGGGGCCTGGATGGTGTTCCTCGCGATCCCCGTGCTCGCGCTGCTCATGGCGGGCGTCAAGCGCTACTACCGTGACGTCGAGCACGAGATCGCGATCGACGACACCACCCACTTCGGCTCCGAGGGCGACGTCGCGATCGTGCTGGTGAACCGCCTGCAGAAGCCGGTCATCAAGGCGATCGACTATGCGATCGCCGCGAAGCACCAGAAGACCGTCGCACTGCACGTCGCCGCGAACCCCGAGGACGGCATCCAGCTGCAGAAGGACTGGCAGTACCACCGGATCCCGATCCCGCTCGTGATCGTGGAGTCGCCGTTCCGCGCGTACGCCCAGCCCGTCGAGGCCTACATCCAGAAGTACCGCGCCAAGCACGGCCCCGCGGTGATGACCGTGTACCTGCCGCAGTACATCGTCGGGCACTGGTGGGAGTCGATCCTGCACAACCGGCGCGCCCGGCGCATGGCGAACCAGCTGATGCTGGTGCACGGCGTGACGATCACGCTGGTTCCGTGGCTGCTGGACTCGTCCGAGCTCATCTATGGCCGCCGCTCCCGCCCCGTGCCCGGACAGCAGCGCTCCGGCCGCCCGGTCGTCGCGTACGCCGATTCGATGCCCGCCGCCCGGCGCGTGCAGCGCCCGGCGGGCCCGCCCGAGAAGGACTGACCCGAGGCCGCCCCGACGCGCTCCGTGCGGTGCGGTGCGGTCCGGTGCGCGGGTATCGCCCCTTCCCGCGGTGCGATGTGTGTGAGAGTCGCATGCGTTTCCGGACGGCGGCGTGAGGGACTCGTGAGGATCCCCATCCGAGGACCGCCGAGCCGGTTCGATCGGATGCGTGCTCGACATCCTCTACGCAGCTTTCACGCTCGCGCTGTTCGCTCTCGTCGCGGTGATCGCGAAGGCGATCGACATCATGGGCCCCCGTTCCAGAGGCTCCGACCCACGCGAAGCGCCGGGGGGAGGGGATCGGAGATGATCGTCATCCAGATCGTGTCCGCCGCCCTCGCCGTCGCCGCGATCGGCTACCTCGTGGTCGCGCTCGTGGCCCCGGAGAAGTTCTGATGGGCGCGGGCATCTGGTTCGGCGTCCTGCAGGCCGCGACGGTCCTGGCCGCCCTGGCCCTGCTGTACCGCCCCCTCGGCGACTACATGGCGCGCGTCTACACGGGTGCGAGGGACCTGCGCGCGGAGCGCGGGCTCTACCGCCTGATCGGCGTGGACGCCTCCGCCGAGCAGACCTGGCGGGCCTACGCGCGCAGCGTGCTCGCGTTCTCCGTCGTCGGCATGCTGCTGCTCTACCTGCTGCAGCGCGTGCAGGAGATCCTCCCGCTCTCGCTCGGGCTGCCCGCGGTGCCCGAGGGGCTGGCCTTCAACACGGCCGCCTCGTTCGTCGCGAACACCAACTGGCAGTCGTACTCGCCCGAGCAGACCATGGGGCACCTCGTGCAGCTCGCCGGCCTCGCCGTGCAGAACTTCACCTCCGCCGCAGTCGGGATCGCGGTCGCGATCGCCCTCGTGCGCGGCTTCGCCCGGCGCGGCAGCGCCACGATCGGCAACTTCTGGGTCGACCTCATCCGCGGTCTCGTCCGCCTGCTGCTGCCCCTCGCCGTGCTCTCCGCGCTCGCCCTCATGGCGGGCGGCGTGGTGCAGAACCTGTCCGGCTTCACCGAAGTGCACACGATCGCCGGGGCTACGCAGTCGATCCCGGGCGGGCCGGCCGCCTCGCAGGAGGCCATCAAGCTCCTCGGCACCAACGGCGGCGGCTTCTACAACGCCAACTCCGCGCACCCCTTCGAGGACCCGTCCCCGTGGACCAGCCTGCTCGAGATCGTGCTGATCCTCGCGATCCCGTTCGCGCTGCCGCGCACGTTCGGCAGGATCGTGGGCGACGACCGCCAGGGCTACGCGATCGCGGCCGTGATGGGCACGATCTTCGTCGCCTCCCTCGTCGCGCTGAGCGCCTTCGAGCTCGGCGGAGGCGGATCCGCCACACGGCTCGCGGGCGCCGCGATGGAGGGCAAGGAACAGCGCTTCGGGATCCTCGGATCCGCGCTGTTCGGCACCGCGTCGACGCTGACGTCGACCGGGGCCGTCAACGCGATGCACGACTCGTTCACCCCGCTCGGCGGCATGATGCCGATGATCAACATGATGCTCGGCGAGGTCGCGCCCGGCGGCGTCGGCTCGGGTCTGTACGGCATGCTCGTCCTCGCCGTGATCGCGGTGTTCGTGGGCGGGCTGCTCGTCGGCCGCACGCCGGAATACCTCGGCAAGCGCCTCGGCCCGCGGGAGATCAAGCTCGCCAGCCTCTACATCCTGGTGACGCCGACCCTGGTGCTCGCCGGCACCGCGTTGAGCTTCGCGATCCCGCCGGTCCGCGCCGACGTCGAGAAGACGAGCATCCTCAACCCGGGCCCGCACGGCCTCAGCGAGGTCTTGTACGCCTTCACCTCGGCGGCGAACAACAACGGATCCGCCTTCGCCGGCCTCGTCGCGAACACCCCGTGGCTGAACACCGCGCTCGGGGCGGCGATGCTGCTCGGCCGCTTCATCCCGATCGTGTTCGTGCTGGCCCTCGCCGGATCGCTGGCCGCCCAGCAGCGCGTGCCGGAGACCGCGGGCACGCTGCCGACGCACCGGCCGCAGTTCGCCGGCCTCCTCATCGCGGTGACCGTGGTGGTCAGCGCGCTCACCTATTTCCCCGTGCTCACGCTCGGGCCGCTCGCAGAAGGACTCGCCCGATGACCGCCGTCGACACCTCGACCAGCCGCCCTTCCCCGGAGCCCGGATCCGGAACCGGGTCGGGTTCGCCGGAACCCGCACCGCGCGCGTTCGGCTGGAGCCAGCTCGTGCAGGCCCTCCCCGGCGCACTGCGGCGGCTCAACCCCGCGACCCTGCTGCGCAATCCCGTGATCCTGTTGGTCTGGGCCGGCGCCGCGTTGACCACCGTGCTCGCGGTCGCCGAACCGTTCCTCGGCGGCGCTTCCGGCGGCGCTGCGTCCGGCGGCGCAGCTCCCGCCGGCTTCACCTGGTCGATCGCGCTCTGGCTGTGGCTCACCGTGCTGTTCGCGAACGTCGCGGAGTCGGTGGCGGAGGGTCGCGGCAAGGCGCAGGCCGCCACGCTCCGCAGGACCCGGACGAGCACGCTCGCCCGGCGGGTCACGGGCCACGACCCGGCGGACGATCCGACCGCGGAGCGCGCGCCGGCCGAGGAGGTGTCCTCCGCCGACCTGCGGCGCGGCGACGTCGTGGTCGTCACGGCCGGGGAGCCGATCCCCGGCGACGGCGACATCATCGCCGGCATCGCGACCGTCGACGAGTCGGCCATCACCGGTGAGAGCGCACCCGTGGTGCGCGAGTCGGGCGGCGACCGCAGCGCCGTCACCGGCGGCACCCGCGTGCTGTCGGACCGGATCGTGGTGCGGATCACCTCGCAGCCCGGCGAGACGTTCGTCGACCGCATGATCGCCCTCGTCGAGGGCGCCGACCGGCAGCGCACCCCCAACGAGATCGCCCTGAACATCCTCCTCGCGAGTCTGTCGATCGTGTTCCTCGTGGTGGTGCTGGCGCTGAACCCGATCGCGTCGTACTCCGCCTCACCGGTCAGCATCCCCGTGCTGATCGCCCTCCTGGTCTGCCTCATCCCGACCACGATCGGCGCGCTGCTGAGCGCGATCGGGATCGCGGGCATGGACCGCCTCGTGCAGCGCAACGTGCTGGCGATGTCCGGCCGTGCGGTCGAGGCCGCGGGCGACGTCACCACGCTGCTGCTCGACAAGACCGGCACGATCACCTACGGCAACCGCCGTGCCACCGACGTGCTGCCGGTCACCGGCGTCTCTGCAGAGGAGCTGCTGCGCGCCGCCGCGCTCTCCTCGCTCGCCGACCCGACCCCGGAAGGCGCCTCGATCGTCGAGCTCGCCGCGGGCCGGGGCATCGTCGTGACCGCACTCGACGGCGCCGAGACGGTCCCGTTCACGGCGCAGACCCGCATGAGCGGCGTCGACCTGGCCGACGGATCCCAGATCCGCAAGGGGGCAGGGTCCGCCATCCGCGCCTGGATCGAATCGGAGGGCGCTTCGACGGGCTCAGCGACCGATTCGGCGGCCGCGGAGGAGGCCGCGTGCTTCGCCGATGAGATCGCCGCCTCCGGCGGGACCCCTCTGGTGGTGGCGGCCAGCGTCCCGCATCCGGTCGCTGAGCCTGTCGAAGCGACCTCCGCCACCCGGGTCTCGGGCCCTTCGACAGGCTCAGGGACCGAGACCCGGATCCTCGGCGTCGTGCACCTCAAGGACGTCGTCAAGGAGGGCCTCCCACAGCGCTTCGCCGAACTGCGCAGCATGGGCATCCGTACCTTGATGATCACGGGAGACAACCCGCTCACCGCGAAGGCGATCGCCGCCGAGGCGGGTCTCGACGACTACCTCGCCGAGGCCACGCCCGAGGACAAGCTCGCCCTCATCCGCCGCGAGCAGGAGGGCGGACGTCTGGTCGCGATGACCGGCGACGGCACCAACGACGCTCCCGCGCTCGCCCAGGCCGACGTCGGCGTCGCGATGAACACCGGCACCTCGGCCGCCAAGGAGGCGGGGAACATGGTGGACCTCGACTCGGATCCGACCAAGCTCATCGACATCGTGCGGATCGGCAAGCAGCTGCTCATCACCCGCGGCGCCCTCACCACGTTCTCACTCGCCAACGACATCGCGAAGTACTTCGCCATCATCCCGGCGATGTTCATGGGCGCGTTCCCGGGGCTCGCCGCCCTCAACCTCATGCAGCTGCACTCGCCGGCATCCGCCGTGACGAGCGCGATCGTCTTCAACGCCATGGTGATCGTCTTCCTCATCCCGCTCGCCCTGCGCGGCGTGACCTACAAGCCGGCGAGCGCCTCGCAGATCCTGCAGCGCAACCTGCTGATCTACGGGGTCGGCGGCGTCATCGCCCCGTTCGTCGGGATCAAGCTCATCGACCTCGTCGTCGCCCTCCTCCCCGGCTTCTGACGCTTCGACGGGCTCAGCGACCATTCCGAAAGGCACATCATGTCGAATCTCCGCGGCACCGTCCGCCTCACCGGCGTCGCCGTCCGGGCGATGCTCGTGCTCACCCTCGTGCTCGGGGTCGGATACGCCCTCGTGATCACCGGCATCGGCCAGCTCGCTCTCCCGTGGCAGGCGAACGGATCGCTCGTCGACGCCGCGGGGCGTGCCACGGGCGGGGCGGCCGGAGGCGGCGCCCCCGTCGGCAGCGCCCTGCTCGGCCAGTCGTTCACCGATGCAGAAGGGCACGCCCTGCCGCAGTACTTCCAGCCGCGCCCCTCGGCGGCCGGCCAGAACGGCTACGACCCGACCGCCTCGGGAGGCAGCAACCTCGGCCCGAACAACCCCGACCTCGTGAAGGCCGTCGCCGAGCGCCGTGCGGCGATCGCCGAGCGGGAGCACGTGGCCGAGTCCGCCGTGCCCGCCGACGCCGTCACCGCCTCGGCCTCGGGCCTGGATCCGCAGATCAGCCCCGCCTACGCGCTGCTGCAGGTGAACCGGGTCGCCGAGGCGCGCGGCCTGGCCCCGTCCGCCGTGCGCGCGCTGGTGGAGTCTAGGATTCAAACGCGCGACGCGGGCTTCCTCGGCGAGGAGCGGGTGAACGTCGTCGAGCTGAACATCGCTCTGGACCGGCTTCAGGGCGCCCCGCGACCGTGAACCGCGGAGAGGAGCGCGCACGCGCAGTGAGCGAGGCAGTGATGGCAGCGACCGAGGGGCGGCACGAGGGCGGATCCGCGTCCCGCGGTCGCCTGCGTGTGCTGCTCGGGGCGGCGCCCGGCGTGGGCAAGACCTACGAGATGCTCGCCGAGGGACGCCGGCTCGCCCAGAGCGGGCGCGATGTCGTGATCGGGATCGTGGAGACCCACGGCAGGGCCGCGACGCTCGAGCAGACCCGCGGCATCGCACAGGTGCCGCGGCGCAGCGTCTCCCATCGCGGCGTGCGGCTCGACGAGCTCGATCTGGACGCGATCATCGCCCGCCACCCCGAGCTTGCGCTCATCGACGAGATGGCGCACACGAACGCCCCCGGATCCCGCAATCCGAAGCGGTGGCAGGACGTGCAGGAGCTGCTGGACGCCGGCATCGACGTGATCACCACCGTGAACGTGCAGCACATCGAGTCGCTCAACGCCGTGGTCGAGAAGATCACCGGCGTCGCGCAGCAGGAGACCGTGCCGGACGAGGTGATCCGCGGCGCCGACGAGGTCGAGGTCGTGGACCTCGCGCCGCAGAGCCTGCGCGACCGGCTGTCGGCGGGGCAGGTGTACCCGGCCGAGCGGATCGACGCCGCCCTCTCGAACTACTTCCGTCTGGGGAACCTCACCGCGCTCCGCGAGCTGGCCCTGCTCTGGCTCGCCGACGAGGTCGACAGCGCCCTGCGCAGCTACCGCACCCAGCACGGCATCGACAGCGCCTGGCAGACCCGGGAACGGGTGGTCGTGGCGCTCACCGGCGGCCCCGAGGGCGAGACGCTGCTGCGCCGTGGCGCGCGGATCGCGGCGCGCTCGGCCGGCGGCGAGCTGCTCGCCGTGCACGTCACGACGCAGGACGGGCTGCGCGGTGACCGCCCCGGTGCGCTCAGCGCTCAGCGCGGACTCGTGGAGGCGCTCGGCGGCAGCTACCACCAGCTCGTCGGCGACGACGTGCCGGGCACGCTGGTGGAGTTCGCGCAGTCGGTCGACGCCAGCCAGCTCGTGATCGGGGTCAGCCGTCGCTCCCGGGTCTCGGCGGCCCTCACCGGGCCGGGCATCGGCGCGGAGATCATCCGCCGCTCCGGAGACATCGACGTGCACATCGTCACGCACGCCGCCGCGGGCGGGCGCGGACGGTTGCCGTCCCTCACCGGCGGCGCACTGGGCTGGCGTCGACAGCTCATCGGTTTCGCCGTGGCGCTCATCGGCGGCCCGCTGCTGTCGTGGGTGCTGTTCGCCCTGAAGACCCCCGAGTCCATCACCGCCGACGTGCTGAGCTACCAGTTGCTCGTCGTGGTCGTGGCGCTCATCGGCGGTCTGCGCCCCGCGCTGTTCGCGGCCGTCCTGAGCGGATTCACGCTGGACTTCCTGTTCGTGGATCCGCTGTTCACCGTGACGATCGCGGACCCGCGGCACGCCCTCGCCCTCGCGCTCTACGTCGTGATCGCCGTGCTGGTGAGCCTGGTCGTGGATCAGGCGGCCCGCCGCGCCCGCGCCGCGCAGCGCGCGTCCAGCGAAGCGGAGCTGCTCGCCGCCATCGCCGGCAACGTGCTGCGCGGCGACAGCGCGCCGACCGCGCTGGTCGCCCGGGCCCGCGAGGCGTTCGGGCTGAGCGGGATCCGGCTGCTCGCGGCGGACGGCGAGGTGCTCGCGGTCGACGGCGAACCGCTGGCCGAGGGCGAATCCGCGCGCGCGGCATGGGGATCCGCCACGCCGGCGCCGGGCTCCCGGGAGGGAGCGGATCCTCGCGTGGAGACCGTGCCGGTCGGCGTCGGTGCCGACGGCCGGCCACGGGCGCTCCTCGAGCTGCACGGCGGGCAGCTCGACGCGTCGGGGCGGCGCCTGCTGGATGCGATCGTCGCGCAGCTCGCCGCGGCGATCGAGCACACCGACCTCCGGGAGACCGCGAAGGAGGCCGCAGTGCTCGCCGAGACCGACCAGGTGCGCAGCGCCCTGCTCTCGGCGCTGAGCCACGATCTGCGTCGGCCGCTCGCCGCCGCGGTCGCCGCGGTCGGAGGGCTGCGCAGTGCGCACCGGCTGTCTGCCGCCGACCGCACCGAACTCGTCGAGACCGCCGACGAGAGCCTCGCCACGCTCTCGCGGCTGGTCACCGACCTGCTCGACGTCAGCCGGGTGCAGGCCGGCGTGCTGGCGGTGTCGCTCTCCCGCGTCGATGCGGGCGGCGGCGTGGTGTCCGCGCTCGACGAGCTCTCGCTCGGACCGGCCGAGGTCGAGCTGGCCCTGGACTCGGCGCTGCCGCCGTTGCACGCGGATCCGGTACTGCTGCAGCGCGTGCTGGTGAATCTGCTCACCAACGCCGTGCGGCACTCGCCGCCCGGCGAGCGGGTCATCGTGTCGACGAGCCGACTCGGCGGACAGGCGCAGATCCGCGTCGCGGATCGCGGCGCAGGGATCCCCGAGCACCAGCGCGAGAGCGCGTTCCTGCCGTTCCAGCGACACGGCGACACCGACAACACGACGGGCCTCGGCCTCGGCCTCGCCCTGTCGCGCGGCTTCACTGAAGGCATGGGCGGTACGCTGACCGCCGAGGACACCCCGGGCGGCGGCCTGACCATGGTCGTGTCGCTGCCGCTCGCGGATCCCGCCGACCCGCGTTTCGAGGAGCGAAGTTCGCTCGATTCCGACGTCGCGGACGACGAACATCGCTCCTCGAACGCTGATGACCGGCACCTCCCCACGAACGGAGATCCGCGATGAAACTGCTCGTCGCCGACGACGACCCGCAGCTGGTGCGTGCGCTGCGGATCACGCTCGCCGCGCACGGCTACGAGGTGACCGCCGCCCCCGATGGCGCGGCCGCGATCGCGATGGCTGCGCAGACCCGCCCCGACGTGGTGCTGCTCGACCTGGGGATGCCGAAGCTCGACGGGATCGCGGTGATCGAGGCGCTGCGCGGATGGACCGACGTGCCCATCCTGGTCGTGTCGGGGCGCACCGGATCCGCCGACAAGGTGGAGGCCCTCGACGCCGGAGCCGACGACTATGTCACGAAGCCCTTCCAGATCGACGAGCTGCTCGCCCGGCTGCGCGCGCTGTCCCGCCGCCGCGGCGNCCCTCCGGCAGAGTCGTCGGTCGCATTCGGCGAGGTGGAGGTGGATCTGGCCGCCAAGGCGGTCACGCGCGGCGGATCCCGCGTGCATCTGACGCCCACCGAGTGGCAGATCCTGGAGCACCTCGCCCGCCACCCCGGCGCGCTGGTCACCCGGCAGGAGCTGCTGCGCGAGATCTGGGGCACCGATCAGGTCACCGACACCGGCTATCTGCGGCTGTACCTGTCGCAGCTGCGCAAGAAGCTCGAGCGCACGCCCAGCGCTCCCGAGCACCTGATCACCGAACAGGGCATGGGCTACCGGCTCGTGCTGGATCCGGCCTGACCGGCCGCGGTGCTGCGTTCCCAGCGGCCGGACCGGATCCGACGACGAGCCCGACCCGGTCACACGTCCCGGGAGCGCCAGAGCAGCCACACGAAGTAGGGCGCGCCGAGCACCGCGACGACGAGACCCGCGGGCAGCTGAGCGGGCGCGATGACCGTCCGCCCCACCGCGTCCGCGACGCCGACGAGCACACCGCCGAGCAGCCCCGCCACCGGGATCACGCGTGCATGCCTGGCCCCGACGAGCGCGCGTGCGGCGTGCGGCGCGACCAGGCCCACGAAGCCGACCACGCCGACGGCGACGACGCCGAACGCCGCGAGGAGCGCCGCGGCCGCGAGCAGCAGCAGCCGGGAGCGTTCCATCCGCACGCCGAGCAGCCGGGGCGAGTCCTCGTCGAGCGAGAGCAGGTCCAGCTCGCGGCTGCGCGCCAGGACGACGGGCAGCAGGATCGCGAGCACGACGATGAGCGGAACGACCTGCTCCCAGACCCGGCCGTACGTCGTCCCGCTCAGCCAGGTGTAGATCCGCGGGGTGTCGAACGGGTTCGCGCGCAGCAGCACGAACGACGAGAGCGCGACCGTCGCGGAGGAGACGCCGACGCCGACCAGGATGAACCGGTCGGCACCGAGACCGCCCCTCCAGGCGAGCAGGTACACGAGCGCGAACGCCGTGACCGCGCCGATCACGGCCGCGGTGAGCATGCCGAAGGTCGAGGCCGCGGCGCTGGTCACCACGAGCACGGCGCCGAGACCGGCCCCGCCGGTGATGCCGAGCAGGCCCGGATCCGCCAGCGGATTGCGGCTCACCGCCTGGGTCAGGCACCCGGCGAGCGCCAGGGCCGCCCCCGCGGTGACCGCGGCGGCCACCCGCGGCGCCCGCTCGTCCAGCGCGAAGGCGATCTGCGGCGGCGCCTGTCCCTGCAGCCACAGCAGCACGTCCCCGGTGAGCAGCGGGGTGGCGCCGAGCAGCAGCCCCGCGACGACCACCGCCACGACGAGCACGATCGAGAGCGCCAGCACGATCCGGAAGCGCCGCGGCCCGCGGACCCCGAGCCGGATCGACGGCGGGATCCGCGTCGGTCCGGAGTCCCGCAGGCGTCGCGCCATCGCCACGAGCACGACGGAGCCGAGCAGCGTGGTGGCCACGCCCGTGGGAACGGCGATCGCCCCTTCGGGCCCGATCAGCAGTCGCAGCAGGGCATCGGCGACGATCACCAGAAGCGCGCCGATGAGCCCGGACACGGGCAGCAGCAGTGCGTGCCGCGCGAGCGCGGGGACCAGCCTCACGAGCAGCCGCGCGAGCACCGGCGCGCACAGTCCGACGAACCCGAGCGGACCGGCGAGGGTGACGGCGGTCGCGGTCAGCAGCACCGACAGCAGGATCCCGATGACGCGGGTCGAGCGGATCCGCACGCCGAGGGCCGCGGCCGCGTCATCGCCGAGCGCGAGCACGTCGAGCCGGCGGGCGAGCAGCAGCGCGAGCGCGCCGGCGACCACGACGACGGGCGCGGCGCGCAGGAACGCCTCGATGCCGAGCTGCGACAGGCTTCCGCTCGCCCACGCGAGGAGCCCCTTGGTCTGCTCGCTGAACAGGATCAGCAGCGCCGAGGTCGCGGCCTGAAAGGCGAGCGCCAGCGCGGATCCGGCGAGCACCAGCCGGGTCGTCGAGGATCCGGCGCCGCCCGCGAGGCCCAGCACGATCACGGCGGCCACGAGCCCGCCCGCGAACGCGACGATCCCCGACGCCCAGAACGGGATCGAGATCCCGAAGGCCGCGACCGCGGTGATCGCCAGGTACGCGCCCGCCGTGACGCCGAGCGTGTCGGGCGAGGCGAGGGCGTTGCGCGCGAGCGACTGCATGAGCAAGCCCGCCAGCCCGAGCGCCACTCCCACCGCGGCCCCGGCGGCGAGCCGCGGCAGACGGGAGCCGAGCAGGACGTCCGGGTCGGCCCAGACGGCGCCGCTGGTGCCCTGGGTGAGGTGCCACCCCGCCGCGGCGGTGAACGCGAGCAGGAGCAGGGCCAGTACGCCGGCGGCGCCGAGGCGCGCGCGAACGCCGGACGCGGGGCTCGTGCTCGCTGCTCCGGTCGTCGTCCGGGCGTCCGCGGTCGCCTCGGCGGCCGGGTTCGCGCCGCCCGGCCCGGGAGCGGTCGGCTCGGCAGCCGGGCTCGCGCGGCCCGTCGCGGGAGCCGCAGCGCCGCCCGCCGGGGCGGGCGCCTCGGCTGCCTGGCCGCTGACCGCCGGATCCTGCTCCTCGACCCTCATCGCGCTCACCGCGGCCGGATCACTCGGTGAACGCGGCGACGTACGCGTCGGCGATCTTCTCGGCCGAGCGGGGGCCGCCGAAGGTCCAGATCCCGGCCGGGAACGCGTGGATCCGCTTCTCCTCGACCGCCGGGATCGACGCCCACGCCGGGTTCTTCGCGGCGGCCGTGAGGAAGCTGCCGCTGCCGGGGTCGTCGGTGCCGGTGTGCAGCAGCGTGGCGGATCCGACCGTGGTCATGCCCTCGATGTCGGTGTGGCCGAGACCGTAGGCCGCATCGGTCTCGCCCTTCCACACGTTGGTGAGGCCCAGCTCGGCGCCGATCGCGCCGATCAGCGAGCCGGCGCCGAAGGGGCGCAGCGACACCGTGCCGCCGTCGACCCAGCCGTCGAAGTACACGAAGTCGGTGTTCGCAGGCTTCGCCGCGGCGAGCGTCTGCTTCGCCGCCGCGAGGTGGCCCTTCAGCTCGGCGGTGACCGCGTTCGCACGCTCCGTGCGCCCGGTGGCCTGGGCGATCAGGTCGAAGGTGGCGAGCAGCTGCTTCAGCGGATCCTTCGCGTCGGCGCCGATCGTCGCGAGCACGGGCACGCCGTACTTCTCGAGCTGGCCGATGATCGCGTCGTCGCGGGTCTGCGCCTCGACGATGACGAGGTCGGGCTCGGCCTGGAACAGCGCGTCGAGGTTCGGCTCCTGCCGGGTGCCGACGCTCTTCACGGTCTTCGGCAGGACCTCGGCCCTGTTCCACCGCCGGTACCCGTCGGCGTCGGCGACGGCGACCGGGGTGACGCACAGTGTGAGCGCGTCCTCCACCTGCTGCCACTCCAGCACGGCGACCCGCTGGGCCGGCTTGTCGAGCTTCACGGTGCGGCCGAGGGCGTCGGTCACGCTGACCGGGCCCGTGGCGGTCGTCGTCGCGTCGGCCGCGCACTCCGCGCTGGCGGCGGGAGCGGCGCCGCCGGTCGGGGCCGCGGCGGGGGTCGTGCCGCAGCCGGCGAGGGCGAGCGTGCTCACGGCGAGCAGCGAGAGGACGGCGAGGGGCGTGCGCATGGTTCTCCAGGGGTGTCGGGGATCGGGTCGTTCGGGTGGGGACGCGGGGGTTGAGGACGACGTCATCGTGCGGCGGTCGCGGGCCTGTGGCGGGCGGACGGGACCGTGCCGTCGCGGCTTTCGGGGGCGCGCGGAGCGGCGCGGGCGGATCGTGGCGCGCGGGCGGGGCGGAGCGATCACGGCGCACGGGTCAGTCGGCCGGATCACGGTCGTCACGCGGATCGCGGTCGTTCGGGCCGGTTGCGGGCTGCGGGCGGTCACACGGGTCGCGGTCGGGTGGGTCGCGGTCGTCACGCGGATCGTGCCGTCGGAAGAGGGGCGACAGAGCTGCGGCGGGTGCGATGCCGGCCGCGGGGGATCACCCGCACCCGGCCGTCGTCGTCGAGCGCGGTGTCGATGGGCAGCCCGTAGGCCGCGGAGAGGTTCGCACCGGTCAGCACCTCGGCGGGGGCGCCCTCTGCGTGGACGCGTCCGCCGTGCATGAGCACCACCCGGTCCGCGACCGCGGCGGCGTGGCCGAGGTCGTGCAGCACGACGCCCAGGGCCGTGCCCGCGTCGGCGAGGTCGCGGATGAGATCGAGCGTGCCGATCTGGTGGCGCAGGTCGAGGTGGTTCGTCGGCTCGTCGAGCAGCAGGATCGGCGTGGTCTGCGCGAGCGCGGTCGCGAGCCACACGCGCTGCAGCTCACCGCCCGAGAGCTCGTCCACGGGACGGCCGGCCATCGCGGCGAGGCCCGTGAGTGCGAGGGCGCGATCGATCGCCGCACTGTCGTCGGCGCGCAGGCCCGCGAACCGTCCGCGGTGCGGGTGCCGGCCGAACGCGACCACGTCGCGCACCACCAGCCCGGACGGATGAGGGCGCGACTGCGACAGCATCGCGACGGTCCGCGCGAACGCACGGGCATCGAGCGCCGCGGCGTCCTGCTCGTCTCCGGCGCGGTCGATCCGCACGGATCCTGCGCGCATCCGGTGCAGCCGGGCGATGGCACGCAGCGCGGTCGACTTGCCGCTGCCGTTGGGCCCGATGAGGGCCGTCACCGTACCCGGGCGCAGGGTCAGCGCCACATCGTGCACGACGGGCGTGCGGCCGTAGTGCAGCGCGAGGCCCTCCGCCACGAGCCCGGCAGGAGCGAGGGGGTCGGAGAGGTTCCGATTCGTCATGTTAGGAGAGCCTAACCTATCCTGGACGCGTGTCTTATCATCCGTACCGGACCTACCGCACCACCGTCGCCCGTCGCGAACAGCTGTCGCCGCACTTCGTGCGCCTGACCCTGACGGGCCCCGATCTCGGGCATTTCGGGACGACCGGCCTCGACCAGCGCATCAAGCTCGTGCTGCCGCTGGCCGACGGATCCTTCACCGATGTCGGGCAGTTCGACGAGTCGATCGGCATGATGCAGTGGTATCGCCGCTGGCGAGAACTTCCCGATGAGAAGCGCAATCCGATCCGGACGTACACGATCAGGTCGGTGCGCCCCCGATCCCGCGAGATCGACATCGACTTCGTGCTGCACGGCACCGAGGGCCCCGCATCCGCCTGGGCGTCGACCGCCGCCCCGAGCGACCCGGTCGTGGTGGTCGGGCCGGACGCGCGCTCCGCGGAGACCGGCGGGGTGGAGTGGAATCCCGGCACGGCGCGCTCCGTGCTCATCGCGGGCGACGAGACGGCGGTGCCTGCGATCTGCGCGATCGTCGAGGCGCTGCCCGCGCACCTGACCGGGTCCGTCTACATCGAGGTGCCCACGGAGGCCGACGCGCTCCCGCTGGCCGCCCCCGACGGCATGACGGTCACCTGGCTGGCGCGCGGAGGCACCGCGCACGGGTTGCGCCTCAGCGCCGCCGTGCACGCCTGGGGCGAGGCGCAGGCCGCCGAGCGCGCGCCGCGGTCCGCGGGAAGCCGAGGGAGGGCGGCGGCCGAACGCGGCGCGACGCCCTCTGGTCGTGCCGAGGCCGAGTTCTCGGAGCCGCGGGACGATGAGGTGCTCTGGGACGTGCCGGAGTCGTCGAGCGGATCCTGCTACGCATGGCTGGCCGGAGAGGCGAGCACGATCACCGCCCTGCGCCGGCATCTCGTCCGCGACCTCGGCATCGACCGCCGCTCAGTCGCGTTCATGGGGTACTGGCGTCGCGGGCGGGCCGAAGCGAGCTGAACCCCGGGACATCCGCCGGGCCCGGCCTGGCCGGGCTGGGTGGCCCGACCGGGCTGCGCGGGCTGACCGGGCTGCGCGGGCTGACCGAGCTCGCCGGGCTGGGCGGGCTAGCCGGGCCGGGATGCCGCCCGCACATCGCCTGGCGGACGCCCGAGCCGAGGGCCCGCAACCGAGCGACCGCTCGGGCGACGGCGACGGCGACGGCGACGGCGACGGCTCAGACTCGCGCGCGCTGCGCGACCGCCGCCTCGGTGCGGGTGGCGACGCCGAGCTTGCGCAGGATCGCCGACACGTGCACGCTCGCGGTCTTGCCGCTGATGAACAGCCGCTCGCCGATCTGGCGGTTGCTGAGGCCCTCCGCGATGAGATCGAGCACCTGCTGCTCGCGGGCGGTGAGCTCTGCCCCGGCCGTCGCTGGGATCCTCGTCGCCGGGTGCAGGCCGGCCGCGTCGACGAAGTCGGCGACGCGGCGGCGCAGCCGGTCGTGGCTGAGGCTCTCCGCGATCGCCGCAGCCTCCGCGGCCGCCTCGACCGCGGACGACCTGTCCCCGTCGCCGACCAGCGCCCTGGCGCGCTCCAAGCGCACCAGAGGACGGAACACCGCCGGGACGTCGTCGCGATCGGCGATCGTGGCGGCCTCCTGGAGCGCCTGCGCGTCCGCGTCGAGCAGGGCCGTCAACACCGTCGCCCAGGACGGCTGCTGGAGCTCGACCGGCAGCGACCGCCAGCGTGCGCGCACCGACTCCGTCATCGCCTCGGCGAGGGCCGTGTGCCCGTCCGCCCGCAGGTCTGCCACCACACGGCCGCCCTCCAGCAGGATCCTGCCCAGCAGGGCGAGACGCGGTCCCGGATCCTCGATCACCGTGCGCAGCTCGACGGCGGCGCGTGCCGGATCTCCGAGCCCGAGCGCGATGAGGATCTCGACGTCGTGCAACGAGTACCAGACCTGACGCTCGACATCCGCGACGGCTTCTGCGGTGGAACGCCACTCGCGCAGCAACTGCACCGCCTCGCTCAGGTCCCCGCGCCACACCAGCGCCCGGATCCGCGACATCGTGGAGTACATCCGGAACACCTGCAGCGTGCGCATCGTGAGATCGCGCACCGTCGCCTCCTCGGCGCGACGGATCTCGCCCAGCTCGATGAGCGGCTCCACCATGTTGTGGGAGAGGATCGCACCGGTCGCCCGCTCGACGCCGAGGCTCCGCGAGTGCGCGACGCCGGCCTCGGCGACCTCGACCGCCTCGCGGAATCTGCCCAGCATGTTCAGCGCATCGGCGTAGTTCACCCGGTACCGCAACTGAGCATCGTGGTCGGTGGCGTGCTCCCACGACAGTCGAAAGTCGGCCAGCCCCGCGTCGACCTCGCCGAGATGGATGCGGCTGCACCCGCGCAGGTTCGCCGCAACCGACATGGCGTTGTCGAACCCGATCCGTTCGGCGATCCGGTAGGCCTCGTCCGAGGTCTCCACCGCGCGCCGCAGACGCCCGCCCGTGAGATGCCGGCCTGCGAGGTAGTTGAGCAGCGTGGCGTGCAGCCGCTCCTCGCCCGCGCAGCCCTCGATCACGGAGAGCGCCTCGGTGAGCAGTTCGACGGAGCCGTGCCGCCCGAGGTTCTGCAGGTACAGGGCCTTGTCGCGCAGCAGCCGGGCGTGCACCGCCGATTCGACGCTCTCGTCGATCTCCTCGAGCGCGAGGGACACGACCGCCAGCGCCCGCTCCCCGTCCCCGCCGTTGCGCAGGATCGAGCCGAGCTGCGCCAGCAGCGCGATGCGCCCGATCCCGGCGACCTCCTGCGCGTCGGGAACCTGCTCCCACAGCTCCAGCGCGAGTTCCCCGAACCGCGCGGCGGTGGAGAAGGCATAGCTGTTCTTCGCCTGCACCATCGCGCTCACCGCGGCGCCGAGGGCGCGTGGCGAGTCGTGCGCCCGATGCCAGTGGAAGGCGAGCGCAGACGCCGAACCACCCGACGCCTCCAGCGCGTCCGCATATGCCCAGTGCAGGCGGGCGCGTTCGCCCGGCAGCAGGTCGTCGTGCACGGCCTCGCGCAGCAGCGCGTGCCGGAAGCCGTAACTGTCGTCGTCGCGCACCGCGAGGATCCCCGCGGCCATCGCCTCGCGCAGCGCGTCGTCGAGTCGCTCGCCATCGAAGCCGGCGAGGGTAGTGAGCAGGCCGTGCGAGATCGCCCCGTCCGATCCGGAGGAGAGCCGCACCACCTTCTTCGCATCGTCGCCGAGCGCGTCGAACCGGGAGAGCAGCACGTCGCGCAGTGTGTCCGGCATGGGTCCCTGCACGTTGCAGAGCAGCTCCTCGACGAAGAAGGGCACGCCCTCGCTGCGGTCCATGAGCCGCGCGAGCGCCGCGTCATCGACCGCCCCGCGCAGTCCCAGCACGAGGTCGCGCACCTCGACCGTGTCGAGCCGGCGCAGCGTGACCCGGTCGAGCAGCCGCGCCCGCTCGGCCTCGGCGAGGAAGGCGCGCACCGGGCCGCCGCGACGCACTTCGTCGATGCGGCAGGTGAGCAGGAACAGCACGGGCCGCCCGGCGAGCGCGCGCAGCAGGAAGGACAGCATCGACAGGGTCGCCGCGTCGGCCCAGTGCAGATCCTCGACCACGATCACCACGGGCCGGATCGCGGCCGCGGCCTCGAGCAGATTCGCGATGGTCTCGCGCAGCCCCTCCGGGCGGATCGCGGACCGGTCGACCGGTGCCGCGGCGCGCTCCGGCAGGAGCAGCTGCAGGGCGTCTCGCCCCGGGCCGGCCGCCTCGTCGGCGCGGTCCCCGAGGGCCTCGAGCAGCGTGCGCAGGATCGCCGGCAGCGGGCCGAAGGGCGCGGGAGTGGATCCGTAGTCCAGGCACCAGCCGGTCAGCACGGTCGCCTCGTCCGCCACGCGGCGACGGAACTCCGCGGTCAGCCGGGACTTGCCGATGCCCGCCTCGCCGCCCACGAGCACGGAGGCGGCCTCACCCGCGCCGACGCGGCGCAGTGCTTCGTCGAGCAGCGCGAGTTCGGCGTCGCGCCCGACCATGGCGGCCGACGTGGTGGCGAGGGACATGCCTTCATCGTGCCACCCGCCACCGACATCCGGCGGCGGGCCGGCCGGGTCGCCGCTCTCGGCAGATCCGGCAGCGCCACCTGACGGGGAAGAACCGGGCGAGACTCCCGACGCAGAAGAGCCGCCCGACGACAGCGGGTCCTGGAGCGGATCCGTCGCCGGGAGGCTCTCGCGTGCGCGGTCATCCGACCTCAGGGCCGGCGCCGACGTCACGCCCTCGGGTGCCGGGGCGGACGCCTGCCCGGTCATGCCGCGTGCGGTGCGCAGCCGACCAGCTCGCCCCGGCGGTCCCCTTCCTCGGTGTGCGCCGATGCGGCGGGCACGGACTCCGGGGTTGCTGCAGCGTCTCCGCGGCGCGGTGCGGGCGGCGCGCTCACGGAGGCCGTGGCGGGCGGGCCGGCGACCGGCGCGGGCACGCCGGCACGACGCGCCCGCAGACGCCGCAGCACCCGGCGCAGGATCCCGTCGCGGGGCACGATCATGTCGGCGTGCTCGGCGACCACGCGGGCGCGCTCGGCGCGGATCGCGGCCTGCTCGAGCTCGAGGGTGGTGATGCGGTAGCTCATCGCGTAGTTCAGATCCATGATGTCTCTCCTTCTCCGGTACTCATACGCTCGTCGCTAAGGCCCCCTCGCCCCATCGGGCAGATGCCTTAACTTCGCGAGGCGGCACCTCAGATCCGGATCCGCGTCACGGCAGCAGGCGCGATCGCCCGCTCGACGGGGACCGCCCGCACACAGCCGGCCGGACTACCGTGGAACCATGCGTCCGCTCGCCGCCCTCCGCGCCGCCCGACGCGCGCCGCTGACGCAGGTGGCGAAGTCGGCGGCGGCCACGATCGCGGCCTGGCTGATCGCCGGCTGGCTCGTGCCGGGCCACCTGCCGGTGTTCGCCGCGATCGCCGCCCTGCTCGTGGTGCAGCCCAGCGTCAACCAGTCGTTCGCGAAGGCCGTGGAGCGCAGCATCGGCGTGATCGCGGGCGTCGTGATCGCGGTGCTGCTCAGCCTGGCGCTCGGCGGGCTCAGCTGGGTCGTGCTGCTCGCGGTCGTCGTCGCGATGGTCGTGGCCTGGTCGTTCAAGGCCACCCCCGGCACCGCGAACCAGGTCGCCATCTCGGCGATGCTCGTGCTCGCGCTCGGGTCGTCCAGCCCGGACTACGCCGTGGACCGCATCCTGGAGACGCTCATCGGCGCCGCCATCGGCCTGATCGTGAACCTGGCGGTGGTGCCGCCCGTGCTGATCGCTCCTGTGCGGCGCGACCTCGCCCTGCTCGGCGGCGAGCTGGCCGCGACGCTGGACAGGCTCGGCGACGCCGTCGCGGGCGAGCAGAGCCCGCAGCGCCGTCAGGAGCTCATGCTCGAGGCGCGGTTGCTGCGCCCGATGAAGGACTCCGCCGACGTCTCCCTGACCGCCGCGGAGGAGTCGCTGACGCTGAACCCGCGCGGATCCCGCCACCGCCCGGAACTGGCCGCGATGCGCGCGCTCCTGGAGCGGCTCGGGCCGATCGTGACGCAGGTGATCGGAATGACCCGCGCCTACGTCGACCAGTACGACGAGACGCTGTCGGCCGAGCCGTCGGTCGCCGCGATCGCCGACCAGCTGCACCGCGCAGGCCACGACGTGCGCCTGGCCGTGCAGCTCGCCGCGGTGGACCCGGAGCCCGAAGCCCTCACCTCCGCGATCCCGGCGCTCACCTCGCCGCTCGACATCCGTCCGCCGTCGTCACGCAACTGGGTGCTGATCGGATCCCTGACCGAGGATCTGCGCCGGATCCGCGCGGGCCTGCGCGACGAGGCCTGAGGATCCGCGACGGCCGACGCCGGACCCGCGTGCCCGCATCTGCTCACTGGTCGTGAATTGCGGCTCCGGGCAACCGAAGACCGCAATTCGCGACCAGCGAGCGGACGGAGGGCATCTCTCATCGCCGCCTCCCGTTCTCAGGATGGATTCCGCCCGGTCCCCTCGAAATCCCCGTATTTCCGCCGTTCGGACAAATCCGTCCTGAGAACGGTTCGTGAAGGCAGGCGGCTTCAGACGCCGATGAACTCCTCGCGGGGTCCGAAGTCGGGCTCCTCGCGGATCTCCACCGCGGATCCGATCGCGTCGGTGTCGAGCACCCGGACCTCATTGCGGCCGGCCCGCCACAGCGGCCCCGGCGCGTACAGCGTGACCTGCGGACCCACCGCGCGGTTGCGGCCGAGCAGGAAGCCGTTCAGCCAGACCAGGCCGTTCCCGCCGCCGGGGAACGCCAGCCACGCGTCCGCCGGATCCGCGATGTCGAACACCGCCACGGCGAGACCGTCCGACGGCGCCGCGGCCTCGGGCTGGATCGACGGCGCCGAGGTCTCGGGCTGGATCGACGACGCCGCGGCCTCGGGCTGGCCCGCCAGGGCCTCGTCCTCGACCAGGGAATCCGCGGGCGCGGTCAGCGGCAGCACCCGATGCGTCCAGCCGTGAGCGAACCGACGGCCGATGCGCACGCCGGTGAGGATGCCCTTGTGCTCCCCCAGATGCGCGCCGTAGTTCACCCGCCCCTGGCTCTCGACGACGAGCGTCAGCAGTCCGGACACCGGCGTCTCTTCGCGGGAAGGCAACGCGAGCGACAGCTCGCCGTCGCGCTCCAGCACGCCCAGCCGCTCGCCGTCGAGGAACACCACGGCGCGGTCGTGCAGTCCGTCGACGGACAGCTCCGCCCCGGGCGGGAAAGAGATCCGCGCCTCGTAGGCGACCAGGCCGTCCTCCGCGGCGAGCCCTTCGAAGGTGAGCGGCATCGGCGCCGTGGCCGTCACAGGCATCGCGCGCACGACGTCGAGCAGGGAGCCCCGCGGCGTCAGGGGTGCCGATGCGGCCGGCTGCCGGCGCGGCGGATCCGGGACCGGCGGCAGATCTGCGTCATGGAACGGCGCGAACACCGCCCGCAGGGCGCGGAACTTGTCGTTCAGCGTGCCGTCCTCACCGATCGGCGCATCCGAGTCGTAGGAGGTGATCGTCGGCTGCAGCCGGCCGTCGTGGTTCGCCCCCGCCCACAGGCCGAAGTTCGTGCCGCCGTGCGCCATGTACAGGCTCACGGATCCGCCCTCGGCCAGCAGCTCCTCGACCGTGCCGATCATGCTCTGCGCCGACCGGACGTGGTGCTGCTCTCCCCAGTGGTCGAACCAGCCGCCCCACAGCTCCGCGCACAGCAGCGGTTCGTCGGGCTTGCGCAACGCGGCGGCGGCCGCGACCCCGGTGCCGAACGTGAAGGAGCCCATCGCGCCGTCGACGCTGCCGTTCACGACCATGTCCGCGGTGGTGCCGTCGGCGGTGGTGAGGAGCTCGACGATCCCTCGCGAGCGCAGTCCGTCGCGCAGGTGCTCGAGGTAGTCGCGGTCGCTGCCGAAGGATCCGTACTCGTTCTCGATCTGCACCGCCGTGATCGGCCCGCCGTGCGCGGCCTGCAGCGCCGCCAGCCGCGGGATCAGCTCGTCGTACCAGGCGTCGACCGCGGCGAGGAAGACCTCATCGCTCGTGCGCAGCGCCCGGGTGCGGCCGCTCAGCCAGAACGGGATGCCGCCGTTCGACCACTCCGCGCAGATGTAAGGGCTCGGGCGCACGAACACGTCCAGGCCGATCTCGCCGGCGAGCCGAATGAACCGCTCCGCGTCGCACCAGCCGTCGAAGTCGAACCGCCCCTCGACCCGCTCGTGGAAGTTCCACGGGATGTACGTGTCGACGGTGTTCGCGCCCATCGCCGCCAGCCGGCGCAGCCGGTCCTCCCACTGGTCGGGGTGGATCCGGAAGTAGTGCACGGCACCGGACAGCATCCGGAACGGCCGTCCGTGCCGCCGCAGCTCGCCGTCGCCGTAGGTGAGCGCGGGGCTCGGAGTCTGAGTCATGGCTCTCCCGGGGTGCGGTGCGATGTTTGCGTCACCATTGTGGCCTACGACCACGAGGGGACGCATGTGCCCGCGCGAAGCGGTGCGAAACTCAGTCGATTCGGCGGCTTTCCCTCGTCCTAACCCGACGGCGACCCGAATCGACTGAGTTCGGCGCGCCATAAGCTGAGCGCATGCCCACGTCCCTGGCGCAAGCGCTCGCCGACCTCGCTGCGCTGGAGGATCCGAAGGCCCGCGCGATCAACGAGCGGCACGGCGATGCGCATGGCGTGAATCTGTCGAAGATGCGTGCGCTGGCGAAGCGGATCGGCACGGATCCTGAGCTCGCCCGCGAGCTGTGGGGGTCCGGCGACGTCGCCGGACAGCTGCTCGGGATCCTGGTCGCGAAGCCGCGCGAGTTCGGTGCCGGGGAGTTCGATCGCATGGTGCGCGAGACGCTGAGCGCGAAGGCGCACGACTGGCTCGTGGCGTACCTGGTAAAGAAGTCGCCGCTCGCCGAGGAGCTGCGCATGCGCTGGCTGGACGACGCGGATCCCGACCCACGGGCCGCGGCCTGGTCGCTCACCTCGGCCCGGGTCGCGAACAGCCCTGAAACCCTCGATCTCGACGCGTTGCTCGATCGCATCGAGCACGAGCTCGCCGACGCCTCCGGCCGGGAGCAGTGGGCGATGAACGAGACCCTCGCCTCCATCGGCATCCACCACGCGCGCCTGCGGGACCGGGCGATCGCGATCGGCGAGCGCCTGCAGGTGCTCGCCGACTACCCCACCCCGCCGAACTGCACGTCGCCGTTCGCACCGCTGTGGATCGCGGAGATGGTCCGCCGTCAGGGCTGAGCAGGGCATCGGCGGCACCCGCAGGTGGATCGGTGGGCCGGCACCCGACGCGGATCGCCGCTCGGATGCGCATGCCGCCGATGCCCGGCGCGGGGCCTGCGCGCGCCACAGGACGGAGGCCGCGGATCCGCGCACGGTCCCCGCGCATCCGCGCACCGCTTCGCCGCAGACGGATCCGCCCCAATACCCTGATCGCATGAGCACCCACATCGCCGCCGCACCCGGTCAGATCGCCCCCGTCACGCTGTTCCCCGGGGATCCGCTGCGCGCGAAGTGGATCGCGGAGAACTTCCTCGACGGCGCGGAGTGCTACTCCGAGGTGCGCGGCATGCTCGGCTTCACCGGCACCTGGCAGGGGCACAGGGTCTCGGTTCAGGGATCCGGCATGGGGCAGCCGTCCATGTCGATCTACGCGAACGAGCTGTTCCGCGACTACGACGTGCAGACTCTCGTGCGCGTGGGATCCTGCGGGGCGCTCACCGAGAAGGTCGGCATGCGCGACATCATCATCGCGAACGGCGCGTGCACCGATTCCGGCATCAACCGGATCCGCTTCCACGGCCAGGACTACGCGCCCGTCGCCGACTTCTCCCTGCTGCGTCGCGCGGTCGAGGCGAGCGAGCGGATGGATCTCGAGCACGCCGTGCATGTCGGGCTGCTGTTCTCGGGCGACCAGTTCTACAGCACCCGCCCCGAGCTCACCGACCCGCTGGTGCAGCACGGGGCCCTCGCGGTCGAGATGGAGACCAGCGCTCTCTACACGCTCGCCGCCTTCTACGGCCGCCGCGCGCTGAGCATCTGCACCGTGTCCGACCACCTCGTCACGCACGAGGAGACCACGGCCCTGGAGCGCGAGCAGAGCTTCGGCGACATGATCCGCATCGCCCTGGAGGCCGCGACCGCGGTCTGAAGGGTCGGGCTTGCGGATCCGCGCGACGTCTGGGCGATCCGGCGACGCCTGCACGATCGGACTGGCGGATTCCTCGTGCATCCGTCGCACGATCGTGCGAACGCCGCACTCAGACGAAGTGCGCTCAGAGAACGCCGGACCCGCGCAGGATGTGGCTGCGCGCGTCGACGACCGCGGAATCGTCCGGCACCGCGGCCAGTTCCTGCAGGCACCGATCGGCGACGCCGAAGAACATAAGCCGTCGAGACGGAAGATCGCGATGCGCTCGTCTCCGGGAACCGCGCCCCAGGCTCGGCTCCCGGACGACTGCGCCGAGCGAGGCGGACTTCCTCAGCGTCAGGAAGGCGCGGCTGTCGATGCCGCCGTCGCCCCCAACCGTTCTCAGGACGGATTCTGCAGACCGGCGGAACGCGAGGCTGTTTCGGCGCGGAGCCGGGGTTTCATCCTGAGAACGGTGCGACAGCCCGCCCGCCCTCAGCGCCGGCGTACGGGCGCGCTTCGGGTGGGATGATCGAGGGATCATGTCTGTGCGCCTCGATCCGTCCGTCGTCCGCCCGGCTTCGGGGGTCGCGGATCCCGACGCCGTCTATCTCGCGTTCGTGGAGTGGGCCGAGTCCACCGGCATCTCGCTCTACCCCGCGCAGGACGAAGCGGTCATCGAGATCGTGTCCGGGCAGAACCTGATCCTGTCCACGCCCACCGGGACCGGGAAGTCGCTCGTGGCTGTCGCCGCGCACTTCGCGGCGCTCGTCGACGGCCGCCGCACCTACTACACGGCGCCGATCAAGGCGCTGGTCAGTGAGAAGTTCTTCAGCCTCGTCGACGTGTTCGGCGCGGAGAACGTGGGCATGGTCACCGGCGACTCCGCGGTCAACGCCGACGCCCCGATCGTGTGCTGCACCGCCGAGATCCTCGCCAACCTCGCCCTACGCGAAGGGCCGGAGGCCGACGTCGGCCAGGTCGTGATGGACGAGTTCCACTTCTACGGCGACCCGGAGCGCGGCTGGGCCTGGCAGGTGCCGCTGGTCACGCTGCCGCAGGCGCAGTTCGTGCTGATGTCGGCGACGCTCGGCGATGTGACGGCGCTCGCGGCCGATCTCACCCGTCGCACGGGCCGGGAGACGGCGGTGGTCACCGGGGTGGAGCGGCCGGTGCCGCTGCACTTCCTGTACGAGACCACGCCGATCCACGAGACGATCGACGACCTGCTGCACACGGATCGGGCGCCGGTCTACGTCGTGCACTTCTCCCAGGCCGCGGCGATGGAGCGCGCCCAGGCGCTGGCCAGCGCGAAGGTCGCCACCCGGGAGCAGCGCGACGAGATCGCCGAGCTGATCGGCGGGTTCCGGTTCACCACGTCCTTCGGCAAGACCCTGTCCCGGCTGCTGCGCCTCGGGATCGGCGTGCATCACGCAGGCATGCTGCCGAAATACCGCCGGCTGGTCGAACAGCTCGCCCAGCGCGGCCTGCTGCGCGTGATCTGCGGCACCGACACCCTCGGCGTCGGCATCAACGTGCCGATCCGCACGGTGCTGCTCACCGCGCTGACCAAATTCGACGGCACCCGGATGCGTCAGCTCAACGCGCGCGAGTTCCACCAGATCGCGGGGCGCGCCGGCCGTGCGGGTTTCGACACCGCCGGCACGGTCGTCGCGCAGGCGCCGGAGCACGAGTCGGACAACATCGCCGCGATCCGCAAGGCGGGCGATGATCCGAAGAAGAAGCGCAAGATCATCCGCAAGAAGGCGCCCGACGGCTTCGTGTCGTGGGGAGAGCCGTCCTTCCAGAAGCTGATCGCCGCCGAGCCCGAGACGCTCACGTCGCACATGCAGATCACGAGCGCGATGATGCTCAACGTGATCGGCCGCGGCGGCGACGTCTTCGCGAATATGCGTGCACTGGTATATGACAACCACGAGCCCCGGTCGCGGCAGCGGATCCTGGCGCTGCGCGCCCTCGGGATCTACCGGACCCTGCGGGAGTCGGGTGTCGTGCAGCAGGTGCCGCTCGACCGGTCCCCGAGCCTGTCGAAGGGCAGCGGCCGCATGGAGATCCGTCTCACTGTCGACCTGCAACCGAACTTCGCGCTCAATCAGCCGCTGTCGCCGTTCGCGCTGGCGGCGTTCGAGCTGCTGGATCCCGACGACCCTTCCTTCGCGCTCGACGCGATCTCGATCGTGGAGGCGACCCTCGACGATCCCCGCGCGATCCTGAGCCAGCAGGAGTTCCTCGCTCGCGGCGAGGCCGTCGCGGCGATGAAGCGCGAGGGCATAGAGTACGACGAGCGCATGGAGGCGCTCGAGGACATCTCCTATCCGAAGCCGCTGGAGGAACTGCTGTCGGCGGCGTTCGAGACGTTCAGCGCCGCCCAGCCGTGGATCCGCGACTTCGAGCTGCACCCCAAGTCTGTCGTCCGCGACATGTACGAGCGGGCCATGTCGTTCGGGGAATATGTGGCGCAATACAAGGTCGCGCGCTCCGAGGGCGTCGTGCTGCGCTACCTCTCCGACGCGTATCGCGCGGCCTCGCAGACCATCCCCGAGCATCTCAAGACCGAGGAGCTGCGCGATCTCATCGAGTGGCTCGGCGAGCTCGTCCGCCAGGTCGACTCGTCGCTCCTCGACGAGTGGGAGGAGCTGATCTCCGGCCATCTCCACCCGCACGCCGACGAGCCGGTGGTGCCCCCGGCGCCGAAGCGACTGACGACCAACGTGCGCGCGTTCCGGATCCTGGTGCGCAACGAGCTGTTCCGCCGCGTGCAGCTCGCGGCCAGGGAGAACGTCGATGCGCTCGCCGAGCTGGATCCGGAGTTCGGCGCGGACGGCTGGGACGCGGCCCTCGACGCGTACTTCGCGGAGCACGACGAGATCCGCACCGGTCCGGACGCCCGCAGCGCCGCGCTGCTGATCATCGACGAGACCGGCGGCCCCGACCGCGAACGGCCCGCCCGGTCGTGGGCGGTCCGGCAGATCCTCGACGACCCGGCCGGCGACCACGATTGGGGAATCTCCGCGACCATCGACCTCGACGCCTCGGACGATGCGGGCGAGGCCGTCATCGTGGTGACGGGCGTGGACCGGCTGTGACGGGATCAGCTCTGCTTGTCGAGTTCCATGATCAGCAGGTCCGCGTCCTTCGCGACCTCTGAGCAGGGGCGTTCGGCGGTCATGAACAGCGCCGTGGTCCGCGAACTGGTATCCGTGAACCGGTCATCGAGGGCGGGGTCTCCCGGGAACGCGATCGTGAGGCGACAGGTCTTCCCGTCCCACTTCTGCACGGCCGAGTGACCGGCGATGGTCGCGGTCTCCGCGTTGCCGCGCGTGTCGAGGCCGTCCGCCAGCCCTGAGCTGACCTGGAACCGGGGCGAGTCGGCGGCGTTCTGGCGCTTCTCCGAACAGCTGCGCGCATCGGGCGAGTCGACGACGAGCGGCCCGGCCTTCGGATCGCTCAGCCCTAGTGATCGCGGGAGGCCGGCCGCCTTCGCCGCGGCGCAGATGTCTTTCGTCAGCAGGTCGCCCTTCGCCCACGGGATCGTCGGCAGCGGCGGCTCGGCCGCCACGCGCGCGACCAGCCTCAGGATCGCGAGCTCCTTGTCCCGGTCGATGTCCGTGGTCGTGGGCTGCAGCGCCACGATCCGGTAAGCGACCCCGATGTCGGTGTACACGGTCGCCGTCGCCGCGCCGCTCACGACGCCGGACACCAGCACTCCTCCGTCGACGAGCAATCGGGGCCGATCGGGGGCCGTGATGGCTGCCCAATCGCGCGCCGTCGGCCAGGACGTGAGTGAGACGGCGTACGCCGGAAGTCGGTCGTCGGCGCTCTGCTCCGGGATGAACACGGCGCAGCCCGCCGGGTCCGAGGTGATGGACCTGGTGGCCGTGACCTCGCCGACCGCGACGAGCGACCACGACAGCTGAGACTGCGCGATCAGCGCGCAGACGTCCAGCGAGCGGATCTGCTGGGCGCTCATGGCCTTCGGCTGCGGCAGCACGGAGTGGGTCGGCGCGGGAGCCGGGCTGGTCCCCGTGCACCCCGCCAGCAGCAGTCCGGCGAGGCCGGCGATCGCGCCGACGAGCAGGCCGCGGCGCAGCGGTCCCTTCGAGCGCCAGGCTCCACGCTCACGCAGCTGACTCATCGCCGTCTCCCCCGTCATCGAGTCCGTTCCTGCGAGGCTACGCGCGTGGTTCCGCGGGCGGGATGGGGAGAACTCCCCATCGCGAGGATCCGCCCCCGCGGTCCGACGCATCGCGTCAACGGATCGTCGCAGTGTCGGCGGACCGGCGTATCGTCGGAGCAGGGGACGCGGATCGGAGGGCATCATGACCAACCACGAGCACGACGACCGGGCCCGTCGCGGCCGGGCCAGCCAGGGCGGCCGGATCCACCAGGGAATCGTCCCGTCCTATCTGCTGGCCAAGCTCGCGCAGTCGGAGCGCTATCCGCAGGCCGCCGATTCCGCGCGGCAGACGCTGATCGCGGGCCTTCCCGCACAGCACCGCGCGCAGCTGCAGCTGTCCATCGGCGCGGACGGATCGCTGGTCGCCGCGGTCGCGGCGGCTCCGGATCGCACGATCAGCGATGCGCACGCCACCGAGAACCTCCCCGGAACCGTCGTGCGCAAGGAGGGCGATCCTGCCGTCGCCGACACAGCGGTCAACCAGGCGTTCGACGGTCTCGGCGCGACGTTCGAGATGCTGCTGGACGCCTTCCAGCGCGACTCGGTCGACGGGAAGGGTCTGCCGCTGGATGCCACGGTGCATTACGGATCCGGCTACGACAACGCCTTCTGGAACGGCAAGCGGATGGTGTTCGGCGACGGGGACGGCCAGGTCTTCCAGCACTTCACCGCCGCGACCTCGGTGATCGGGCACGAGCTGGGGCACGGCGTCATCCAGTACACCGCTGGTCTGGGCTACCAGGACCAGCCGGGCGCGCTGAACGAGTCGCTCGCCGACGTCTTCGGCGCGCTCACCGAGCAGCACCTGCTCGGTCAGACGGCCGACAAGGCCACCTGGCTGATCGGCGCGGGCATCTTCACCCCGGCGGTGCACGGCAAGGCGCTGAGGTCGATGCTGCATCCGGGCACCGCCTACGATGACCCGGAGCTCGGCAAGGATCCGCAGCCGGCGGACATGAGCGGCTTCGTGCACACCACCGAGGACAACGGCGGCGTGCACATCAACTCCGGCATCCCGAACCGTGCCTTCGCCCTGTTCGCGGTCGCGCTCGGCGGCCACGCATGGGAGACGGCGGGATCGGTCTGGTACCGAGCGCTCACGGGCGGGCTCCCTGCGACCGCTTCGTTCGCGCAGTTCGCGAAGGCGACGATCGCCGAGGCGGATTCGGTGGACAAGACCACGGGCGATGCGGCGCGCACCGCCTGGACCTCGGTGGGCGTGACCACGGCGGCGGGCGATGCGCGAGCCGCCGGCTGACGACCGCGATCCGCGCGGCACCCCGGTGGACTCGTCCGCCGGGGCCGCTGCCGATGCCGCGGATACCGGCGGCCCCGCCCCATCCGTCGCAGACGCTGGCGGTCCCGCAGACGCCCCCGGTTCCGCGGCCCCCGAGTGCGACAGCGACGGCGACGGCGACGGCGACGGCGACGAGGTCACGATCCGCGTCGCCCGCAGCGGCGGGATCGCCGGCATGACCCGGCGCTGGCGCGTCGTCCCTTCCCGCACTGAGACCGAGCGCTGGGTGTCGCTGCTGGAGCGCTGCCCGTGGGATGAGGATCCGGGATCCGCGTCCGGCGCCGATCGGTTCCAGTGGCGGATCGAGGCGCAGATCCGGCAGGTGCGGCACGAGCAGGTGATCCCGGAGGAGCACCTGTCCGGACCGTGGCGCGACCTGGTCGATGCAGTGCGCGAGGCGGCTCAGGACTGATCAGGCGGAGGGACCGGGATCGACACGGGCGACCCGGATCCGATCGCATCCGGCCGCACCGGGATCACGACGTTCGTACCGGTGCCCAGGCCGAGCCCGAACGGATCCAGTGCGGGCGGTTCCGGGAGATCCGTCGCCTCGTCACGGTCGAGAGGCTCGGACGGAAGGCCCGCCCACTCGGTCGGCTCTTCCGGCTTCTGCGTGAACATGCCCATGCCTCCATTGTGCGCCCCGACAGGCGAGCGGGCCGCAGAGAGGACCATCAGCCGCACCGCCCGTCGAGCAGGGGAGGGACGAGCGGCGTCAAGACGGATCCGCCCGCAGCGGAGGGACGAGCGGCTCAGAAAGCGCGCAGGGTCGGCCGCGCAGACGGCCGTGAGACGTCGGGCGTGAGCACCGCCAGGACGCGGACGAGCGTGGTCATCCAGACCACGCCCAGCCCGACCGCGATCGCCTCGAGGCCCGCGGCTGAGTACAGCCGCAGCGGGACGTGCAGCACGACCGCGCCGATCAGCAGGATGCCGAGCCCGATCGTCGCGATGACGAGGGCCTGGGGAGGACCGGGCAGGGTGAAGAGCGTGACGAGCGCCGCGGCGCTGAACAGCACGAGCGCGCCGATCGCGGCGGTCAGGTGCACGGGGCGGTTCAGCTCGAGCGGCACGAATCCCACGACGGCGAGTGCTGTGCCCGTCGCCGCCCAGAGCACCACCACGACCGCGATCCGGCTCAGCGCCGCATCTCCGAGCAGACGGTGCAGGTCGCGGCCGATGTACGCGCCGATCGTCGCGAACAGCAGGCCGGCGACGATGAGGGTGCCGTTGAACGCCCAGCCGCCGACTCCGAGCCCGAGCTGCGAGAAGTTCCGCTGCCACCAGTGCGGATCCGCCGCCGTCGCCATCGCGAACAGCGTGCCGATCGTGAGGAAGCCGAACAGCAGCGCCGAGAGGTCCCGCGTGCGCAGACCGACGCCCGCGGTGTACGCGAACCTCCCGCCGATCGCCGCCGCGACCCCCGCGATCAGGGCGCCGCCGAACGCCGAGGGCTCGAAGCCGTGCAGCCCGACCGCCAGCACGACGCACGCCAGCAGCACGCCGAGGGCCGACACCGCCGCGAACACCACGGTCAGCGCCACCGTGGCGGCGTGGGACACCCAGGCCTGCCAGCGCGGCATCGGATCCGTCTCACCTCGGCGGTGCTGCAGCGTGCTGACCACGAACGCGGCGGCCGAGATGACTCCGGCGACCGCGGCGACCGGAGCGCTCAGCGATCCCGTGCCCGTGAGAGGCCGAGGGGCGCCCTGCAGCAGCACCGCTCCCGCCGCCGTGCCGAGCGCGAAGCAGACCGCCGTCGCCCAGACCGTGCGGGTCTCGCCGAGCAGCAGCTTCCCCGTGTCCATACCGCCATCGAATCACGCACCGCCGACGCGGGCGTCACGGCGGACCGCGGGCCGCAGGATCCGGAACGGCGGACCGAGGGCCGCAGGATCCGGAACGGCGGATCGCACCGGTCCGCTCAGCCCGCCCGTCCGGCGCCGGGGAAGCCGAGCGACTCTCCGCGCAGAGGCCAGCGCCCGTTCCGCTGCCGGAACTCGATCGCGCGCAGGAACGGCGACATGTCGTAGAGCCGCAGGTTCAGCCGCAGTCGAGGGCCTGTCGCCGCACGGACCGTCAGGATCAGCTGCATCCCGGTCCCTTTGACGGTGTAGTCGACGATGTCGCTGTACGCGATCACGCTCTCCCGTCCGAAGATCGTGCGGAAGGCGACCTCGGCGTCGCGGGGCGCGACGTAGAAGTTGCCGTACATCATCAGGAACGCGAGGCCGCCGAGCGCGATCAGCACCGCCGCGATCCGCATCGGCAGCAGCATGCCGGCGTCGTCCCGCTCGGTGAACGCGGTGAGCCCGAGCAGCACGCCCACCGCGATGAGGAGACCGCCCGCGATCGGCACCAGCCGGGGCATGCGCTGGCGCTCCGGGTGCTCCGCCGACCGGTTCGGGTGCCGGCGCAGCCGCGCCACCGCCGCGCCGACCATGATCAGCACGGCGAGCACGAGAAGGGTCTTCACCACGAAGCCGGACATGCCTCGACCGTACCAACGCCCGGCCCGCCCAGCCGGCCCTGCAGTCCCCCGGTCCCCTCGACTGGGCCGGCACGCACACCGGATCCCGGCCGCCCGGGCGATGAGCCGGCGGGCGACCGGGACCGTGGTGCGGGGAGATGCTCCTATGGATGTCAAGGCTGGATCAGGACGTAGTAGATTTCGCGGGCGATGAGTC